>DASRCB010000418.1:0-6998 GCA_035653295.1 Bryobacteraceae bacterium
TGTGCCGCTGCTGGAGCTTCAGCCAGGCGAAACGTTTCTGGATGTCTGCGCTGCGCCGGGCAACAAGACCGCTCAGGCGCTCGAGGCGGGCGTTCAGGCCATCGCCTGCGACGTGCATGCGCATCGCTTGCGCGCGCTCCAGGACCTGAACTGCCGGCGCGTGGCGCTGGACGCGACGCGCCCGCTGCCGTTCACGACGCAGTTCGACAAGGTGCTGGTGGATGCGCCGTGCTCAGGCACAGGGACGCTGGGCCGCAATCCGGAAATCAAGTGGCGGCTGCGCGCCTCCGACCTCGATGAGTTGCATGCGCGCCAGGTCAGCATTCTGCGCAACGCGCTGGAGCACGTGAAGCCCGGCGGCGCAATCGTATACTCCACGTGCTCGCTGGAACGCGAAGAAAACGAGGACGTGATCGCCGAGATCGGCGGCGAATGGCAGATCTCGCAGCGTATTCCGGGGCGCGACCCCGGCGACGGCTTTTTCGCCGCTCTGCTACGGCTTTAGCGCCGGGAGACCATACAGCTTCGCCGCATTGTCGTGCAGCACCATTTTCGCGATGACCAGCGCCTTCTCCCGGGTGACCTCGCCATCGTCTACCATCCCCGTCAGCGCCAGCGCGAGCGCCTGGCGCGCGGTCCGCGTGGTGATCCAGCCCTGCTCTTCCCAGCCGAACTCCGGCGAAGCGGGGCTCGTATCGGTGCCGAAGAGCACCTTGTCCGGATACCACTCGATCCACGAGCGGATGGTTTGCGACAGCTCGCGGGGAAAATCGAGGAATGTCTGCGCCGAGAAGTCGGCGTAAACGTTCGGCTTCTGGAACAAGTCCCGCGTCTCGCGGACCCACGGCTCGCCGCCGTGCACGATGACGAAGTTGGTGTGCCGCAGCGTGGGGTCATTGAAGGCTGAGGTCAGCAGCATAGGATTGCCGCCGGGCGCGTCGTAGTAAGTTCCCGCTCCGCCGCCGGCCACGTGAAAATGGACGGCCATGCCGAGGCGGCCCGCCTCGCGCGCCATGTACCGGAATAAGAAATCCTGAAGCGTCTTATACTCGGCCGGCGACGGCTCGCCGCCTCCGGCATATTTCTCATAGACACCCCGCGCGTCCGCCTCGGTTGCATCGGCGAAATCGAGCGTGCGCAAGTACGCCGCTTCGAACTTGATCGCCACCGCGCCATGTTCCCGCTGCCGTTCGAGGGTCGCGGTGACTACGTTGCGCAGATAGTCGTTGAACGCCGCGGGTGGCCTCTGCAGTCCCGCTTCTTTCAGATATCGCTGCAGCAGGCGCTCCTCGTCGCCGAAGAACCACTTCTCGTCGGGATTCTTGTTTTTCGCCGTGGTATTGTCCAGCGGAAAAAGCAGCGCGTCCACGAACGACACCCACAGGAATCTCGGGGCCTTCAGGCCGCGGCCCATGGCCACGCGATTGGCCAGCATGGTCTCGATGCCGAGCTGATCCAGCACCCACGACGGATAGTCATCGCCGTGCGCGGCCCGGACCTTCTCCTTGGCTCGCATCAGCTGTTTCATGTGTTCGGGCCGAATGTCGCGCCACGGATATCCGAACAGCGCATGCCAGCCGTCGAAGTTATCGGGGCAGTCGGGCTGGAGGCGCAGCGGCGGCGGGTAGTTCCCGAAATCCGGGCTGAACCCGCTGATCAGCGCGTCGACATCGGGATCGGAGCTTTCGCCGGGAGCGAGCAGGCGCGCCGGATGGGCGTGGTTGTCGATGGCGCGGATCTGCTGGATGGCGGCGAGCAGAGCCGGATCCGCTTTCGTTTGCGCCCCGGCCGATCCGAGCGCGGTCAGGGCGAAAACCGCGGTGAGCGCTCGCACAATGATTCTCCGTTACGCGCCCAGCGCGAGATATCGATATCCCAGCTGTTCCAGCTTCGTGCGATCGAGGACGTTGCGGCCATCGAACAGGATGCGCGAGCGCATGCGGCCCGCCATTGCCGCCCAGTCGATCTCGCGGTATTCCTGCCACTCGGTGACCAGCACCAGGGCATCGGCATCTTCGGCGACATCGCCGGGATCGGCGCAGCAAACCACGTCCAGATCGGTGTTCTCGCGGCGGAAGCGGTCGAGCGCGACGGGATCGTGCACCTTGACCCGGCAGCCGCGCTGCACGAGGTTGTGCGCAATATCGAGGGCCGGCGCCTCGCGCAGGTCGTCGGTGTTGGGCTTGAACGCCAGGCCCAGCAGGCCGATGGTCCGGCCTTTCAGGATCTTCAGCTCGGAAAGCAGTTTCTCCACCACACGGTCGCGCTGGCGTTTGTTCACCACGCGCGCCGCTTCCACGATGGGCATCTCCACCGCATACTCGGCAGCCGTGGAGACGAGCGCCAGGGTATCCTTGCCGAAACAGGAACCGCCCCAGCCGATGCCGGCCTGCAGGAACCGCGTTCCGATGCGGGCATCGAGCCCCATGCCTCTCGCCACCTGCGCGATATCGGCGCCCACCTTCTCGGCCAGATGGCCGATTTCGTTGATGTAGCTGATCTTCAGCGCAAGAAACGCATTCGCGGCGTATTTGATCAGTTCCGCCGAAGCCAGGTCCGCCGACACCAGCGGCACGGCGGCAACATCTTCGGGACGCGGAAGGAACGTGGGCGGCGCAAAGTCCTGGTCCAGAATGGGCCGATACAGCGTGTACAGAATCTCCAGGGAACGGTTCGTGTCCGAGCCGATGACCACGCGATCGGGATACAGCGTGTCGTGCAGCGCGGTACCTTCGCGCAGGAACTCGGGGTTCGAGGCCACCGAGAAATTGTCCGACGCCTTGCGGTGGTGCGCGTTCTCATAGGCCTCGCGGACCAGGGATCCGACCCAGTTGCCGCTGCCGATGGGCACAGTCGATTTGTTGACCACGACGGCATAGCCGCTGTCGAAATGCTCGCCAATCGCTTTCGCGGCAGAGCACAGGTAGCGCAGGTCCGGGGGCCCCTGCGGCGAAGGCGGAGTGCCCACGGCGATGAATATCACATCCGCGCCAGGAATGGCCTCGGCATAACTGGTGCTGAAACGCAGGTTCGGTCGCGCTTCGGCCATGAGTTCGACGAGAAAGGGCTCATAAATGGGGGCCCTGCCGTCCTGCAGCATCTCGATTTTGCCGGCGTCGGTATCAAGACAAGTGACTTTGTGGCCCAGCCAGCTGAGACACACGCCCGTAGTCAGGCCGACGTAGCCTGTTCCGATGATGGCGACATTCATGTCAGATTTGAAAACAACCCCTCAGCGTAGCAAAACGCGCCAGCACGCTGACGCGAACACTCAGGCGCCGGCCGAGGCGGTGGAGACGGGGACGGTACGGGTGTGCACCTCGCGCGGATCGGCCACGAGGTATTGATCCTTATAGCGCAGCAGGACACTTCCGGATTCCTCCGCCGCGAGCACACTGACAATGCGGCCGGCATCGATCAGAATGAGGTCGAGGCGGCTCCCATTCCGTTTCCTGGCCACCAGCGGACGCGTGACTGTTCGCTCTCCAGACATGTTTCCGGACCGATTGAGTTTAACAAAAGACGGTGCCGGCGGGGAACAGATTTTCTCTGGTTTCGTACTGTTGGGACTGGCCGCTTGCGGCCATGACGATGGCCTTTCAGTTGCGAGTTCGGGCTGGTGTGCGCGCTTCGACAGTGGTGCTGCTGACCGCCCTGGCGCTGACGCTGGGCGCGCAGGAAGTCCCGTTCCACACCCAGTCGCGAGTTGTGCTGGTTCCTGTTACCGTCACCAATGACCGGGGCGGCTTCATCGATGGACTCCAGCGCGGTGATTTTGAGCTTCTCGATAACGGCGTTCCCCAACCGATCTCGGCTATGGATACGGCCGGCACGGGTGTGGCGCCGATCTCACTGGTTATCGCCATCCAGTCCGCCGGCGTCTCCGCGCCCGCTCTGGCGAAGATCCGGCGCGTCGGCAGCATGATCGTGCCGCTCGTCGCCGGCGAAGGAGGAGCGGTGGCGGTGCTGACCTTCGACAGCCTGATTCACGTCCTTCAGGACTTCACCTCCGACCCGGCGCAGGTAGACGCGGCATTTCAGGCAGCGAAAGCGGAAGGAGATACGGATGCGCACCTGCTCGACGCCGCACTGCTCTCAATTCGCATGCTGCGCGCGCGGCGGAACACCCGGCGCGTCCTGCTGCTCGTTTCCGAAAGCCGGGACCGGGGCAGCAAAACCAAGCTGGACGAGGTGGTCCGCGCGGCCGCCGAGAGTGACGTCACGATCTATGCCGCGTCCTACTCGGTCTACGCCACGACATTTGTCTCCAAAGCGAAGGACGTTCCGCCTGCGGGCGATCCGGACTTTCTACGCGTGTTTACGGAGGTCGCGCGCCTCGGTAAAACGAAGACGGTCCAGGCGCTTGCCGAGGCCACCGGCGGCACAACGGCGTCATTCACGCGCAAAGCCGGGCTGGAGAAGATTGTCGAGGAACTGGGCTCGGAGTTGCACACCCAATACGTTCTGAGTTTCGTGCCCGCCGATCTGTCACCCGGCTATCACCGCCTGGAGGTGCGCCTTCGGAACGACGCTGCGTATCGGGTGCGCGCCCGGCCGGGATATCAGATGGCGGTCATGCCTGACTCACCGGCGGGTGCGTTTCCCGCGGCTCCGGATGAATTGTCACATCCGCGTCCGGAATGATACGGCGGATAGCGTCTTCGGCGGCTTCCATGATGTCGTGCGTTTCGGCCAGCGTGGCGCCTCCGGCGATGAGGACATGGATATCCGCGAAGACGAGCGGTCCGGAGTTGCGGATTCGCACATTATGGCAGTTCGCCACTCCGGGAACGGCTTCCACGACGGCGATGATCTGCTGCTGCAGGCCCGCCGGAGCCGTATCCGCGAGCGCATAAACGGCGCGCAGACCGAGGCGCCAGCTGACGATAATCACCAGCACAGCGACGAGCAGCGCGGCCACTGCATCGGCCTGCATCAGCTGAAATCTGACGCCGATGAGTCCGGCGATGACCACGCAGGAGCTCCAGATATCGGTGCGGAAGTGCAGGGCGTCGGCCTCCAGCGCCTGGCTGCGGAACTCCTTCGCGGCCCGCGACAGCGCGCGCGAGCGGGATATGTCAACAACCACCGACACGGCCATGACGGCGAAAGACCAGACCGTAACTTCGATGTCGACGCGATGGCTGATCAGCCGCAGGACGGAAGCGCGGATGATCCACAGGCAGGTGACGAGCAGAAGCAGGGTCTCGAAGAGCGCGGAGATGTTCTCAAAGCGGCCGTGGCCGTATGGATGTTCGCGGTCGGCCGGCTTCGACGAAGCGCGGACCGCCAGCCATGTGATCAGCGCGGCCACCAGATCGAGGCCGGAATGCGCCGCCTCCGCGAGGATGCCGAGACTGCCGGTGGCGAGACCCACAACGAGCTTGAATGCCGTGAGTCCGACAGCGGCGAACAGCGATATGGCCGCCACCGCGCGCTTGCGCCGCTCATCATGCTGTCCGGGCATTCTTATTTTCAGTATGCGCGCGCACGCGAGGTTCGATGGCCGCGCATGTGTTGTCGCTGGCACTAGTCCCGCGCGCTCGTCGCCCGCCGAACATTCGGGAAATATACGGCGGTGTCACGCCGATCGCCTGGACCTCAAAGGGCGGCCGCAGGCTGAAAGCCTGCTGCACAAAACTGTGCGGCGTGATCCGAGGCCCACTCGCGGAAGGTTCGCGCAGGCGCTCCCGTGAGCTCGGCGACGGTAGAGGCGACGAAAGCGGGCTGCCCTCGCGCGGCGGCCCACGCGTCCAGCAGATACTTTGCGACGTACGCCGGAAAAAAGCTGGGCAGCGCGCCGAGCCAGTCGTCGGGCGGCACTTCTTCGATGCGAAGTTTTCGGCCGATTACGGAGCCGATGGTGGCGATCTGCTCGAACTGAGTAAGCGATTGGGGTCCGGTCAGAACGTACTCGGCTGCCGAGTGTCCCTCTTCACAAAGCGCGCGCGCCGCAACGGCTGCTATGTCTCGGCTGTCAATGGGCGCGGTCGGAACGTCGAGGTACGGCCAGCGCACGATATCGCCGGCGCGGATCTGCGGCGCCCACCAGCCCAGCGCGTTCGCCGCGAACATCCCCGGCCGCAGGAAGGTCCATTCGAGTCCCGAGGCTTCGATCAGCCGTTCGAGAAGTTCGGCGCGCGTGCGCGAGGGATTGGGCTGCTGGAACAGAGGATGGGCAGTCCTGAGCGGCGCTGACAGCAATACGATACGGCGCGCGTGCTTCGCGATCCGCTCCAAAGCGGGAGCGGCGGCCTCAGCCGGCGCGACCCACACCAGGAACACCGTATCGATGCCGGCAAGGCACGAGTCGAGCGTTTCGGGCGCGGTGAGATCTCCTTCGGCAATCTCAACGCCGGCAGGCAAACCGGCGGCGCGCGGGTTGCGCACCAGCGCGCGCACGGGCGCCCCACGCTCGAGCAATGCCGAGAGCACGTGCCCGCCGATGTTGCCGGTCGCGCCAGTGATGAGGATCCGGTTCACGGTGTCGTTCTATGCGCGATGATGGCGGAGTTCCGATGTGAAGTCGTAGAATACGCGCAACTGATTGCCATCGGGATCCTCTGCGAGAAACTCGCGCAGCCGCCAAGGCTTGTCCTCGGGCGCAGCGACGATCCTGGCCCCCGCATGCCGCCAGCGATGGTACAGTTCGTCCACTTCCTCCCTGCTGTTCACGTTGAGCCAGACCATGGCCGGCCCGCGCGTGCCGTAGCCTGTGCGGAATGGTCCGTTGGTCAGGAACATGCGGCAGGCGCCCTGTGAAATACCGCCGATGCCTCCTTCATCGTTGCCCCAGTCGAAACGGAAGCCGAGCACGTTGACGTAATAGTCTGCGGCTTTGTCGACGTTGCTGACGGGTATCTCCGGAACGGCCGCGGGAAAGTTCTCGCGCGAGGAAGTCTGGTGCGTTGTCTCCACCGTGTTCTTAGCTTACGGCAGGCCGCGCCTGCCGTCTGGAGATTGGACATTCTGCTCAACTGCCGATTGTGGTGCGAGCG
>DASRCB010000419.1:0-32391 GCA_035653295.1 Bryobacteraceae bacterium
TACCGCGGTGAGGGCGATGCGCGCCGCCTCACGCATGGGGTAGCCGTACGCGCCGGTGCTGATGGCCGGAAAACTGATGGTGCTGACGTTGCGTTCTTCGGCGAGGCGCAGCGCGGTCTCGTAGCAGGAGCGAAGGGCCTGCGGTTCTCCGTGATCGCCGTCGCGGTACACCGGCCCGACGGCGTGAATCACGTGCGCGGCGGGGAGAGCGCCGGCGCCGGTGACCACCGCGCTGCCGGTGGGGCAGCCGCCGTTATTGGCGCGAATGCGATCCAGTTCGAACATAATCGACGGGCCGCCAGCGCGATGGATGGCGCCGTCCACGCCTCCTCCGCCGACGAGCCGCGAGTTGGCGGCGTTGACGATGGCGTCCACGCGGATGGTGGTGATATCGCCGGAGACGAGCCGGAGCCGCCTGCCATTGGGGAACACAGTCTCCATGCCGCTATAGTATCGGCATGGGGGCCCGCAATGCACTGGTATTGTTCGACATCGACGGCACGCTGGTGCGCCGCGCCGGGCCGCACCATCGTGATGCGCTGATCGAGGCCGTTCGGCGGGTCACCGGGATCACCGCCAGCATGGATGGAGTAGCGGTGGCGGGAATGCTCGACCCGGACATTCTTACGGCCATGATGCAGGGCGCGGGCATGTCCGCCGCAGCGATACGAGCGGCGATGCCGCGGGTGATCGAGACGGCGCAGCGAGTGTACCTGCGCATTTGCCCGGTCCTGAACCGACGGGTCTGCCCGGGAGTACGCGCGGTGCTTCGCCGACTGCAGCGGGACGGCTTTGTTCTGGGCCTGGTCACTGGCAATCTGACGCGGATTGGGTGGCGCAAGCTGGACCGTGCAGGGCTGCGGGAGTATTTCCGGTTCGGAGCATTCGGCGAGATGGCGGTGAACCGCGCCGGGCTGGCCCGTCATGCGATCCGCGAGGCGCGCCGGGAAGGATGGATCGGTCGTGGGGCGGCCGTATCGCTGGTCGGCGATCACGTGAACGATATCCGCGCCGCGCGCGCAAACCGCATCCGCGCCATCGCTGTTGCGACCGGAGTTCTGGATTCCGCGGCGCTCGCCGAGCATAATCCGGACGTGCTCCTTCCGGATTTGCGTGGGTTGCGGCCGGACCTGCTCGAATTGCCGGTGTGAAGAAAAGGTAAAACGTCCTTCCCGGGACCGTTCTGGTCGGCGATGATGCGCTAGCATGGTGGGATGCCGGTAACGACCGAAGCGGGGACGGGAGTCTTCGACGAGTCCGCGCTGGTGGCACGCGCCCGGGAGGGCGACGCGCAGGCCTTCAACGAGCTCGTAAGCCGTTACGAACGAAAGATTTTCCGGCTCGCGCGGCACATCACGCAGAGCGACGAAGACGCCGAGGACGTGCTTCAGGAGACCTTCCTGAAAGCCTTCGAACACCTCCCGGATTTTCAGGGACAGTCGAAATTTTACACCTGGATTGTACGAATCGCGGTAAACGAAGCTCTCATGAAGCTTCGCAAGCGAAAGAACGACAAGTCCGTTCCGCTGGACGAGCCGGTGGACACGGGCGAAGACACCGTCGTCCGGGAGATCGCCGTCTGGGAAGAAAATCCGGAGCAGAAGTTCTCCCGCGAAGAACTTGGGCATATCCTGAATGAAGCCGTGGAGAGTCTGCGGCCAGCTTTTCGCACCGTTTTCGTTTTGCGCGACATCGAAGAATTGAGCACGGAGGAAACAGCAGAGGCTCTGGGGATTTCGATCCCCGCCGTGAAGAGCCGGCTCCTCCGCGCGCGGCTGCAGCTTCGCGAGAAGCTCACCCGCTTCTTCAGACGGAAGGGAGACGACGTTTTTGCTTACTTGTAAGGCTTTCCTCCAGGAACTGAACGATTATCTGGACGAAAAAGTAGACAAGGAGCTGAAGGCGCATCTCGAGGAGCACGTCAACAACTGCCCTAACTGCTGGGTCATCTGTGACACCACCAAGAAGACCATTCAAGTCTTCAAGGGCATGGAGCAGAAGGTCATCCCACAGAACGTGCATGACCGGCTGATGGCCGCGCTCGAGAAAAAGATGGCCGCCCGAAAAGTCGGCGCGACCTGAGCCCCTCCCGAACTCCCTCCTCCTACAACAACCCCGGATAGGTCACTTTTGTTTCGTCGATTCGCGCAAATGGCGTGACGCGATGAGTGCGGGCCGGCTTCTCGTCATGAATGTGCCGGACCTCGACGCCGCGGGCGGTCAGCGCGTCTGCAACCAGCGATCGATGGCAGCGCCACTCGACAGCCTCGGCGCACATGATCGCGGTGCGCGCTGTGGCGGCGACGCGGATTAGTTCATCGATGGCCTGAGCGAATTCGGCGGTCTGCATGTAATCGGCGTATCCGCGGAACGAGTCGTTCTTCCAGGCGGAGTTGATGGAGTCCTTCCGGGGGCGCCGCAGGCCTCCGAGCGCGGGCATGTGCAGGTAGCGGACATCCGCGCGCGGCAGCGTGGAACTCAGCTCTTCCTGATTGAATTGCGGGTTTCGGCGGGAGCGCGGCACGGTGCGGATATCCGCCAGCACCTGGATGCTGTGGGCCTTCAGGACCGCGACGAACACTTCGAATGTGCGCGTCGAATGTCCGATGGTCCAGACCGCGGCCACGGGCGCTTAAGTTGGGAGGGCTGCGACGGCGGTCGCGGCGTCATGGCAGAGCTGGATCAGCGTGCGTCCGAGGTCGAGGAAGGCATCCAGATCGGCAGGCTTCTTCGCATACCAGGAGACGCCGAGCCTGCGCACTTCGGCTTCCTCCGCGGGTGAGGCGATCGTGGTGAGGACGGCGACGCGGACACCCGCGAGCGAGGGCATGGAGCGGATCGCGCGCAGCACGGAGAGGCCATCGTATCGGGGAAGGTGGAGATCGAGTACGATTAGGCACGGATCGTGCGCCGCGGCGCAGTGATCTCTCAGGAAGGCAATGGCCGCCTCGCCATCGGTCAGCACCTGGAGAACGTAGGACTGGTGCTGCTCATCGAGAGCCTGCCGAAGAAGGCGGATATCCGCTGGATTGTCCTCGATAATCAGGATTCGGGGAACGCTCACGGGAATACTTCAGTGTAACAGTCCTGACGCGCGCCCGGCCGGAGCCGTTGGTCTACTATGGTAGGTACTTGAAACGCTCACGCATTAGCTCTATCCTTACCGACTCGCACTTCTGGCTGCCGCTGAGTGTGCTGCTGCTCGGCGCGACGCTGCTGGCGAACCTGCGTTAATGGCCCGCGCTCGAGAGGCTCCCGCCGCGTCATCCACTTCGCTGCATACGGTTGGAGTCGCATGCGGGCTGGCCGCGGGCGCCTGGCTCGGGGCCGCGGAAGCGCCGACGAAGCTGGTGAGCATCGGCTTTTCGCCCTTTCTCGTGTCGCTGGGCATGGTGGCGGGGGTGTTTGTGGCGCGCTGGACGGTGCCCATGCTCCTGAAGGGCACCGGCTATATCTTTCAGGATCTGCGCGAAAAATCGCACCTCATTGTGTGGGCCATTCTGGCGGGCATGTTGTGGGCTGTCGCCAACACGCTCACCGTATTCGCCATCAAGGACATTGGCATTTCCATCGCGTTTCCGCTTTGGAACACGAACAGCCTGGTCGGGCTCCTGTGGGGCTGGCTGCTGTTCCGGGAACTGCGCGGAGCGGGCGCTGCTCAATGGGCGAAGGTGGCCGGTGGGGCCGCCGCAATCGTGATCGGGGCCTGCGTACTGGCGTATGCCACATCCCACGCCGCCTCGGGAAAGGCGCATGGCGCGGCGACGCTGGGAATCCTCGCTGCGCTTGGGGCCGGTCTGCTGTGGGGGACGATGTACATCCCTTACCGCAAGGCCTACCTCAGCGGCATGAACCCGCTCTCGTTCGTGACCGTGTTCACCTTCGGTGAACTGGGAACGGTGTTCGGGCTGGCGCTCGTGTTCGACGGCGGATGGCAGGGGGTCACCGCGGAGCTGGGCCGCGCGCGGCCGGCGCTGTTCTGGCTTTTTCTGGGCGGGTTTTTCTGGGTTATCGGCGATTTGTTCCAGCAATACGCGGCGAAGTACGTGGGCATCGGCCGGGGCATTCCGCTGTCCAACACAAATCAGTTATGGGGACTCGCCTGGGGAGCGCTGGTTTTTGGCGAACTCCGCGGCATCGGTACGACGGCTCAGGTTCTGGTGATTGCCGGATCGCTGATCATGATCGTGGGTGCGGCGGCGATCAGCACCGCCGAAGCGCCGGAACTGGAGCAGGATTCCTGGACGGATGCGATGGATCGGGAGGTCGACCGCTATGGACTCGAGCGCGAGCGCGTGGCGGCGTCGCTGCGTGGAGACGATCCGCTCAGCCGGGAGCGGCCGGCGCGCGGCTGGTGGGAAGGTCTGATCGCCGCGGGCGCGCTGGCGATCTTCATCTGGCTGGCGATCGGAGCAAAGCGGCAACCGCTGGAGATGAACCTCGGGTGGATGGCCGTGCTGCTGGCCGCTACTCTGGCGATTCTGGTGATCTGCGGCGCGATGCTTTGGCGCAGGACTCGGTTTTCGTGAGCCGGCGGCTCAGAACAGGTCGCCGATTTCCTTGGCGGTGGCGCGCGCTTCGAGGTGGATGAGGCCGGAATTCGATGGATTCGGTCCCACAACGCACAGAACGGCCTTCTGCCCCGCGGAATAGACGAACAGCGTGGCTTCGTCGGAACGTACGTTGATCTCCGACAGTTGGCCACTGGCCAGGCTGTCGCTGATTCTGCGTCCCAGGTTGGCGGCGGCAGCGGCCATCGCGGCCAGGCGGTTCGGATCGGCGCCGTTGGTCAGCGAATGAGCCACCGGCAGTCCCTCGACGGAAGCGAGCAGGACGCCTTTGATGTCGGGCAGCGCATTCTTCAGGTTCTCGAGCTGCTGCTTCAGAATTTCGTGTTTGGCCATGTTTCCTCTCTGCGCCTTTCGGACCAGGAGCGCGGCGCACGCGCGTACACTCTGTCAGATCGGTATCCAGGGCTATAACTTTAGAGTTTCTGAAGCCCGCCATCATTCGGCCGCCGGTTTGTCGCCCACCGCTCCCCCTCGGCGGTTCATGACTTTACGGGGGATACCGGCGCGGCGCTTAGGGCCAATACCCTGGACGCCTGGGCGCCGCGGTTCCTGGAGGGCGTCCTTAAGTACTTCAACTCAGCAGAAAGCAGCGTTCCAGGTCTGGTTGAAAGCACGGTTCGCGCCGATTAGGCAAGTATGCGATGTCTGTATTGCGGCAGGCAACTCGCGCTGTTCCGTAAGCTGACCGGCGGTGGCGACTTTTGTTCCGATGCTCATCGCCAGAGCTATCAGGACGAGTACAACCGCCTGGCGCTCAGCCGTCTGCTGCAGACGCAAACCCCCGGCGAGGAAGCTCCCGCGGGGAATCTGCCGCCTCCGCGCCAGAAACTGCAGCGGCGCGCCGGAAGCCTGCTGGACCTGCACGACGTGCCCCCTCCTGTCTACCGGGACGAACGTTCCGCGCACGGCGCCGCACCTGTTATCGAGCAGGGATCGGGCATGGATTCGAAACGGCGGGCCGGCTTTATACCCGATCGCCTCAGAGGCATCGCGGGCGCGGTCACGACGCACGCAGACCTCAGTCCCACGATATCTGTCGCAGAGTTGACGATCGCGCCAACGCCGGCCATCGCCGAAGAGCGGCGGATCCGGTGTCGCGGCGAACGCGTGCCGATGCGTCCTCCAGCTGTCCGGCCAGGCGCTGCGCGCGTGCATTCAACAGCCGTGGAATTCGACGCCGGCGCGGGCTGTCTGACTGTTCCGACATCCGAAATCGCATCTCTGCCGACGGGGATGATGAAACTCGCAGGCAAGGCTCTCCTCGCAGAGCGAGAGCCCCGAGGCGAACGTCCGAGTCCGCGCCGGCCTGTCCTGGCGCGCATAATCGCCGACCGGACGGTGGTCCCACCTGTGCCTGCCGTGGCCACCGAGCCTCGGCATTTGGGCATTGCGGCGCCGTTGACTGTCGCGCCCAGCGTGCAACTGTTCGACGCCGAGCTTGCGCAGTTCGACGAGCCGGCCGCGAGCAGGCCGTGTTTTGATTTCGTCGACACGGTGAGCCCGGGACGCGTGGCGGGCATGAAACTGGGGATCGAGCAGATTCGATTCGAATTTGCCGGAGCTCCCGCGCAGGAGGCGGCGGAAGCGGCGCCAGTACAGGAGGCGCCCCCGGAAGATCAAATGCTGCCGCACCAGTTCATCGCGGCTGTGCAGCGAACCGAAGAGGCCGCGGAGCCCGGCGCGAATGTGGACCCCGAGGGCACGTCGACAGAAGAAGCTCCCGCCATTGACGTCACTTGCGAGCCGGAACTCGAGCCCGAGGCCGCGGTCGACGTGGCAGGGCGGCGGATGTGCGCCTGGCTGCCGGTTGATTTGAAGGCCGCTCCGGCGAGCACCCGGCAGCGGCTCATGCAGACGTTCCAGGCGGTGGGGATCGCGGCGCTGCTTCCTTCAGCTCCGGAATTCGGGATGCTGCCGATGCGGCCCAAGTACGTGTTGGGGCGGGTTCCGGCGCCGGCTTCGGGGCCGGCGGTGATGGAAAAGCCAGTCGGCATTTCTCCGGGAGCAGTCGCCGTAACAGATCGCCCGGCGCAGCCCGGGGCCGCGGTTGCGGAGATTGACGCTGAGATGCCGCCGCGATTGCAGGAATTTCCTATCGATGGGGCGCTCGAGTTTTTGCAGGATTACGAGAAGAGACAGCAGTCCGTTTTTTCCAAGCTGCTGGGAAGAATCGGCCAGCGGAGATAAGTCGTGAAACCGGAAACGAACGATTCGTGGTTGTGGGTAGTTGACGAAGAGCTGGTGCAGGGACTCCTGCGCAGCGACGTCGCGAAACCAGAGAGCATTCGCCGGGAGGTGGACATCCCGGAGTTGGCGAAGGCGGTAACGCTGAGCATCGAGGGCCGCGCGGAAGAGGCGCTGGAGCAGGCGATGGCAGCGCTGGCGCGTTTCCCGGAATCGGCCGAGGCGTGGTGGGCGCGGGGGCAACTGGAGTTCGAACTGGGGCGCTACGGCGATGCCAAGCGGAGCTATTCGGAGGTCATCGACCGTCGCCAGCCGCCGCACTGGGCAGCGTACTTCAATCGCGGGTTGTGTCTGGAGAAGCTGGGGGCGCTCGAGGAAGCGACGACCGATTACGGGAAAGCGGCCGGGATGTGCCCGGAACGTCCGGAGACTCTGCTGGCGCTGGGCGTGTGCCTGCTCCGGCGAAACTACCCGACTGAGGCGATGGAAGCGTTCGAGGCCTGCCTGGGTCCGAATCCGGGCGAAGATCGGGCTCTGTTCGGCAAGGCAGTTGCGCTGCAGATGCAGGAACGGCACGAGGAGGCGCTGGAGATCTACCGCGCCATTCTGCCGCAGCACGCCAACAACATCGACCTGCTCGTCAATCTGATCTCCCTCGCCGTGGCGCGCCGCGACGATGTGCGGGTGCGCGATTATTGCGAGAAGCTGCTGCGCGTTCGGCCGCAATCCAGGCCGGCGCTGGAAGGGCTGGCCACGCTGGCGCTGGCCCGCGGCGATTACAAGCTGGCGGGGCAATACTGCTCGAACCTGGTGAAGGTCGCGCCCGATGCGTGGGAGGCGTGGTACAACCTTGGCTTCGTCTACCAGAAGACGGCGCGCCCGGACAAGGCGGTGGAGGCCTACACGGAAGCGATTCGTCTGCGGCCGCAATCGGAGCAGGCGCATGCGAATCTCGGGCTGGTGCTGCAGGAGCGCGGCGATGTGGCGGGCGCGCGGCAGGCGTACGAGCGCGCGCTGCAGCTGAACCCAGGCGCAAGTTCGGTGATGTGGAATCTCGCGATTCTGGCCGAGCGCAACGGCGAGAGTTCGGAAGCAGAGGCGACTCTGGCGCGCCTCGTCGAACTCAAGCCGGACTGGGAAGACGCCAGTTTCCGCCTCGGCTGCCTGCGGCTCCAACTGGGGAATGACGCGGGCGCTCGCGATTCGTTCGAGAACTGCATTCGCAAGCGCGCCGACTGGGCGGAAGCGCATCTCAACCTGGCCGTGGCCCTGTGGCGCGCGGGAGACCGCGAGCGAGCGCGTGCGGAGGTGGCCGCGGCCGCCGAGCTGAAACCGAAACTCAGCGGCGCCGTGCTGGCGCAGGCCATCGTCGCGCTGGAGGACGGGGACGTCGAACAGAGCCTGGAGCTCAGCGCACGGCTGCGAGAGCTTGGCGAGAAAGCGCCCGAGATCCTGTATAACGCCGGCATTCTGCTGCAGCGCGCCGGCGATCATGAACGCGCGGCGAAGGCCTTCCGTGAGGCGGTCGAAGACAGGCCCGGGTTCGCCGAGGCGCTGCTGAATCTCGGCCACGCCCTGGAATCGCTGGGCCAGCACGAAGAGGCAGTGGTGTGCTGGCAGGAAGCTGTGGAGACGCGGCCTGAGCTGGCGCAGTCCTACTTCTGATTCGGTCAGGTAATCAGAGCTTATTCTCAGCGCACGGTGTCTGTCACCACTTCCGATTCGGTTCGGCCGAACGGGAACCGCAGCCGCAGCACGCGTTCGCGTTTGGCCTCCTCGCTGAGCGACCGCGTGCGCGCTCCCAGCATGTCCTGGAGCGAGATCATGCCGGCCAGTCTGCCGGTCTGACGATCGAGCACGGGCATGCGTGTGAAGCCCGATTCCACCATGCGATACACAACCGCCCGGAGCGGTTCGTCCGTCCATGCGGCGATCGGCTCGCGTCTGCTGATGGAAAGCAACGGCTGCATCGCGGATTCCTCACTGGCGCTCAGGGCCTCTTTGCGCGTCACGACGCCGAGCACCCGCCGATCGCCGTCCAGCACGGGGTAGAGATACTGGCCTCGCGGAGCGTCCCCGTTGAGCAGCCTGCGCAGATCGCCGATGGTGCTCGCTTCGGGGAAGGCAACGACATTGGTGCGCATGACGTCGCGCGCGAAGATCACCTCCAGCGGATCCACGGAGTACTCGCGGCTAAGATGGAAGCCTCGGCGAGCGATCTTCTCCGTCAGGATGGATCGCTTCAGCACCAGCACGGTGAGCAGATAGGCAATCATCGTCCCGATCATCAGCGGCAACATCATGTTCACGTCATGGGTGAGCTCCAGAGCGAAGATGATGGCGGTGAAGGGAGCTCCGGTGCAGCCGCCCAGGGTGGCGGCCATACTGACCAGAGCCCAGAACCCCGCGCCCTCGGCGGGCAGGAACATCGCTTCGACGCCGCCGAGAGCGCCGCCGATCATAAGAATCGGCGCGAGAATGCCGCCGGAGGTGCCGGAGCCGAGGGAGACCGACCAGATAATCGACTTCACTACGAGGATGCCGATGATGATGTTGCGGGGCACATTGCCGGCGAGCAGGGAGCCGATGGTGTCATAACCGACGCCGAGCGCCTGGGGGAAGATGTAGCCGCCGATGCCGACGACCAGGCCGCCGATGGCGGGCCACCACATCCAGTGCACGGGCAGTTTTCGGAAGCCGTCCTCGACTCCGTACACAGCGGCCGTAACCAGCAGGGCCAGAATGCCGGCCATGAGTCCGCAAAGCGCACAGCCGAGCATGCCCGCCGGGCCGATAAACAGCGGATGCTGGTGCACCGGGAACAGAGGGCCGAGGCCGAGGATGTAGCGCCGTGTCGCCGCGGCGGTGGCGCTGGCCAGGGCCACGGGAATCAGGCTGCGCGGCTTCCATTCGAACAGCAGCAGTTCGACTGCGAGGAGCACTGCCGACACCGGCGCCGCAAATGTGGCCGACATGCCCGCGGCCGCGCCCGCCACGAGCAGCGTTTTCCGCTCGGCGCTGCTGAGGCGGAATAGTTGCGCGAGCGTGGACCCAAACGCCCCGCCGGTAACGATGATCGGTCCCTCGGCGCCGAAGGGTCCGCCGGAGCCAATTGCAATAGCAGCCGACAGCGGCTTCAAAATGGCCAGCTTCGGTTCCACGCGGCTGCCATTAATAAGGATGGATTCGATTGCTTCCGGAATGCCATGGCCCCGGATGCGGTCGGAGCCGTAGCGGGCCATGAAGCCGACGATAACGCCGCCGATAACCGGAATCAGAATGACCCAGAGACCGAGATGATTGCCCGCGGGCGAGGTCAGCGCGGCGTTCCAGCGGCCATAGAAAAACAGGTTGGTGAACAGCCCGATGAGGCGTAACAGGCCCAGGGCGACGACCGCGGCGATCAGGCCAATGATAACGGCCAGCCCCGACAAAAAGATGACGCGCGGCGAGACGGTGAAGTCGCCCAGTTCGGCGGCGCGATGTTTCATGCAGCGCTCCTTCGGGCGCGGGCTCGCGCCGCGACCTTACGCAGCGCGCGGACCAGTTCCGGCGCGGCGCGTTCGATTTCCGCGCGATGTACGAGGGCCAGATCGCGCAGTAAACGCCGACCCTTGCTGGTTAGACGAATCAGAACCTCCCTCTGATCCTCCTCGCCGTGAATTCGTTCCACCGCGCCGCGCTGCGCCAGACGGTTCACCAGTTCCACGGCGCTGTGGTGCCGGATCATCAGCCGGGCGGCCAGCTCGCCGACTGTGGGCCGGATTTCATCGGGCAAAGAATGGAGCGCGAGGAGCGCCTGGTGCTGCTGAGCTTCAATGCCGCGCGCCCGCGTTTCCTGTTCGCTGAAGTGGAGGAACTGGCGGATCAGGAAGCGGAAATCGGCGAGCGCGCGGTATTCCGCGGTCGTGAGATCGTCCACAGAAATATCGTAGCACGATATATCGGCGGGACGGTTCGCTAATGACCGGCCGCGATCATGGCGCCATCCACCACCAGCGCCGCCCCGGAGATGTAGGAAGCCGCGTCGGAAGCCAGAAACAGCACCGCTTCGGCGACATCGCGCGGCGTGCCGATACGACCCAGAGGCTGCGCCTTCAGCACCTGCCGCAGAGCCTCCTCGCGATCCGGGACGGTCTCCAGCCAGCGGTCCATGATCGGGGTGTCGATGTAGCCGGGACAGACCGCGTTTACACGAATCCCCTCGGGGCCGTGATCGAGGGCCATGCAGCGCGTGAATCCGAGCAGGCCGGCTTTGCTGGCGTCGTAAGCCGGATAACCGGCGTAGGAGGTAAATGCGTGCACGGAGGAGATATTTACGATAGCGCCACCGCGGGCGCGCATCTTCGGAACCGCATAGCGCGACATCAGGAACGCGCCGCGCAGGTTGACGCCGATCTGCCGGTCCCAGTCGGCGATGGTCATCCGCGCCACATCGCCTTCGATCTCGATGCCCGCATTGTTCACCAGCACATCGAGCCGACCCAGTTCGGCGCAGGTCTGCTCGACCGCGCCTCGCGCCGCGTCTTCGCTGGACACGTCGCCCTCGATGGCGATAGCCGGAACGCGAGAGCGCAGGGTCTCCGCCATCCGCGTCGCGCCATCACCGTCGATATCGAATATCGCCACGGCGTAGCCGGCGTCGGCGAACCGTTGCGCGATGCCCGCCCCGATGCCGTGCGCGCCGCCTGTGACCAGGAGAGCTTTCTGTTCAGCCATGTTGCCCGTTATGATACGTGAGGATGCCGGTCGGCAAATGAAGATCACCCGCGTTGAATCCATATACGTGCGCCTGCCGGATGTGAAATTCCAGTGCGACAGCG
Organism: Bryobacteraceae bacterium; assembly: GCA_035653295.1. Classification (GTDB taxonomy): domain Bacteria; phylum Acidobacteriota; class Terriglobia; order Bryobacterales; family Bryobacteraceae; genus DASRCB01. Next base: position 11,579 of record DASRCB010000419.1, read on the forward strand.
GTCAGGATGCGCTCGTGGTACGCGTCGAAACGGATGCGGGCATTACCGGGCTTGGCGAGGTGGATTCAAGTCCCCTGGCGGCCAAAGGCGCCATCGACGGTCCGTTCTCGCACACGACCACCTCCGGGCTGGCTCATCTCGTGATCGGCGAAGACCCGTTTGAAACCGAGAAGCTGTGGCATCGCATGTACCAGGCCAACATCTACTCAGGCCGCCGCGGCATCGGCATCCACGCCATGAGCGGTATCGACATGGCCTTGTGGGACATCAAAGGCAAAGCGCTGGGCCTGCCCGTATGGAAGCTGCTGGGCGGCGGCTTCCGCGAGAGAATCCGGTGCTATGCGAGTTCTCTTTTCGGTCCGACGCCGGCCGAGACCGCCGACCGCGCGCGGCGCTTTCGCGACATGGGCTTCACGGCGGTGAAGTTCGGCTGGGACCCGATGGGGCAGAATGAAGCCACCGACATCGCGCTGGTGCGGGAGGCGCGCGCAGGACTCGGGGACCATGCCGACCTGCTGATCGACGCCGGCCTGGTGTGGGATTTCAAGACCGCTCTGCAGCGCGCCCGCGCGTTCAGTGATTTCGACATCTTCTGGCTGGAAGAGCCGCTGCGCCCCGACGATTATGAGGGATACCGTCGGCTCAGCCAGGCGGCGCACGTGCGCATCGCCGCCGGCGAGGAGGAGAGCAACCGCCTCTCCTTTCTCGAGCTCATGGACCGCGGCAACATCGATGTGGTGCAGGTGGACCTCACGCGCTGCGGCGGATTTACGGAAGGCATGAAGATCGCCAGCCTGGCGCAGGATCGCTCGAAACCAGTGGCGAATCATGGCTTCACCACATACATCAATGTCGCGGCCGCGCTGCACTGGCTGAACGCGATTCCGAACGCGCTGATCTGTGAGTTTGTGGCGCAGGAGGGGACGGCTCTCCGCGACGTCCTGACGAAGCAGCGATTCATGGCGAAGGACGGCTGGCTCGACATCCCGCAGGAGCCCGGGCTCGGCGTCGAACTGAATGAGGAGGCGGTGGCGAAATATCGTGTCTGCTGAGATGGAGCGGTTCAAAGATCAGGTCGCGATCGTGACGGGCGGCGCGACCGGGCTCGGTTACGCGATCGCACGACGGCTTGGCAACGAAGGAGCGCGCGTGATGATTTTCGATGCCAACGGGGAGCGCGCCGAAGCCGCGGCGGCGGAACTGGGAGCGGAGGCGAAGCAGGTGGACGTGGCCGACGAGGGCTCGGTGCGGGAAGCGATTGCCGCCGTGCAGCGCGAGGTCGGGCCGCCGGACGTCATGATCAATTCCGCGGGAGTCGCCGGTCCCACGAACACACCGATTGTTAATTACTCTTCAGCCGACTTCGATCGCACCTGCGCCATCAACCTGCGCGGATCGTTCCTGATGACGAAATACGCCATCGCGCCCATGCTGGAGCGCAACTATGGCCGTATCCTGCTGATTGCCTCTATTGCCGGCAAGGAAGGGAACCCCGGGATGTGCGGCTATTCGGCGACGAAGGCGGGTGTGATCGGTCTGGTGAAGGGCGTGGGGAAGGAGTATGCGACCTCCGGCGTAACGGTCAACGGACTGGCGCCCGCGGTTATCATGACCGATCTGGTGCGCGACCTCGCCCCGGAAACCGTGTCGTACATGACCGCGAAGATCCCGATGCAGCGCTGCGGCTCACTTGAAGAGGTGGCGGCCATGGCGGCGTGGATCGTTTCGCGCGAGTGCAGTTTTACCACCGGCTTCACGTTCGACCTCTCCGGCGGGCGCGCGACATACTGAGAGGCGAATGCGCCATTACATACTTCTGTTCGCGGCGTGCCTCGCGTCCGTCACCGCCCAGCCGATCACGCTGAAGTCGCCGGATGGAAATCTCGCGATCCGGTTCGAGAAGACGCCAAAGCGGCTGGTGTACGACGTCTCGTTCCGGGGCAAGCCGCTCATCGTTGATTCCGCACTCGCGCTCGAGCTGCAGGGACAGCCGGAGCTCGGGCCCGATCTTTCCATCGTCAATGCGAGTACATCATCGGCGGATGAAACGTACCATCTGCTTACCGGGAAGGCGAGCACGGTTCGCAATCGCTTCAACGCGGTCCGCCTGCAACTCGAGGAGCACGGCGCGTGGTGGCGCAAGCTCGAGCTCGAGGCGCGCGCATATGACGATGCGGTCGCCTTCCGTTACGTCATTCCCGATCAGACCGCGATGCGCGAGCTGCGCCTGACGGCGGAGGATACCGAGTTCCGGCTCGCCAAAGATGCGACGGCGCACGCGCTGATTCTGCCCAACTATCGAACCATGTATGAGAGCGAGTTCCTGCGGCTGCCGGTGAGCGCGCTGGCCAATCAGGGCGGTGGCGTGAACAGCCGCATCCTGATCGGACTGCCGCTGCTGCTGGAAGTGCCGGGAGTGGCCTGGATGGCCATCACCGAGGCCGACCTGCGCGACTACAGCTCCATGTATGTCATGAACACCGGCGACGGCTGGAACAGCTATCTTCTGGAATCGAAGCTCGCGCCCAGCATGCGCGATCCCGATATTTGCGTGCAGGGCGCGCTCCCACATCACTCGGCGTGGCGGGTGCTGCTGGTGGGTGACGAGCCCGGCCGTCTGATCGAATCCAACGTGATTACCAGCCTGAATCCGGAATCGGCCATCGCGGATACTTCCTGGATTCATGCCGGCAAGGCTTCATGGGACTGGTGGAGCGGCAGCATCGGCCGCGATGGGAAGCCCGCCTATACAACCGAGACGATGAAATACTACGTGGATTTCGCCGCGCAGTCCGGCTTCCCATACATGCTGGTGGACGCGGGCTGGTCGGCGCCGGGCGACATCACGAAGATGAACGGCAAGGTGGACATCCCGGAGCTGGTGCGCTATGCGGCAGGGAAAAACGTGCGTGTCTGGATCTGGGCGCACTGGTCGGAAGTGGACCGGCAGCTGGAGGAAGCGTTCCCGCTGTACGAGAAATGGGGCGTCGCCGGGGTGAAGATCGATTTCATGTCGCGCGACGACCAATCGATGATCGCGTTCTACTATCGGGTGGCCGAGACAGCGGCGCGGCATCATTTGATAGTCGATTTTCATGGCGCGACCAAGCCGTGGGGCATGGAGCGCACTTACCCGAACGTGATGGGATTCGAGGCGGTGGCGGGTATGGAGCAGGCGAAAGGCGGCATGCGCGCCAACCCCGATCACGATGTTACGCTGCCATTCACGCGCATGCTGGCCGGACGCATGGATTACACGCCAGGCGGGTTCGATAACGTGACCAAAGGAGAGTTCGAGGCGCGGTCGGTGAATCCCATGGTGATGGGCACGCGAGCGCACCAGCTGGCGATGTATGTCATTTACGACGCGCCATTCCAGATGGTTTCCGATTCGCCGCATGCCTACAACGATCAGCCCGCGTTCCAGTTCATCCACGACGTTCCAGCGACGTGGGACGAAACGCGCGTGCTGGAGGGCCGGCCCGGCGAGTTCATCGCCATGGCGCGGCGCAGCGGAGGAGACTGGTACGTCGGCGCGATGAGTAACTGGAACCCGCGCCGACTGGATCTACCCCTGACATTTCTCGGCCCCGGCAGGTACCGCGCCGAGATCTACGCCGACGCGGATGATGCCGACAAGCTTCCAAAGAACGTCTCGATTCGCAAGCAGGTGGTTGACCGCTCAAGCCGTCTTCAGATCACGCTTGCGCCCGGCGGCGGTTATGCGGTGCGCTTTGTACCGTTGAGTCAGTGACGTGGAATGATCCGCGGCCTGGTACGCCCGGCTCCCGCTGACTAAGCACGTCGCAGCACGAATCGGCCAGGTGCTTTATTTCTGTGGAACGGGGCTGCTGAACCGATAAGCATCCCGTACATGGGATTCCTGCCGCTCCGCATTACCCGCGCGGACTTGACGCTCGCGCCCCCACTTACCAGATCGACCGATAACGCCGGAAGCCAGAAAACTTCTTTGCTCCTTCCGCGCATGGTCGCGATTACGGCGGCTGTGGGCGCGCTGCTGTCCATGCCCTTGAACGCCGCAGGCCGGCAAGTGCTGCGCGGCCGGCACGTGCCACAGGCGATTGCCTCTTCGGAAGCGCTGGGATCGGTGTCGAGGACCGCGCACCTGAATCTGGCCGTGGGACTTCCTCTTCGCAACACCGAGGAACTCGACGCGCTTCTGCGCGCGCTCTACGATCCGCGCAGCCCGAGCTTCCACCGTTTCCTCACGCCGCAACAGTTCGCGGAACGGTTCGGCCCGACGGAGGAGCAGTACGCGGCTGTCCTCGAGTTCATGCGAAGCAACGGGCTCCGGGTCACCGCGACGCATCCCAACCGCATGATCGTCGATGTCGCGGGAGAGGTGGGCGATATCGAACGGACGCTGCACGTGAATATGCTGCGCTGGCGGCACACCAGCCGCGGCGAGTACTTCGCGCCGGATCGCGAGCCGTCGATTGACGCCGCCGTTCCGGTTCTCGATGTCAGCGGGCTCGATAATTTCGTCGTCCCGCGGCCGATGGACGTACGCTCGCTTCCGCTGACCTGCAAACTGCCGCAGACCACCGGTTCGGGTCCGGCGGGCCTGTTCCTGGGCCGCGATTTTCGGGCTGCGTATGCGCCCGGGGTGTCGCTCAACGGGGCGGGGCAGGCGGTTGGGCTTTTCGAGCTGGACGGATTTTACGCGAGCGATGTGCAGGCCAATTTCAGCGCCGCCGGCATGTCGCCTGTGCCGGTTCAGACGGTGCTGCTGGACGGCTTCAACGGGTCGCCGGGCGGGGCCAACATCGAAGTGACGCTGGACATCATGATGGCGGCTTACATGGCGCCCGGGCTGTCGAAAATTATCGTGTACGAAGGCTATTCGCCGAACGATGTGCTCAACCGGATGGCCACCGACAATCTCGCCAGCCAGCTGAGCTCATCGTGGGTTTTCTGGCCGACGAATGCGACTACCGAGCAGATCTTCGCGCAGATGATCGCGCAGGGGCAGTCGCTTTTTCAGGCCTCGGGCGACAGCGGCGCATACGGCGGCTGGATCATGCCTCCGGCGGACGACCCCAGTGTGACGGTGGTGGGCGGCACGAGCCTGACTACGGTTGGCGCGGGCGGGCCATGGCTTGCGGAGACAACGTGGGCCGGCAGCGGTGGCGGCGTGAGCACCACATGGCCCATCCCGAACTATCAGAAGTCCGTGAACATGCCTTCTCTCGGCGGGTCCGCGGTGATGCGCAACATCCCCGATGTCGCGCTGCTCGCCGATGTGCAGATCTTTCTGATCCAGAACAATGGGCAGGCGGTGATGGTGGGCGGCACCAGCGCGGCGGCGCCGCTGTGGGCGGGCTTTATGGCGCTGGTGAACCAGCAGGCCGCGGCCAATGGAAAAGGGCCGATCGGCTTTCTGAACCCCGCGATTTACGCCATCGGCGCCGGATCGAGCGCGGGCGCCGACCTGCACGATATCACCACGGGCTCGAATGGGTTCAGCGCACGGCCCGGCTACGACCTGACCACCGGCTGGGGCACGCCCGCAGGCCAGAGCCTGATTGACGACCTGACCGGGGTTTCGAACACGCCAGGTTTCACGCTCAGCGCATCGCCGGCGGCGCTGTCCGTTACGGCGGGCGCAAGCGCGGCGACCACGATCACCACCAATCCGCAAAACGGGTTCAGCGGCTCGGTCGACCTGTCAGCGTCGGGCCTGCCCGCCGGTGTGACGGCCTCGTTCAGTCCGGCAAGCGCGCAGTCGGCGAGCACGCTCACAATTTCCGCCAGCGGCTCAGCCGCGACCGGGACAGCAACCGTGACCATCAGCGGCGTTTCCGGGACGCTGACCAGCAGCATTCGGTTGACGCTTACCGTCGCTGGGGCGCCGGCGTTCACGCTGGCTGCGCAGCCGTCCGCTCTGACCGTCGCTCCGAGCGCGTCCGGAACTGCGACCGTTACGGCGACGCCGCAGAACGGATTCAACGGCACAGTCACGGTGACCGTGTCGCAATTGCCGGCGGGCGTCACCGCGTCCGTCACGCGGACCGGTGCGCTCACCAGCACGGTGAGCCTGAGCGTCAGTGGCTCGGCCGCGCCGGGGAACTCGACCATCACCATAACCGGCGTCTCCGGCTCTCTGAGCAGCCAAACCACGCTGACGCTGACCGTGCCGGCACCAGCTTCCTTCTCGCTCACGGCGACACCGTCATCGGTGAGCGTTCTTCAGGGTGGGACCGGCACGAGCGTGATCGCAGTGGCTCCGAAGAGTGGCTTCAGCGGATCGGTCGCGTTTGCCGCGAGCGGCCTTCCGTCCGGAGTCACGGCGAGTTTCAGCCCGGCCGCTTCGTCCCGCAGCACTACGGTGACCTTCACCGCTTCAAAGGCGGCGATGGCCGGCGTTTCAAATGTCACCATTACCGGCAGCGCGGGCGCGAGCATTGCACAGGCGGTTGTCGCTCTCACCGTGCGAGGGTTCACGCTTTCCGCCGCGCCGACTGCGATGAGCATCGCCGCCGGCTCGAGCGGCACGACCACGATCGCGGTGTCGCGCCTCGGCGGCTTCACCGGGTCCATCGGGTTCTCGGCCAGCGGTCTTCCGACCGGGGTTACGGCTTCCTTCAATCCGGCGACGACGACGAGCGCGAGCAGCGTGCTGACGCTGAAGGCTGCGGCCACGGCGCCACAGTCGAGCGCCACGGTGACGATCACCGGCGCCTCCGGCACGGCGACCGGCAGCACGACTGTAGCTCTGACGGTCACACCCGCGCCGAGCTTCACGCTTTCCGCCGCTCCGTCAACGCTGAGCATCGCGGCCGGAGCGAGCGGCACAAGTGTGATTACGGCGACTCCTCAGAACGGGTTCAACGGTAAGATCACGGGCTCGGTGAGCGGGCTGCCGTCGGGCGTCACCGCCGCGTTCAGCGCGGGATCCTCGAATCAAAGCCTGACGCTCACACTGAAGGCTGCGGCGACCGCGCCGATCGCCACCAAAACAGTTACGATCACCTGCGTTTCCGGTTCGCTGAGCAAAACCACAACAGTTGCGCTCACGATTACGCCCCCGCCGAGCTTCACGCTTTCCGCCAGCCCGGCGAATTTGTCTGTCGGCCAGGGCGCGAGCGGTTCCACCAGCATCGCCGTGAATGCAGTGAACGGCTTCACGGGAACCGTGGCGCTGGCGGCATCGGGCGTTCCCGCAGGGGTTACCGCTACTCTCACGTCGGGCGCTCCGGGCAGCCCGGGATCGCTGACCGTGGCGGTTGCGGCGACCGCGGCGGCGGGCAATTCGAGCATCACCATCACCGGGACGAGCGGGAGTCTTACCGCCCGAACCACGGTGATTCTGACCGTCCTCCCTGCGCCGACGTTCACGCTTACGGCGGTTCCTGCGAGTCTTACCATTCCGCAGGGCGCGACGGGAACGACGATGGTGAGTCCGGTTCCGCTGTACGGGTTTTCGGATACGGTGAACCTCAGCGTTTCCAACCTGCCGGCTGGCGTGACCGGCGGCTTCATTCCCGGCCCGCTGCCCGGCACATACTCTCTTGTGCTCGCGGCGGACCCTGCGTCGATGCCTGGTCCGTCCACGATTACTGTCACGGGCAATTCAACGAACCTGACCCGCACGCTGCCCATCGCTCTGACTGTTCTGGCGCCCGCGCCCGGCAGTACGCTGGTGGACCTTTCGGCGGAGTACAACGTCGCCGGCGCGGTCGCGGATGGGACGACGTTTTCGAGCGGCGGGCTCGACGGCGGCGGCCGCGCATACTCGGCGAATTTGCTCGGTTCGGCGCAGACCACCGGCGGGATCACATTCAGCCTGGGGCCGCCGAATGCGCCGAGCGCGGTGAGCAACGCGACCGTCCCGTTGCCACCGGGCCAGTTCGCACGCCTGTTCGTGCTGGCTACCGCCGTGAACGGGAATCAGGCGAATCAGGTATTCACCGTCAATTACAGCGACGGGTCGACGGCATCGTTCACGCAGAGTCTCAGCGACTGGTGCGCGCCACAGGGCTATCGCGGCGAAGCGAAGGCGGTGTCCATGGGCTGGCGCGACAACAGCACCGGCACGCGCGACACAAGGACGCTGTTGCTGTACAGCTACAGCCTTTCTCTGGACAGCAGCAAGACGGTGAATTCCATCACGCTGCCGGCGACGCGCAATGTTGTGGTGCTGGCAATGACCCTCACCACCGTGCCGGCGCCGCCGCCCCCGGTGCAGGTGAATCTCGGACCTGCATTCCAGACCACGGGGATTATCAGCGATGGGAAGACATTCCGTGGCGGTCTGGATGGCATCGGCTGGGCCTATTCGGGCAGGATGCTCGGAGGCACGCAGACGGTGGCCGGCATCGATTTCAATATCGGTGCGGCGGACGCGCCCGACGCGGTGAGCGGCGCCGGCCAGGCGATCGCGCTTCCCGCAGGCAGCTTTTCCACGCTATCCCTGCTGGGCTCGGCGGTGAATGGGAACCAAACCGCGCAGACGTTCCGCGTGAACTACAGCGACGGTACGAGCGCGACGTTCAAACAGAGCCTGAGCGACTGGTACACGCCGCAGCGATATCCCGGCGAGACAACCGCCCTGAGCATGCCTTACCGCAACGCCAGCAATGGCGCGAAGGACAATCGGCCTTTCGAGCTGTACCTGTACTCGTTCACCATCGACAAAACCCGGAGCATCAGCAGCATCGTGCTTCCCAATAATGCAAACGTGAAGCTACTCGCGATTACGTTAATCCCCTGAGCCCTTTTAACCGGAGCCATATTATGCCCAGAATTCGCGCACTCTTCGTACTGCTTGCATCCACGGTCCTGACCACTGCTTCCCCGGCGGGATCCGGTTCGTCGGAGGCGTCCGAAAACGGCGCTTCCGGTCTGTGGCGCGGCCGTGTGGACGCCCTTGTCGTTGACAACTTCCAGACCGGGGCCAGCCGCACTCGCTTTTTCCTGCGCACCTCCGGCGAAACGCTGGAATTGCAGGCGCCGGAAGGAATCCAGCTGCGCTCAGGCCAGTGGATCGAGGTGGACGGGCGCCGCACGGGCAGGCGGCTTGCTGCGTCCCATGTGAGCATTCGCGCGTCAGTGGCGGATCCATCACAGGGGTGCAGCGCCACGGGGGTGCAAAGGGCGCTTGTTATTCTCGCGTCATTTCCGAGTAAAGCGCTGCTCTCGTCGATAACATCGGACCTGCTGCAGGCGAGCTTGTTCGGTCCAGGGCGCACGCTCAACGGTTTCCTGCTCGAGGCTTCCTACGGACAAACGTCGGTCACGGGCGACGTTCTGGGTCCGTATGTTCTGGATGGCGACTATTTCGATCAGCCGCTGGCCGTGCGTGATGCCGCGCTGCGCGCCGCGGCGCCACACGTTGACCTGACGCAATACAACCGAATCTTCGTTGTCGCGCCGCAGGGTCAGTCGGGGATGGATTCAGGCGGCATGGCACTGCTGGGGTGCGGGCAGATTGCCTCGCCCCAGGGGGAGCTGAACGCTTCCTCGATCTGGATGGGTGCGGAAAGCATGGCGGCGCAAAACCAGATTATGGATATCGCCTCGCATGAGATGGGGCACGCGTTCGGGCTGGAGCACGCGCGCTTTGCCGATTACGGTGGCGAACCGCTCGGGCCCGTGGGGCAGGCGCCGGCGCCGTGGGACGCTGTTCACGAATACGGCGACTCCTATTCGAGCATGGGCCGGTATTCCGGGCAGTGGGCGGCGCCGCAAAAAGCGCTGATGGGATGGCTTCAGCCAGGCGCCGGCATTCAGACCGTAACGCAGTCCGGCGCTTTTCACCTCGCGCCGTATGAGAGTTCAGGCGGCGGCCAGGTGTTACGGGTCAGCCGCGGCGGCGGCAATGCGTGGCTCTGGGTGGAATACCGTCAGCCTCAGGGGACCTTCGATGGGACGCTCCCGGCGGCGGCGTTCGCGGGCGCGCTGGTCCATTACGAGGATCCGGCGCTGACCGCCACCGTGTCCGGGGCCGATCCGTCGAGCTACACCAATCTGGTGAACTTTCACCCCAGGGCGGCAGGCGGCGATCCGGAGTTGCACCCCGGCGAAAGCTGGACAGATCCTTATGGCGCTCTGACCATAAGCATCAATGCCGCGAGCGCAGCAGGTCTGGACCTGAATGTGTCGTACGCGGCCGCCCCGTCGTGCCCCTCGAACGTGGGCGGAGCGCAATCGTTCAACGCTGCCGGAGGGGCTGCGACGGTCGTGATCAGCGCGCCCCAATCCTGTTCCTGGACGGCGAGCGCTTCCGCCGACTGGATCGCGGTGGCTGCGCCGGCAACCGGCGGCGGCAACGGCAGCGTGGGGCTCACTGTGGCGGCGAACCCCGCGGTTTCGCCGCGCTGGGCAAAGATCAGCGTTGGGGACGCGTTCGTGATCGTGAGCCAGGCCGGGTCCAGCGGGGCTCTGACCATCAGCCCCCAGGCGGCGGGAATTCCAGCGGCGGGAGGCACGGGACAGATATCGGTCGCGACCAGCGCGCCCGATGTTTCCTGGACGATGTCAGCTAACGTTCCGTGGATCACCGATCTGGAGTGCTCCTGTTATATTCCGCGGGGTCCGGCCACCGTGCGGTATATCGTGGCTGCGAATCCGGGCGCGCAGCGGAGTGGCGTGATCCATATTGGCGGCCAATCGTATTCCGTCACGCAGGATGCAGGCGATTCGACGCTCGCCGTTCTGGCGTTCACTGATGTGGCGCCGAAGGATGCGCCACAGTCGCGGCTCGAGCAGGCGCTCGCGCCATTCGGCCATTCCGGCCAGGCGCTCCTTTACGGCGGCGCGTGGGACGGGCATTTCTATGCGGAAACGTGGCTGTGGAAGGATTCGAACTGGACCGCTCTCCATCCGGCGAACAATCCTGGTCCGCTCGCCGGGCACGCCATGGCGTACGACGAGGCGCGCGGAAACATTGTGTTGTTCGGCGGCATCGGCGGCGACGGTGTCGGCAGGAATGACACGTGGGTCTGGGATGGCCAAAACTGGCGGAAGATGCAGCCGTCGCGAAGTCCGGCGGCACGCAATGGCCACGCGATGGTCTACGATCCCCTGATACAGAAGGTAGTCCTGTTCGGAGGCTACGGAAACTCAGGGGAATTGAACGATACATGGACGTGGGATGGCACGAACTGGACGCTGCTGACCACGGGACAGAGCCCGTCGCCAAGAACCGGGCATGCCATGGCGTACGACGCAGCGCGCGGGCAAATCGTCCTGTTCGGCGGCATGTACAACCCAACTCCCGCGTGGCTCTCCGATACGTGGCTGTTCGATGGCAGCAGCTGGCGCCAGGCTCTGTCCACGGCTCCGCCGCCGGCCCGGTTCGGTCATGCCATGGCGTGGCACCCGGTGCTGCAGGGCGTGGTGATGGTTGGCGGCTATGGCGGCAAGGATGTGAGCAACGGGAGTTGGATCTATGATTTCCGGCGCGAAACGTGGGTATGGGACGGGGCAGCGTGGTCGCAGCAATTCCCGGCAGTCCAGCCGGGCGCCGCATACACGGTGGGCGCGGTTTGGGACGATGCAAACCAGGCGCTCACGGTTCACGTTGGCGATGATCTGACCTGTATCTCGCGAGGCCCGAAAACGTATCGGCTGACCGCTCCCGCGGCGGCAACTCAGCCCGCCTTCACGTTTACGGCGGCCGCGCCGGCGGTCACGATTACACCCGGCGCCGCACAGCAAGTCAGATTTTCCACGGCGTTATCGAATGGTTTTTATTCCGCCGTGGCGATGTCCATCAATGGACTGCCATCGGGAGTGACGGCGAGCTTTGCGCCGGCGGCAATCGCGGCGCCGGGGAACGGCAGCGCCACCCTCACGCTCCAGGCGGCGATCGGAACCGCGGCCGGCGCGTTCAGCGCGCTGGTGCAGGCGAGCGGCGGCGGCGTAAGCAGGGCGCAGCCGCTGAGTATCACCATTACCGCGCCTCCCGCGCATGGCATTACTTACTCGGGTAACGGGAACACCAGCGGCACGGCGCCTGCAGACGCGAATAAATACGTTGCGGGCACACGTGTCACGGTGCTGGGGAACACCGCCTTTCTCGCTAAGACCGGCTACAGCTTTGGCGGGTGGAGCACGTCGGCCGTGAGTTCGGGAACCACTTATGCGCCCGGCGCCAGTTTCACCATGGGCAATGACAATGTGACGTTATACGCCGTGTGGACGCCGGTCCCGCACACGGTCATCTATTCCGGCAATGGAAGCACGAGCGGGACGCCACCGGTGGACGCGACTAAGTATGTCCTCGGCGCTCAGGTGAAGGTGCTGGCCAACACCGGCAACGTGGCTAAGACGGGGTACAGCTTCGGTGGGTGGAGCACGTCGGCCGCGGGGTCCGGACCGGCCTATGCTCCCGGCGCCAGCTTCCCGATGGGCAACGACAACGTGACGTTGTACGCGGTGTGGAGGCCAGTTCCGCACACGGTCATCTATTCCGGTAATGGAGGCACGAGCGGCGCGCCACCTGTGGACGCGACGAAATATGTCCTCGGAGCCCCGGTGAAGGTGCTGGCCAACACCGGCAACCTGGCTAAGACGGGGTACAGCTTCGGTGGGTGGAACACGTCGGCCGCTGGGTCCGGGGCGGCCTATTCGCCCGGGGCCAGCTTCAGCATGGGCAATGGCAATGTGACGTTGTACGCGGTGTGGACGCCGGTCCCGCACACGGTCATTTATTCGGGCAATGGAAGCACGAGCGGGACGCCACCTGTGGACGCCACTAAATATGTCCCCGGCGCCCAGGTGAAGGTGCTGCCCAACACCGGCAATGTGGCTAAGACGGGGTACAGCTTCGGTGGGTGGAGCACGTCGGCGGCGGGGTCCGGACCGGCCTATGCTCCCGGCGCCAGCTTCCCGATGGGCAACGAAAACGTGACGTTGTACGCGTGGTGGAGGCCAGTTCCGCACACGGTCTCTTATTCGGGGAATGGAAGCACGAGCGGCACGCCACCTGTGGATGTGAACAAGTATCTTCCAGGCGCCCGGGTAACGGTGCTGGGAAACACCGGCAAGCTGGCGAAGACAGGCTATAGTTTCGGCGGCTGGAGCACATCCGCCCTGTCGGGAACTGCCATTGCGCCCGGGGCCAGCTTCAGCATGGGCGGCGAGAATGTGACTTTGTACGCCCAATGGATTAAACAGAAATGACGCCCGAGCCGATAGACAGGAGTCCAATCGACGATCGAAGCGGAGTAGCGCCCGCACTCCCGGGTGCTTCGGCGATGTGACGTAGTACTTAGTCCAGCACGGGCAGAAGCTCGGCCGGCGTCTCGATGTCCAGGTAGCGCGGATCGAGCAACCGCTTCAGCTCTATGTTGCCCATGGCCGACAGGAGCGTTTCCTGCATGTGCGGGTATTCCTGCTGCAGGTCGGCAAACAGGCTGCGCAGCGATTTGCGTACTGTGCCGGTCCGCTGCGAGCAGCCGCAGGGAACCACCGGCGCGCCCAGCGAGGCAGCGAACTGGGTGGTGATCTCCTCATTCACGAATACCAGTGGACGGATCAGCCGAAAATCCTTCTTCCCCGACCAGGTGACCGGGGGCAGGGCGCTAACCCGGCCGGTGAACAGCGCGTTGCGCAGGAAGGCTTCACAGAAATCGTCGGCCGTGTGGCCGAAGGCGATCACGTTTGCTCCAAGCCCGCGCACCACTTCATAAACCGCGCGACGGCGATAGCGGCTGCACAGATCGCAGCCATGGTCGGGCTGTTCTTCGAGCAGCGTGTGCGACGGCTTGTCGTGGAAATAAGTCCACTGCACGCCGCGGGCGCGCAGCCACTCTCCAAGAGGCTCGATGGGGCGCAGGAATTTACCCTGCTCAATGGTGAACGCGCAAACGCTGAAATCGACGGGTGCGCGCTTTTCGAGCAACAGCAGGGCTTCGAGCAACGTGACCGAGTCCTTGCCGCCGGAAAGCGCGACAGCCACGCGGTCGCCATTGTGAATCATTTTGAACCGCTGAATGGCCTCGCCAACCTTGCGCAGCAGGACCCTTTCCAATTCCACGTCTCAATTATAAAGGTGCGCCGATATTCTCACACTTACACCGGGTTGTAATGTGGCTGTACCTGCGACAGATTCCTCTCGAGCAGTCGGGAAGCAGGAGACGTGAGGCGCGGACCACCGGTTCATCGCTGGGAGCATCTTCGCAACGTGCCTGGCAGAGTGCCCGCCGCACAAACTACGCGACCGAAGGGCGAGGCGTCGCCGCCGCGGCTGCGATTCGGGCCGTGGTTCCGCGCAGACCCGGGGCTGAGGCTTCGACCACGATCTCACCGGGTTGTTTCGCGGACTGAATGATGGCCATGCACAGGCCGTTGAAGGCGTGCCGGCGATCGGCATGGTCGGGCTCGTGGCTGCTCGGGTCGCCGTTGCCGACGCCGATCAGCCGGCCCGGGCCGCTTACGCCGAACGTGACCTCGTCGGCCGCGGTCGGAACGACGCGGCCCTGCTCATCGACGATCTCGACGGCGACCATGGCCACATCCTCGCCATCCGCGGCGATGCGCTGGCGATCCGGACGAAGGCGGATCGCGGCGGCCGGTCCGGTGGTTTCACGCTTCACTCGCAGCACTTCGCCGCCGCCGCGAAAGCCGCGGGCCTCTATAACGCCGGGAGCGAAGGGGACCTTCCAGGCGACGTGGGAGTTGCGCGCGACATCCTTCGCGCCCAGGCTCCTCCCGTTCAAGAACAGCTCGACGCGGTCGAGATTGGTGTGGCACCAGACCTCGATCTCCTGACCGCCGGCCCAGTTCCAGTGCGGGAACAGGTGCAGCACCGGCTTCGCGCCCCACCACGCCTGGTAGTAATAGAAATTGTCCTTGGGAAAGCCGCAGGTATCGAGAATGCCGAAGTGCGAGCTGATGCAGGGCCATCCGTAGGGCGTGGGTTCGCCGCGGTAGTCGAAGCCGGTCCATGCGAATCCGCCGGCCACCCACGGGCGGGCGTCGTATATCTTCCACCAATTCTCAGCCGTGCTCGCCCACGGAGGGAAGTTCAGGTCGTAGGCGCTGACGTAGCCCTTTTCCTTGTCGTTGGCGTAGACGCCGCGGGTTGAAACCGTGCTTGCCGTCTCCGTGCCGATGGAGGGCATACGCGGAAACTCGGCGTGGAACTTGTCGATCTGTTTGTCGTTGTAGTTGAAGCCCTGAACGTCTTCGACCAGGGTGAAGCCCTTGCCCCAGCCGCCGTTCATGGCCGTAGTTACCGGACGGCTGGGGTCGAGTTCCGCGACGCGGCGTTTCATGGTGGTAAGAATCCGCGCGCCGCGCGCATTGCCCTGATCGTAGCCTTCCTCATTGGCGAGGGACCAGATCACAACCGACGGGTGGTTGCGGTCGCGCCGCACCATGCGCTCGAGCTGGCTCAGGCCCTCGGGCGAAGACGACTCCATCCGCGTTTCGTCCATGACCAGCATGCCGAGCCGGTCACAGGCGTCCAGCAGTTCGGGCGTGGGTGGGTTGTGCGAGGTGCGGTAGGCATTCGAGCCCATCTCCTTCAGCCGTTCGATGCGGTAATACTGGACGCGGTCGGGCAGGGCGGCGCCGAGGCCGGCGTGGTCCTGATGGTTGCACGTGCCTTTGACCTTGAGGGGCTGGCCGTTGAGGAAGAAGCCGCGGTCGGGGTCGAAGTGGATGGTGCGGATACCGAAGGTGATGTGGAGGCTGTCGGCAGCGACTCCGTCGACCTCAACTGCGGTTTCCAGCGAATACAGGTTCGGCGATTCGATGGACCAGAGCGCCGGATTGCGGACCGGGATCCGCTGCTCGAACGTATGCCGGCCCCAGGCCGGAATGGTCGCAGGATCGCTGGGGACCGTGTTGAGGATCGCGCCGTTTGCGTTGAGGAGCGCATTCGACGCCGCCGCGACGTTCCCGTGCGCATCGCGGACCGTCGATATCAACCTGCACGCTCGCGCTGCGTTGCTTTCGTTCTCCACTTCCGTTGTGACCAGAAGGGTTGCCGTCGCGCCGTTCACCTCAGAGCGCACGTACACGCCTTCATGCGCCACATGCAGGGGCCCGGTTTTCGTCAGCCACACGTGCCGGTAAATACCCGCGCCTTCATAGAACCAGCCCTCATTCATCGTGGCGTCCACGCGCACGACGAGGCAGTTCCGCCCGCCATAGGTCAGGAAATCGGTCACGTCATACCGGAATGGCGCGTACCCGCTGAGCTTCCTTCCGAGGTAGTGGCCGTTCAGGACGACCACCGAATCGCGGAATACGCCGTCGAACTCGATTGAGATCCTGCGGCCCTCGTCAGAGGCGGGGATGTCGAAGACGCGGCGGTACCAGCCGATGCTGGTTTCCGGCCAGGCGCGGCCGAGCGGCTTGCAGCCGTGCGAGATGAGCGGCTTCGCGTCGACGAAGGGCAGGTCCACGGCCCAGTCGTGCGGCAGATCGATCTTCTGCCATGAGCTGTCGTCGTAGTTCAGT
The DNA here is from genome assembly GCA_035653295.1 of Bryobacteraceae bacterium. Lineage (GTDB taxonomy): Bacteria > Acidobacteriota > Terriglobia > Bryobacterales > Bryobacteraceae > DASRCB01. Next base: position 28,016 of record DASRCB010000419.1, read on the forward strand.
TGCGCGGGCGGTGCGTACGCGCCCGATTTGGCGAAGGTCTCGCCGCTGGCGCCGAGTTGGAAATCCTTCTCCTCGTCGGCGGCGTTGCCGAGGTGAAAACGCCAGCCGAAATCGAACAGGAGCCGTTCGCGCGCCGGCGCGCCCGGCGTCCCGGCGCCACCGGGTTCCTGCGCTTCGGAGGCGCCTTCGGAAACCGCCGCAACGGAGGCGGCGAAGCTTGTTTTCAGCAGATCGCGTCTGGTCCAGTCACTCATGCTGTCGAAATCCTATCGCATGCTAAGCCTCTGTTGGTGAAGGCAGTTAATCGGGAACGAGCCTGTTAACGATGTCCCGCCGTCGTCAGTGAAACGTGTTCGCGGACCGTGCTCGAGAACGCTCGTCGGGGCATCGTCCCTCGTCCGAACCGGCGCGTACGTCAGACCGGTTTAGCTCCAGTTGAGATCGGCAATACAGGAACGCCTGTATTCGCTGGGAGGTGGATTCGTGGCACTCTGGTTGCACAGCTTTGGGTGAGGTCGGGGGCATGAAATTGGTGTTGCGGCGAAACGGTTACTCAGAAGGCGCTGAGGAGAACAGCGCGTTCAATATCATACGGACGCCCGCGGGGTGGCTCCAGGCGATCCCACTGGTTTCCGGCGCGGCGCGTCCGCATGTTGAATCGGACACGCCAGCGTGGCAGAGTGTCACAGCGCGTAACTTCTACGCAATCGTCGGCGCGCTGCTGGCTCCACTGGCTCTGGTGGTGTTCGTCTTCGCAGCCTGGGCGCTCACGTCGCAAATGAAGTGGACTGCCTCATTCCTTTTCACGGAAGGTCCCCTCGCGGACTGGATGATCTGGGCTCTGGCGGCGGTGCTGCTCCGTTTCTGCGCGTCCGCCCTAACCCGCGCCGGCCAGCGATAGAACCTTTTGGCTAGTACCCTCTCCGATTGGATAGGGTGAACACCTTATTCAGGGCTTCACCAGAAGCAACACGAACAGCGCCACCCAGATTCCGTCCATGAAGTGCCAGTAGAGCGCGCCGGCATCGGCGAGCTCGCGGCGGCGGGCCGGGTTGTTGTCGCGCCAAAAGGGCAGAACCGCCCGCATAAACAGGTACCACAGCAGCAGGAGACCGAGCAGCAGGTGCAGTCCGTGCACGGCGGTGAAGAGGTACAGGAAGAAGCTGTGCGGGTTAGCGGCGACAAATACGCCTTCGCTGTTCAGTTCAGTCCATGCCCGCAGCTGTGTGCTGAGGAAGATGCAGCCAAGGGTTAAGGTCACCCCAAGCCAGAGACGCGCGGCGCCCTGCGCGCCGCGACGAACCGCCCGCCGGGCCGCTTCGCAGCTGGCGCTGCTGAGCAGGATCAGCGCGGTGCTGGCCCAGAGAATGCGCGGGAGGCGAAGCGGGTCCCAGAATTCGGGATTACGCGAGCGGGCCAGGTAGGCGAAGGCCATGGTGACGAAGACTGTCGAGACGGCTGTGATGGTTGCCCACATGCCGACGCGATAGACTCCGGGGGACCAGCGTTCGCTGCCGTCGTCGCCGCCTCCGCCGCCACCGCCGCGCCCACCGCGATCGCGTCCGCCCGGGCCTCCGCCGCCGTGGTGAGGAACAAGCCGGTCGTCACCTTCGACGATTTGCTCGGGAACAGGGGAAGCCACCGCCATAGCGCTGAGCGACGCTTTACCATTCTCGCATCGGAGCGGGGCGGCGCACACCGGCTGCTCTGGAGGGGGCTGAGCGCTTACGCGGTGGCCTGCAGCTCGGCCATCTGTGAATACCAGCCGCCGCGCCGCACCAGTTCGGCATGGCTGCCCTCTTCGACCACGCCATCGCGATCGAGGACGACAATGCGCTCGGCCAGCTTGCGGACCGTCGCCAGGCGGTGAGCAATGAGAATGACTGTGCGGCCCTTCAGCAGAGGCAGGATGTTGCGGAGCACTCGTTCCTCGGTCTCGGCATCCAGCGCGCTGGTGAATTCGTCCAGAATCACGATGCGGCGATCCTCATCGAGCGCCAGCAGGGCCTGAGCCAGCGCCAGGCGCTGCTGCTGGCCTTTGGAGAGCGTCACGCCGGCGCGTCCGAGCTTCGTTTCATAACCCCGCGGCATGCGGACGATGTCGTCGTGAATGCAGGCGGCCTTCGCCGCGGCGATGGCCTCCTCTTCCGAGGCGTTCGGCTGCGCGAACCGGATCGCGTTCAGAATTGTGCTTTCAGAGAAGAATACGCCGCCGTTCTGGGAGACGGTGCTGAACAGACCGCGCAGCTGCTGCAGCGGCCAACGGCGGATGTCCTCGCCGGAGATCGAGATCGCGCCCTGCTGCGGATCGTGGAGCCGCGCCAGCAGATGCTGCAGCGTGGTCTTGCCTACACCGGAGCGGCCGGTGATGCCGACCACCGTGCCCGGTTCGATGCACAGGCTGAAATTGTCCAGGACGCATTCGCCGCGCGAATACGTGAACGACAGGCGCTGAATATCGATGCCCACCCCGCTCGAGACGGGGACCGGCTGCGCATCGGGGCTGTCGTGGATCTCCGGCGTCTCGTCCAGCATTTTGACGAGAACACGGGTGGGCTCCATACCTTCATGCACCCGCTCGATCAGCGCGGCATATCCCCAGAAGGAGTTCAGCAGCTCCTCGGTGAGCATGTTCAGGTACATCACCAGACCGATGTCGAGCGCGCCGGAGCGGAACTGCAGAATCCAGAGCCCCTGGCAAACGCGCTTGGTCAGCGAGAGCAGCAGGTTGCGTTTCCATGCGTAGCGGTTGCCGACTTCGACCTCCTGCACGCCTTCGCGAATGATGTCCTGCTGCACCCGTTCGTAGCTCCGGAGGATGCGCTCGGTCTGCCCGAACTGAACGACGGGCTGGACGTACTGCATGCATTCCGAAAACAGCCCGTGATCGCGGGCGTAGTTCTCATAGCGGGCTTTTCGGAACGGCTGGCGCGCCAGGTTCTCGGCGCGGGTCTGCCAAAGGAAGACGGCAAGCGCGGCGAGCACGAACGGGGTTGTGAACGGGCTGAACCAGAGCAGCGGGATCAGGCTGAGGCCGGTGCGGATCAGCGCGGGCGCGAGCTCGCGGCTCAGCCCTTCGGCGGTCTGGACCACTTTGCCGACCCCGTTGTTGACGTGCCCGGCCATCACCCCGGAATCGCGCTGGATATGCCACTCCAGCGGCATCTCGAACATTTTCGCCAGCGCGCGTGTGCGCAGGAACCCGAACAGCGGATAGCTGACGCGCCGGCAGAACGATGTATTCAGGACGATATCGAGGCGGAGCAGACCCGCGTCGAAGGCCAGCAGGCCGGCGATGAACACCCAGGCGGGAATCGCGGCGTGGGTTGTGCAGGAGCGCAGCACCCAGACGAGAGAGTAGCCGCCCACCACCAGCAGGGCCTGGCGGACCACGACGCCGGCGATGTAGCGGGCATACTCCCGCCGAAAGGGCGCAAGAAGCGCCCAGAGTTGCCGAAGCATACACACAGGGGCGGTGGGCGCACTCCGGCGCGCCGGACGGCGGCGGAGTTGCGCGGACGCCTGAATTGTTCCTTTGGAGTTAACGGTAATCCAGGATGGCTGAATTTCTCAAGAAAAAGTTTTCGGGGACTGCGCCGGACAGTACTACTGGCCGATTTCAACGCGCAGAGACACCGTAGCGTCCACCTCGATGGTCGCGTCCGCGATCGGCGTTGGCGGCGCCGCGCCGGCAGGCGGAGGCAGCGCGGCGGCTTTGTGCATCTCGAACCCGCCACTCCCCGTCGCGCCCTCTTCGGCCGACAGCACCCTAACGACCCGAAGGCCGAGGCCCGCCGCCATGGCCTCGGCGCTGGACCTGGCGCGCGCCGCTGCTTCCCGGAGCGCCCGATCATGGACAGATTGCTCGTCTTTGAGCCTGAACTGAAGGCCGCCAATCTGGTTTGCGCCTCCCTGCACAGCGGCGTCGATGACGTAACCGGTGCGAGTCAGCTCGTGCAGAACCACGGTGACCACGTTCGCGGCCGAATACCCGGTAACGGTCGGCGCAGCGCCCGGTTTCGGGTTGCGATAGATCGGCTGGATTGAATACGCGGTGTTGGTGATCTGGTCGCTGCCGACCAGGGCTGGGCGAAGATGGGCCATCAGCACTGTGCTTGCTGTTGCGTTCGTTGCAGCGGCCGAGGCGGGCGTCGCCGCCTCGGTTACGACACCGATGTCAATAACAGCCTCATCGGCCTTCGCGCGGATGGCGGTCTCGCCTTTTACCTGGATATAAGGCTTGTCGGATGTATGCAGAGCGGCGTTAATCGACACCGCTTCGGACTGGGCGATCAGTCCCGGCACACAGCCCAGTGCGGACAGCAGCATTGAAACGATCCTGTACTTCAACTCACCTTTATTATGCAGGCGCGTTC
>DASRCB010000420.1:0-3310 GCA_035653295.1 Bryobacteraceae bacterium
AGGCGGGCTGAGAGCCCGCCGCAGGCCGAGGGCCTGCCCCCCAAAGAGCTGTCATGGGGTAAAGCGGGCCACGAGCACGCGGGGGATGCCGGCGAGGTCGGGGATGAGTTCCACGTTCTCCCATTGGGCGTCCAGCATCGCGGTGACGGGTCCGGCCGCAGTATATCCCAGTTCGAAGATGATCGAGCCGCCGGGGCGAAGGACGCGCGCCGCTTCGGCGATGATGCGCGCGTACATCTCCATGCCGGTATCGCCGGCGAACAGGGCGACGTGGGGCTCCCAGTCGCGGACCTCGCGCTGGAGCGTGGCTTCATCGGTTCGGGGGACGTAGGGCGGGTTGGACAGAATCGCATCCATGGAGGCCGGTGCAAGGCATGAAAGCAGATCGCAGCGGATGAAATCAACCAGGGCTGCGAGGCGCTTCGCGTTCGCTCGCGCGACCTGAAGGGCTTCGCCGGAAATGTCGGTAGCGAGGACCCGAGCTTTGGTTTCGAGCGCGGCGGTGATGGCGATGGCGCCGGAGCCTGTGCCCACGTCGACGATGCTGTCGCCCGGCCTGACTCGCTTTACCGCGGCTTCGATGAGGTGCTCGGTTTCGGGCCGCGGGATGAGCACGGCGGGCGTGACCCGAAATTCGCGGCCGTAGAACTCCTGCCGGCCGGTGATGTACTGCGTGGGTTTGCCCTTCAGGCGCTCGTGCAGGTAGCGGCCGTAGTGAATCCAGCCGATGCGGTGCAGTTCGTCGTTGCCGTGCGCGTAGAGCCAGGTCCGGTCCTGCCGCAGGGCGTGGGCGAGGAGGACCTCGGCGGTCAGCCGCGGGACGGCGATAGATTCGGCTTCGAGGAGTTGCGTGCCCTGAAGCAGGGCCTCCGCGATGGTCAACAGCTACGCCGCGGTGGCGGTCTCGTCGCCGCCCAGTTTGCGCGTCTGGTCCCAGATGGTGAGGGCGTCGATCACGGGATCGAGCCGGCCTTCCATGATCAGGTCGAGCTGGTGCAGGGTGAGCCCGATGCGGTGGTCGGTGACGCGGTTCTGGGGGAAGTTGTAGGTGCGGATCTTTTCGCTGCGGTCGCCGGTTCCGACCATGCTGCGGCGCTCGGCCCCGATCTGCTCCTGCTGCTTCTCGAGTTCCATTTCGTACAGCCGGGAGCGCAGCACGCGTTCGGCCTTGGCGCGATTCTTGATCTGCGACTTTTCGTCCTGGCAGGATACGACCAGCCCGGTGGGCAGATGGGTGATGCGCACGGCCGAGTAGGTGGTGTTCACGGACTGGCCGCCGGGACCGGAGGAGCAGAAAGTGTCGATGCGGATGTCCTTAGGGTCGATTTTGATCTCCACATCGTCGGCTTCGGGCAGCACGGCCACGGTGACGGCCGAAGTATGCACGCGGCCCTGCTGCTCGGTTTGCGGCACGCGCTGCACGCGGTGCACGCCGCTCTCATACTTCAGCTTGCTGTAAACACGGTTGCCGCTGACCAGCGCGATGACTTCCTTCAGGCCGCCGACCGGCGACTCGCTCACCGAGGTGATCTCCACGCGCCAGCGCTGGGCTTCGGCGTAGCGCGTGTACATGCGGAAGATCTCCGCGGCGAACAACGTGGCTTCGTCGCCGCCCGTGCCGGCGCGGATCTCCAGCACGATGTTCTTTTCGTCATTCGGGTCTTTGGGCAGGAGCAGGATACGGAGATGCTCTTCCAGGCGGCCCAGCTCGGGTTCAAGGCGGCGCACCTCGTCCTCCGCCATGGCGCGAAGCTCGGGGTCCGTTTCCCCCAGCATGACGCGCGCGTCCTCGAGCATGCGACGCGTGTGTTTATATTCACGCCAGGCGCCGACCACTTCTTCCAGCTCGCTGCGCGCTTTGGCGGTTTTGCGGTACGCGTCGGGATCGCCGATGATGGAGGAATCGGTGAGCTGCGAGGTCAGCGCTTCGAACTTCGCCTCGATCTCGCCAAGCTTCTGCTCATACTGCATGGCGGCTCAGGCGATAACGAGCTCGCCGCCCTGTTCCTTTTCGAGCGCCATGGCCCCTTCAAGGGCATGAATGGCAATGGCGGTCTGATCGTCGGCGGGAGGCTTCGTCGTGATGCGCTGCAGCCACAGGCCCGGGGTGGTGAGCATGGCCATCATCCCGCCGCGGCGTTTGGCGGCGAATCGAATCAGCTCGTAACTCAGCCCGGCAATGAGCGGCAGCAGGGCGATGCGGCCGATCAGTTTCGCGGCAAAACCATCGAACGGCAGGAGCGCGTATACGAGCATGGACAGCACCATGACAACCAGCAGGAAGCTGGTGCCGCAACGCGGGTGCCAGGTAACGAACGTTTGCGCGTTTTCCACGGTGACCGGCCGGCCGGACTCGTAATTGAACACCACCTTATGCTCAGCTCCGTGGTATTCGAAAACGCGCCGGATGTCCTTCATGCGCGACATGAGGCCCAGAAAGGCGAGGAAGATCGAAATGCGGATTACACCGTCGACCATATTGATGGCGAAGCGGCTGTCCAGCGACGAAACATGACGGCCAAGCTCGGTGGCGAGCAGAAGGGGAACGAATTTGTAGAGGAACAGGAAGAAGAGCAGGGAGACGATGAGATTCGCGGCCATCAGCCAGGAGGGCACCTTCTTCGCCTGGGCGGCAGCGGCATCGCCCTCATCGAGCGCGGCATTGGCGGAGAAGCGGAGGGCGCGCAAACCGAGCCACATGGCCTGACCGAGTGTTCCCAGGCCGCGGAGCACAGGCAGTCGGAAGGCCGGGTATTTCTCGGATACTTTGGCCAGAGGACTCTGCTCGCTCACGATTTGTCCGTCAGACCTGCGCACGGCGACGCAGTAGCTGTGCGGAGCGCGCATCATGACGCCTTCCATAACAGCCTGGCCGCCGACGAGGGTTTCCTCGCCGCTTTCAAGAACGGGAAGCATCTGAATGTGCGCACTGAGGCGCAGGAAGTTTCGGACGGACAAAGCGAAAGGGAACTCCTGCCGTCAGTATACCGCGATACACGGTTTTCGGCCCGGGGCGTGCGGGAGTACGCTGTGATACGCTCGGGTGAAATTCACCGCCGGGCTGAGAGCCCGCGCGAGCCGCAACGACTGTTGTCTGAGCAGGATTCATGACGCCGGATGATGTCCTCAGCTGCCTTCGCCGGCTCGCCGAGCGGCTGCCGATACCCATCCTGCTGAAGGGCGCGGACGGCGTCATCCGCTTCGCCAATCCCGCTTACGCCGCGATAAGAGGACGAACCCCTGAAGACCTGCTGGGCCACACCAGTTTCGAGGGATTGCCCGCGGACGAGGCGGCGGAGTTGTGGGATGA
>DASRCB010000421.1:0-13882 GCA_035653295.1 Bryobacteraceae bacterium
CGCGTATCTTCGCCGGCTGATCGAAGCCTGCCACCGCAACGCGATTCTGGTCTACCTCTGGCTCGAACTGCCCCATGTGAGCGATAAGTTCTGGGATGCGCACCCGGAGTGGCGCGAGCAAACAGCGCTCCAGCAGGATGCTCAACTCGACTGGCGCCGGCTGATGAACCTGAACAATCCCGCGGCCGCCGCGGAGGTGCGCAATGGGGTCCGCGAGCTGGTAGCCGGCTTCGACTGGGATGGAGTGAACCTCGCCGAGCTGTATTTCGAGTCGCTGGAAGGCGCCGCCAATCCGGCCCGCTTCACACCCATGAACGCCGACATCCGCCAGAGCTTTGCAAAGGAACACGGCTTCGATCCTCTGGACCTGTTCCGCACCGCCCAGCCGGATGCCGCGCGCATGCGCACCTTTCTCGACTGGCGCGCCGGGCTGGCGCGCCGCATGCAGTCCGAATGGATCGCCGAGATCGATGACCTACGGCGCACTCGCCCCGACCTCGATCTCGTGCTGACCCATGTCGATGACCGCTTCGACACGCGCATGCACGATTTGATCGGAGCCGATGCCGCCGCCGTGCTGCCGATGCTGGCGCAGCACGATTTCACTTTTCTCATTGAAGATCCGGCGACCATCTGGAATCTCGGCCCACAGCGTTACCCCCAAATCGCCGAGCGTTACGGCCCGCTCACCGACCGCCGTGACAAGCTGGCCATCGACATCAACATCGTCGAGCGGTATCAGGACGTCTACCCTACGAAACAGCAGACCGGGGCGGAGCTGTTTCAGCTAGTCCACCTGGCGGCCGCCTCCTTTCCGCGCGTGGCGCTCTATTTCGAGAACTCCATCCTCGGACCCGACCTTACGCTGCTGCCCGCGGCCGCCGCGAGCGTTGACAAGCTGGATCAGGCTTCCGGAAAGCTGGTGGTCGAATCGAAGCTGGGCGTGGGTATCCCCTGGACTGGCCCCGCTCTGGTCAATGGCAAGCTCTGGCCGGTGCGCGACAATCGCACGCTCTGGCTTCCGCCCGGCCCCTGCGCCATTGAGGCGGCCGCCAGAGAGACGCCTGTCCGCGTGCTCGATTTTAATGGCACCATCCGCTCCGCGAATGCGACGAGCAAAGGCGTGGAATTCGCTTACGAGAGCGCCTCACGCGCAATCGCCGTGCTCAGCGCACCCGCGGCGCGCGTGGAGGTCGATGGCTTTCCGGTTGAGGCCTCCGGCGCAATCCTGACCCTGCCCCGAGGACAGCACCTGGTAACGGCTATAGCGAGTCCGATGGCGCAGGACTCCGGTCCTGCTCCGGGCGTCCATCCGTGACGGCGCGTAAAGGTCTATAATCGCGACAGTTTTGGCGGCTCCTAACGTACTGCAAGTCTTATGCAGAAGAGCGGCAAACTGACGATAGAGGAGCGCGTGGTGCGCGCGGCGGAGGAGGTGCTGCGCGAACAGAAATGCGTAAGCGCCATCGACCTGCTCGTCGCAATCCGTCTTCTCGAAGCTATCCACGTCAAAGCCTGGCGCAGCGGACGCATCCAGTGCCTGGGGGGAATGATTCAGGGCAACCCCGAAAAAATCGCGCGGGCATTGTCTCTTTTTCGCGAATGGGCGAATGCAAAAGGTTTGCTGCCCAGCGAAATCGAGTATATCCGGCGAACACCGAATGGAACCGTCCGACTGCAAGTCAGCGATACTGGACATCCCGTTGTCGAGAAATTGTTCAGCACGCACTATGTCTCGCCCGAAATGTCAGAGCGGGAGCGGAAAAAACTGCACGATAGGCTTTCTCAGCCCCCCGCAACGGTGGTTTACCAGATTCTGCGTGACTCGAAATGCACCAGGTGCGGCGCCGAGCTTCCCTCGAAGAGCTTTTTGACCATGGATGCCCAGGAAACGCTCTGCCTTCCGTGCGCGGGCCTGTCCGACCACGCGTTCCTCAGCGCCGGCGACGCCCTGCTGACCCGCCGCGCCACGAGGTACAGCGGGCGCAGCGCCGTCGTGGTCCGCTTTAGTCGCGCCCGGAAGCGCTATGAACGGCAGGGAGTGCTGGTCGAGTCGGAGGCGCTGGACCGCGCCGAGCAGGAGTGCCGGCGGCGGTAAGCCCTTGCAGCGGTTCGCGCCATGCGGGCGAAAACCCCGAGTGCTCCGGCGCGCCGCTGTGCGCTTTCACCCAGCGGCTCCGGCCGGGCGCGGCGCTCAGTGCGGCAGGCTGGCGTGGATGTAGTTCGAAACCGCGCTGACGCCGGCCACGTGCCGGACCGCCATTTCCGCCGTGAACCGGCGCTCGACCGAGTCGGCGAAACCGTGAAGAATCACTCTGGTGCCGTCGAGCTTGACGATAATTCTGCGCGCCGCGACCCCCAGCACGCGCTCCAGTTCCGCGCGCACCGCTTCTTTCGCCAGATCGCTTCCCACCGGCGCTTCCGCAAACTGCATGACGTCCTCCTCTTCGATTCGCAGGAAGAAAACGCAATTCGGGCGCCAGCCGGACCCGGAAAGGTTGTGGTGCGTATAGAAGCAGTTGAAATGCGGATGCGCCGCCCCGGCATTGTGCAGCCAGCCCGTCGCGTGGCCGGAAAGCGAATGCCCGGCGCAGCGATCGCGGCCGCTATTCGCTGAGTATCGGCTCGAACTCGGCGTGCGGCAAGGGACGCAGATCGGCGTTGCGCATCAGAATCCGCGCGCAGGTATTCCAGCGCAGAATCGAGTCGTCATTCCCCGCCGGACGCACCGCCTGGGCCTTTTCATAACAGGCCATCGCCTCGCGAAATGCATGATATGCGCTGGAATTCGACCCCAAACCCGATCGCCGGAGCTGCGCGTGCGCCGCTCGCTCCCAGATAATTCCCGCGTAATACGCGCGGTCGTACTCGCCCACCATCTTCTGCAGCACCTCGCGCGCGCGCTCCGGAGACACGCCGCTACCGAACTGGTCGGTCCGCGCCAGCAAAAGCACCACCAGGGACTGCTGATGGGTCGGCTCCGCGGCCAGAATGTCCAGGCAGATGCTCTCCGCCATGTCCGGCTCGTTGAGCAAGCGGTATCTTTCGGCCTTAGCCAGCGCCTGCGGGATGCTCTCGCGCGATATCGGCTTTAGCTGGAATTCCATCTTCGCCTCCCTGCGCTCGATTCGACGAGCTGAACATACGGAACAGTTTCGTGACCGGGTCGAAGAAGCGATCCACCACCCGCTCCTTCAACGGAATAATCGCATTATCGGTGATCGTGATGCCCTCCGGGCAGACTTTGGTGCAGCATTTGGTGATGTTGCAGAGCCCGATCCCGAAATCGCGCCGCAGCTCCGGGACGCGGTCCCCCGTGTCCAGCGGATGCATTTCCAGCGCCGCCGCGTACACCAGAAAGCGCGGGCCTATGAACTGTCCGTGCATCTGGTGGTCCCGCAGCACGTGGCAGACGTCCTGGCACAGGTAGCACTCGATACACTTGCGGAACTCCTGAACACGGTCCGCGTCCTGCTGGGCCATGCGCCACGTGCCATCGGCGGCGTCCGGCCGGCGTGGCCGGAACTTCGCGATGCGCTTCTTCACCTCGTAATTCCAGGAAACGTCGGTCACCAGATCCCGCACGTGCGGGAACGTCTTCATCGGCTCGATGGTGATCGGCTTTTCCAGCGACAGCTGGTTCAGCCGCGTCATGCACATCAGGCGCGGCATGCCGTTAATCTCCGCCGAGCATGACCCGCACTTGCCTGCCTTGCAGTTCCACCGTACCGACAGGTCGGCCGCTTGGGAAGCCTGGATCTCGTGCACTGCGTCCAGCACCACCATGCCCGGCGCGACCTCCGTCGAGTAATCGACGAAACGCCCCGCGCCGGCGGCCCCGCGCCAGATGCGAAAAATCGCCTGCGCCATCTACTTCATCTCCTCGATGATCTGCTGCAATTCCGCGGGCATCGGCGCTGTCGGCTGCCGCTCCACATTCACCTCCCCATTTGCGCCCCGCCGCGCCACCAGATTGAACTTGCCGTATGCCCCGTCCTTCGCTGGATAATCGTCCCGGAAATGCGCCCCGCGGCTCTCTTTTCGCTCCAGGGCCGCGCGGGTAACCACCTCGGCCACCGTCAGCAAATTTCGCAGATCGAGCGCGGTGTGCCAGCCGCCGTTGTATTCGCGATTGCCCGTCACGCCGACTCGCGCGGCGCGCTCCTTCAGCTCGCGGATCTCCGCCAGCGCACGCAGCATTTCCTCCTCGCGGCGCACGATTCCCACCAGGTCCTGCATCGTATCCTGCAGCGCCCGCTGGATCTGGAACGCGCTCTCCGAGGCGTCCCGTTCAAAAGGCGCGAGAGCCGCGCGCGCCGCCGCGTCCGCCTGCGACGGAGCCACCGCCGCCGGCGCGTTCGCCCTGGCGAAAGCCGCGGCGTATTCGCCCGCGCGCTTGCCGAACACCAGCAGGTCCGACAGCGAATTGCCGCCCAGCCGGTTGGCCCCGTGCAGCCCTGCGGCGCATTCCCCGGCCGCGAACAGCCCCGGCACGTCGGACATCTGCGAATCCGCGTCCACCTTCACCCCGCCCATCATGTAGTGCGTGGTCGGCCCCACTTCCATGGGCTCGCGGGTGATGTCGATGTCCCCGAGCTGCTTGAACTGGTGATACATGCTGGGCAGCTTGCGCCGGATGTGCTCGGCCGCGTTCGGCAGCTTCTGCTCGATCCAGGCGATATCCAGAAACACGCCGCCGTGCGGGCTTCCGCGGCCTTCGCGGACCTCGCGCACTATGCATCGCGCCACGTGATCGCGGGTCAGCAGCTCGGGCGGGCGCCGCGCTGCCTTGTCGCCCTGCGTGTAGCGCCAGCCTTCCTCTTCGTTGTCCGCCGTCTGATTGACGTACAGCGGGGGTATGTCGTCGAACATGAAGCGCCGCCCCTGTGAGTTGCGCAGCACGCCGCCCTCGCCGCGCACGCCCTCCGTCACCAGAATGCCGCGCACGCTCGGGGGCCAGATCATCCCCGTCGGATGAAACTGCACGAATTCCATGTCCATCAGCGCAGCGCCGGCGTCGAACGCCAGCCGCAGGCCGTCGCCCGTGTACTCCCAGCTGTTGCTGGTGATGCGAAATGCGCGGCCGATCCCGCCGGTGGCCAGCACCACCGCTTTCGCTTCGAACAGGTGGAACCGCCCGCGCTCGCGATCGTACCCGAATGCTCCCGCTATCCGGCCGTCGGACTTCAGGAGCGTGATCACGGTGTGCTCCATGAAGACATCGAGTCCCAGATGCACGCCGTGGTCCTGGAGCGTGCGGATCATCTCCAGCCCCGTGCGGTCGCCCACATGCGCCAGCCGCGGATACCTGTGGCCGCCAAAATTGCGCTGCAGGATGCGTCCATCCGCCGTGCGGTCGAACAGCGCGCCCCAGGCCTCCAGCTCGCGCACGCGCGCCGGCGCCTCTTTGGCGTGCAACTCGGCCATGCGCCAGTTATTGAGATATTGGCCTCCGCGCATGGTGTCGGAGAAGTGAACGCGCCAGTTATCGCGCTCGTCCACGTTGCCCAGCGCGGCCGCGACGCCGCCTTCGGCCATGACCGTGTGCGCCTTGCCCAGCAGGGATTTCGTGATCACCGCCACGCGCACGCCCGCCGCCGACGCCTCGACCGCCGCGCGCAACCCCGCGCCGCCGGCGCCGATCACCAGTACGTCGTGCTGATGCCTGATGTACTCCGGCACCCTAAACGATTCTCCAGTCCGTCCAGATGCCCATCGAGCACAAGCGCACGTACAGATCGGCAAAGGCCACCGAGAACAGGCTGCACCACGCCCAGATCATGTGCCGGCGGTTCAGGCACGACACGCAGCGATACGCCTGGTTGGCGGCCGGCGCCTGCGACGGCTGATCGCGAAATCCTCCGATCACGTGACGCAGCGAATGGCAGCCCAGAGCGTAACCGCTGAGCAGAATCAGGTTGGCCAGCAGAACCAGGGTGCCCACGCCAATACCGAACCGTCCGTTAAACCAGCAGGCCCTCCAGACGTCGTGCGCCAGCAGGAAAAGAAAAACGATGGCCAGATACATGAAATAACGATGCGCGTTCTGCAGGATCAGAGGGAACGAGCGCTCGCCCAGATAGCGCTTCCGCGGTTCCCCGACCGTGCATGAGGGCGGATCGGCCCAGAATGCCTTGTAGTAGGCGCCGCGATAGTAGTAGCAGGTGACGCGAAAGCCGCCCGGGGCCCACAGGATGAGCATCGCTGCCGTCACCCACCCCGGGATCCATGCCGGCATCTTCGCGCCAAACCATGCGTCCGCGTCGCCGAAAAGCAGTGGCGAATAGAACGGCGACAAATAAGGACCGTAGCGATAATGCGTGCCCTGCAGCGCCGCCCAGGTGGCGTAAACGATGAATCCGCCCAGGCCGAGGAAGGTGAGCGCCGGCTGAACCCACCACAGATCCGCGCGCGACGTCTGCCCAAACCTCGCGCGCACCAGCGGTACGTCGATGTTCCCCATGCGGCCCCTCCAGGCCCGCGGTTGAAACCATCAAGAGTACCGGATTCGGCGGACCGTGGTCAATTCGCGCGCGGGTGTGCGCCGGACCCGTGCCGAAACCTAACCCTGATCCCTGGCCTGTCCCCTGCTTTCGATAAACTCACTCCGATGTCCCAATCCATCTCGAGGCGCGAACTCGGTCTCGCCGCGGCGTTCTCCGTTTCCGCGGCCGCCGGGCAAAGCGCAAAGCCGTCGGAGCCGCCGAAAAAATACGGAGGAGCTCTGCAGAACGACGCCGCGAAGGTGAACATGAGTGAATTCGATCCCGTCGCCTGGACCCTGGAGCGTTACAAATCGGCGCCGCTCCGGCTCACGTTTCGCGCTTCCACGCCGGCCGAAGCCGAAGCCTGGCAGAAGGAACTGCGCGCGAAGGTGACGGAACTCCTGGGGGGCTTCCCCGATCGCACGCCGCTGCATTTCGAATCGCTCGAAACACGTGAGTTCCCCGGTTACATGCGCGAGAAGTTTGTCTTCGAGAGCCGCCCAGGGGTGGGCGTGCTCGCATACCTGCTCACGCCGAACGATGTTCCGCGACCCCTCCCCGCCGTGGTCTGCATTCCTGGACACGGGCGTGGCGTGGACGACATTGTGGGCATCGATGAGTACGGTCACGACCGCACGGATAAACCCGGCTATCAGCACGATTTCGCGATTCAAACCGCGGAGCACGGAATGGCCGCGCTCGCGATCGAGCCTATGGCTTTCGGCTGCCGCCGCGATGCGCTGACCGCGTCCAAAGGGCTCGAGCAGACCGCCTGCCAGCCCTCCGCCGGGGCGGCGCTGTTGCTCGGCGAAACAATGATCGGCTGGCGAGTGTGGGACGTGATGCGCGCCATTGACTGGATCGAGACTCGCCCCGAGCTGGACCCCAAACGCGTCGGCTGCATGGGCATCTCCGGCGGGGGCACAGCCACCTGCTTCGCCGCCGCGCTGGACACGCGCATTCGCGCCGCGGTCATCAGCGGTTACCTGAATACCTTCCGCGACAGCATCATGAGCCTCTCGCATTGCATGGACAATTACGTTCCCGGAATTCTGAACTGGGCCGAACAGTACGACGTCGCCGGGCTGATTGCCCCTCGGCCGCTGTTCTCCGAAGGAGGCGAGCAGGATCCGATTTTCCCGGTGAAGGCCACCCGCGAAAGCTTCCAGCGGGTGCGCCGTGTGTACACCGTATTCGGCGCGCCCGATAAAGTTCAGCAGGACATCTTCCCCGGCGAGCACGTGTTCAACGGCCGCCGCTCGCTCCCGTTCCTGAAACAAGCCCTGTCCTGATCTGTGGGGGTAGGCCCCCGGCCGGCGGTGGGCTCGACAGCCCGCCTCGACCGCGCCGGAACAAAAGCCGACCCACGCCCGTCATTACCTGTGATGGCCCGGCGCCGCTTCCGTCCCACTGCGTCCTTTTGGGAATCCGGCCGCCTCGCCGTGGACTCTCTGCGCAAGAACAAGCTGCGCAGCTTCCTGACCCTGCTGGGCATCATTCTGGCGACGACGACGCTCATCGCCGTCACCGCGCTGATTCACGGCATGAACATCTACATCGCCGAGAAGGTATCGAACATGGGCGCCGACGGCTTCCGCATCGTGCGCATGGCCTGGTTCGGCGACTGGGACCCAAAGAAGTTCTTCGAAATGGACAAGCGCAACCCGCAGATTCGCCGCGAGGAGTACGAATTCCTGCGCGACAGGGCCGTGCTGGTGAAAGACGTCGGGATGATGGCTTCGCGCCAGGCGCGCGTCTCGTACAAGGGAAATTCGGTCCTCGGCGTCCAGGTGCAGGGAATTACAGACAACATTCCGGCCATCAACAACGTCGGCGTGGAGTCCGGCCGCGCGGTCGCCGGCGAGGAAGTGCGCCGGCACGCGAACGTTGTCTTCATCGGCGCCGACATCCGCAACCGCTTCTTCGAAGCCGCCGACCCCGTCGGCAAAGCCATCGAGATCGAAGGCGTTCCCTACACCGTGGTCGGGGTCGCCAACAGCCTGGGCAGCGTGTTCGGCCAGTCCCAGGACAACTTCGTGATGATTCCCATCGAGAGCTACTTCAAAACGTACGGCTCGCGAAACGGCATTCGGCTCATCGCCAAAGCGATCGACCAGCAGCATCTGATCGAGGCGCAGGACGAGTGCCGCATGCTGCTGCGCGCCTTCCGCCACCTGCGGCCCGGCCAGGACGACACCTTCACCATCTTCGCCTCCGACACCTTCGTCACCCTCTGGGAACGGCTCACCTCCGCCATCGCCGGCATGGCCGTGGGCATCGTCTCCGTGTTCATGGTGGTGGGTGGCATCGTGATCATGAACATCATGCTCGCCGTGGTCGCCGAGCGCACGCGCGAGATCGGCATCCGCAAATCGCTCGGCGCGCGCCGGAAGGACATCCTGAATCAGTTCCTGGTCGAGTCGTCGCTGCTTGCCGCCGTTGGCGGACTCGCCGGCGTCATCGTGGCGTGGTGCATCGCCGTGCTGGTGCGCAGCGCGACTTCCGTGCCCATGGCTCTGCCGTGGTTCTCCGTCGCGGTCGGCGTTGGACTTTCGGCGACCGTCGGCCTGTTCTTCGGCATCTATCCGGCGCGGCAGGCGTCGCGCCTCGATCCCATCGAAGCCATGCGGTCGGAGCGCTGATCCATGAATCGCAACGCCGTCGCCAATGGCTTCATGCTCGCGCTGAACACCATCCGCTCCCACAAACTGCGCGCGTTGCTCACGGTGCTCGGCGTGATCATCGGCACGGGAACCATCATCGGAGTGGGCGCCATCCTCACCGGCTTCGACCGCAACATCACCAGCGTGCTACGCAGCTTCGGGCCGAACTCGATCATCGTGTTCAAGTTCAACGTCGGATTCCGCGTGAGCAATCTCAGCCCCGAGGAGCGCACCCGCAAAAAGCTCACCTACCAGAATGCCGTCGACATTAAGGAGCGCTGCGCCGACGTGACCGACGTGTCGCCCATGGTCTTCCCCCACAACCAGACCATCAATGTGCACTACAAAGGGAATGACATGTACGACGTCAACCTGTTCGGCGTCGATGAGGCGTACGCGCGCGCCGGGCAGGTGGACATCCACCTCGGCCGCTTCTTCACCGATGAGGAGAGCCGGCGGCGCGTGCCCGTCGTCGTCATCGGCGCGGATCTGGAAAAGGGGCTCTTCGCCAACATCGACCCGATCGGCAAGGAGATCAACGTCGACGGCCATTCGTTCACCGTGGTGGGGACCATGCTGCGCCCGGCCGCTTCGTTCTTCGGCGACCAGGATAACCGCGTGCTGCTGCCCTACTGGACCTTCCGCCGCTTCTATCCCGGCTCGGATGAGCACGCCATCGTGGTGACCGCCAGGGATGGGCGTCTGCCCCAGGCGCTGGACGAAGTGCGGACGGTGCTGCGCATCGACCGCCGCGTTCCGTGGAACAAGCCCGACGACTTCGCGCTGTCCACCGCGGACCAGATGGTCTCCGATTTTCGCCAGATCATGTCCATGACCTTCCTGGTCATGGTCGTCCTCAGCTCCGTGGGGCTGCTGGTGGGTGGCATCGGGGTGATGAACATCATGCTGGTGTCGGTGACCGAACGGACGCAGGAGATCGGCATCCGCAAAGCCATCGGCGCGCGCCGGTCCGATATTGTGCTGCAGTTTCTGCTCGAGGCATCGGTGCTTACCGGCCTCGGTGGTGTCGCCGGCATCCTCTTCGGGTTCCTGATCGCGATGATCACTCGCCTCGTCTTCAAGAGCCTGCCCGCGGCGGTCCCGCTCTGGTCAGCCGTGCTGGGGATCGTTGTGTCCGTGGGCGTCGGCCTGTTCTTCGGCATCTGGCCCGCAAACAAGGCCGCGCGCCTCGATCCGGTGGAAGCACTCCGCTACGAGTAGCGCATAAGATAGGAACCATGCGCAGCCGCACGAACGTGCGCTGGCTGCTGATCGGATGGACCTTCGCGATCAGCGCCGTGGCGTACCTCGATCGCGTGAACATCTCCATCGCCGGGCACTCCATCGCCCTGGAGTATCACTTCAGCAACGTCGAGCTCGGATATGTGTTCAGCGCCTTCGTGCTGGGGTATGCGCTGTTCCAGGCGCCGGGCGGCCGGCTCGCAGACTGGCTCGGCCCCCGTCTGACGCTTACGGCAGGCCTGATGTGGTGGGGCGTGTTCAGTGCGCTCAGCGCGGCCATTCCGTCGGGCATCGGACGCGCGCTCTGGATTCTGGTTGCGGTGCGGTTCACCCTTGGCATCGGCGAGGCGGTGATGTATCCGGCATCGAACCGGCTCGTGGCCGAATGGATTCCCTCGAGCGAGCGTGGGCGCGCGAACGGAGTAATCTTCGCCGGTGTCGGCGCGGGCGCAGGCGTCACGCCGCCGCTGATCGTCTACGTCATGCAGCACTACGGCTGGCGCTGGTCGTTCTTCGTGAGCGCGGGTATCGGCGTTGCCGCCGCGATCATCTGGTACCTGATCGCGCGCGACATCCCGGCGGACCACCCGCTGGTGAATGAGGAAGAGCGCCGGTTCATCGAAGCCGGGCTGCCGCAATTACCTGCGGCAACAACCCGCGAAGTTCCCTGGCGCGCGATCGGCGCCAGCCGCGAGCTGTGGGCCATGACCCTCAGCTACTTTGCCTACGGCTATGCGGCCTACATCTTCTTCAGCTGGTTCTTCATCTACCTGAACTCGGTGCGCGGGCTCGACCTGAAGGCGAGCCGCTGGTACGGCATACTGCCGTTCATCGCCATGGCGATCTGCTCGCCGCTGGGTGGCTGGATCAGCGACGCGATCTCGCGGCGCAGCGGTGAACGCGCCGGCCGGTGCGGCATCGCCGTTTTCGGAATGGCCTTCGCAGCGGTCTTCATCGCCGGTGCTACACAGGTGCAGAGCGCGCGCCTGGCGAGCATTATCCTGGCCGGCGGCGCGGGCGCGCTCTACCTGTCCCAGAGTTCGTTCTGGGCCGTGACCGCCGACATCGCGGGATCGTGCGCCGGCACTGTTTCCGGCCTCATGAACATGGGCGGGCAGATCGGCGGCGCAGTCACCGCATCTCTGACGCCGTGGATCGCCACGCGCTATGGCTGGACGGCATCGTTCGTCACAGCAGGAAGCCTGTGCGCCCTCGGGGCAGTGCCCTGGCTCGTGGTCGAACCCTTGCGGAAGCTCGCGGAGTCGCGCGATGAGATTCGTTCAACTGCAGCACGCCACTGAAGGGCGCGCGGTCGCGCTGGTCGAGGGCGACACCCTGGCTCTGGCCCGCGATTACTCGACTGCCTACGACCTGATCCAGGGGCTGCGGCGCGAACAGATTCACATTCGCAGCCGGCTTAAGTACGACGACGTCTACCTCGGCCATTCGGAATGGCGCATCCTGCCTGCGTTCGATCATCCGGCCGAACCGGCGCGCTGCCTCGTCTCCGGGACCGGGCTCACACACATCTCCAGCGCGGCGACACGACAGGCCATGCACGGGGCCGAGCAGCAGGAGACTGACAGCATGCGCATGTACCGCTGGGGGGTCGAGGGCGGCCATCCGCAGGGCGATGCCATCGGCACGGCGCCGGAGTGGTTCTACAAGGGCGACGGCTCCATCCTGCGCGGGCACGGCGATGCGCTGACCGTTCCGTGGTTCGCGGAAGACGGCGGCGAAGAGGCCGAAATCGCGGGCGTTTACGTCATTGATCCGGATGGCGTGCCGGTGCGCGTCGGCATGGCGATCGGCAACGAGTTTTCCGACCATAAATTCGAGCGCCGCAACTACCTGTACCTGGCCCACTCGAAGCTGCGCGAGTGCGCCATCGGGCCGGAGTTGGTCCTCGATGGTGAGTTTGGTCTGGTGCGCGGCGAGGTGAAGCTCGAGCGTAATCGCTCGGTGATCTGGTTCCGGGAAATCGCCAGCGGCGCCGAGCGCATGTGCCACTCGCTCGCGAATATCGAGCACCACCATTTCAAGTACCCGCAGCATCGGCGGCCGGGCGACGTGCACATCCACTTCTTCGGAGCCGATTCGTTCAGCTTTGGCGCGGGCATTGCGCTTCAGGATGGCGACCTGGTGGAGATTGCGTTCGAGGGCTTCGGCCGTCCGCTGCGGAACCGCGTCGCCGTGGAGAGCCGGACAGCCGAGCGCGTCACGGTGCGGGCCTTCGGGGTGTAATCGCGTCCCAGCGCGCGTCGCCGGTGTTGGTGTACCCGGGGGGCAGCGTCTTCCAGTCGGGCCGGGTGATGCCGTTCAGATCATAAACGACCTTGCCGTCGCGCAGGGTCAGCTCGCAGGTCAGCTTCTGTGTGCCATCCATGCGAGCGCCGTACATGTCCGTAAAGCCGAACCTGCCGGTCTCGAGCCGCAGCACGGCGACATCGGCGGGCGCGCCCACGGACAGATTGCCCAGTTCCTCGTGATGGATCTCGCGCGCGGGATGCCAGGTGGAATCAGCAATGACCGCATCGAGCGGCAGGCCCATTGCCAGAAACTTGCTCATCAGGTTCAGCATGTCCTTCATGCCGGAGTTCATGCTGCCGATGTGCAGGTCCGTGGAGATGGAGTCCGGCAGAAAGCCCTGCTGAATCGCGGGGACGGCGATGCGCCAGGCGAAGCTGCCGCCGCCATGGCCGACATCGAAGATGACCCCGCGCCTGCGCCCTTCGATCATCCCCGGGTTGACGTGCCCGGAGTCGTCCAGCTCATGGCGCAGGCCGGAGTAGCAGTGCGTATAGATGTCCCCGGGGCGCAGCTTGCTCGTGAGCAACTCCGCAAGCGGGCGCTGCGGCCAATCCTTGCCAAAATCGACCATCACGGGGATGCGGGCCATCGTCCCGGCTTCCACCGCGCGCTCGACGGGCGTCCACTCCGGGCCGGTGTAATGCGCGGTCTTGATGCCTACGATCAGGCCGCGATGCCGCATGGCCATGTCGGCGGTCGACCGCGGCTCCATGTCGTAGACGTTGTCCTCGTACGGCTCGCCGCGCATGCCCGCACCCACGATGTTAATGAAGGCGAGCACGCGCGTCTTCGAGCGGTCGATAATGCGCTCCTTGAAATCCTCGAAATTGCGCCAGCCGGCGCAGCCGGCGTCGGCCACGGTGGTCACGCCCACGCGAAACGTGAAGCCGTCGGGAGGGACGCTGTTGTCACCCGCGTAAGAATTGCGCTCGCCGGTCCCGGTGTACACATGGACGTGGATGTCCACAAGGCCGGGCGTGACGTACCGGCCGCCGGCATCGACCACCTTCAGCGCCTGCGCCGGATCGATGTGGTCGGCGACGGCCGCGATTTTGCCGTCGGCAATCGCCACATCGCGGACGGCGCTGATTCCATTCTTTGCGTCGATGACGTGGCCGCCGCGCAGCAGCAGGTCGTAGCGCGTCTGGGCGGCTGCGGAAACACCGAGCAGCAGAAAGCCGA
>DASRCB010000422.1:0-11153 GCA_035653295.1 Bryobacteraceae bacterium
CTAACTGTCGCGGCCGACTGTTCGAGCCTGCTTACTGCCGATCCCCGGCCGCGCGAAGGAACTCATCCTTCACTGACGGCAGCGTCGGAAGCCTGAGCCGGCGCAGTTCGCTGTTCACGCGTTTCGCCGTGTCCGAGTGCAGATCGCTCTTGTAGTTGTCGATGATCTCTCGCGCGCTGTGATAGTGGTGAAACCGATCCTTTTCGCTGCGCGTTCGGTCCTGCACGTCTTCCAGCTTCTTTCGATCACCGTCGCGGTAATGGGATCCTGACGCTTTGAGGATAGGATTGAATACCCTCTGATCCAAAAACCTCAGCAGTTCTCGTTTATTCGCCATACACCTGTTCGAGTGGTCTGCCGGTCAGAGTGTTACGCATTACACCGATACATGCCGCCGCTTATTAAATCCTTACGCTGCGCTTAGGACATCCTAACCGGTTACGGCGTACGTTCGACTTAGCACTATGGTCCAGGCAGCGAATCAGGCCCGGCCACGGCCGGCCGCGCCAGCGCGCGCGCCGGAGTCGCGGCTCATCATTGCTGTGGTGTTCACGGGCGTGCAATCGACGCTCGTCGCGCTGCGGCGCGCAGGAGAACTAGCCGCCGGATTGGGAGCCGCAATTCGGGTGTTCGACGCCCATGTGGTTCCGTATCCACTCCCTCTCAGTGAGCCGGACATTCACGAAAGCCATTTGGTACGCCAAGTTCGGACGGTGGCCGACACGCGCCCGCTCGACACCACGTGCGAAGTGATCCTTTGCCGCGATCCCGTCGACGGCCTGCGCGCGGTCCTGCCGGCATGCGCCCTGGTGCTTCTGGGTGGGCCGCGCCGCTGGTGGCCCACTCGTCAGATGCGGCTTGCGCGCGCGTTGCGCCGGGCCGGACACGAAGTGCTCTTCCTCGACTGTCCCCGGGAGAAACAACATGCTTGATGCGTTCTACGTCGCCGTGGCCCTCGTAGGCTTCGTTCTGCTCTGGGTTTTCACCAAAGCCTGCGACCGCCTGTAAGGAGCTTCCCAATGGATTACATCATCGCCGGCATCACGACAATAGTTCTGTTCGCGTATCTGATCTACGCGCTTCTGCGCCCGGAGCGGTTTTGAGCCATGACCAGCCTTGGTGTTTTTCAGATTTTCGTCTACCTGGCGGTCATTCTGGCTGTAACGAAACCGCTGGGCCTGTTCATGTCGCGCTTGTTTCAGGGGGAACGCACGTTCCTGCACCCCGCGCTGCGCCCGCTCGAGATGCTCGTGTATAAACTCTGCGGCGTTCGCGAAGACGTGGAGCAGCGCTGGACGCAGTACACCGGCGGTCTGCTCTCGTTCAGCATCTTCAGCTTTCTGTTCGTCTATATCCTGCAGCGCGCGCAGGGCCATCTGCCGCTCAACCCACAGCATTTCGGAACGCCGGTGATCCCGCCGGACCTGGCCTTCAACACCGCGGTCAGCTTCCTGACGAACACCAACTGGCAGGCCTACACCGGCGAAGCGACGATGAGCTACCTGGTGCAGATGGCCGCGCTCGCGGTGCAGAACTTCGCCTCCGCCGCCGTGGGCATCGCCGCCGCAGTGGCGCTTATTCGCGGTTTCGCGCGACAGCAGGCGCGGACCGTGGGCAACTTCTGGGTGGATCTCACCCGCACCACGGTTTACCTGCTGCTGCCACTCTCGGTCATCGCGGCGGTGCTGCTTTGCTCACAGGGCGTGATTCAGAACTTCAAGCCGTACTCCGTGGTGAAGACGGTGGAAGGGGCCACGCAGACCATCGCCCAGGGGCCGGTGGCATCCCAGGAAGCAATCAAGATGCTGGGGACCAACGGCGGCGGCTTCTTCAACGCCAACTCCGCGCATCCGTTCGAGAACCCGACGCCAATCAGCAACTTCATCCAGATGCTTCTCATCTTCGTGATCCCCGCGGGGCTCACCTATACCTTCGGGCACATGGTGGGCGAGACGCGCCAGGGCTGGGCCATTTTTGCCGCCATGGCGCTCATGTTTCTGATCGGGGTATTCGTTTGCTACGGCTCCGAACAGGCCGGCAACCCCATGCTGACAACACTTGGCATCGAGAATCACGCCACCGCGGCGCAGGCCGGCGGCAACATGGAGGGCAAGGAGACGCGCTTCGGCATCGCCGCCTCGACGCTGTTTACCACCGTTACTACGGACGCCAGTTGCGGCGCGGTAAACAACGGCCATGACAGTCTCACGCCGATCGCCGGGCTCGTGCCGCTGTTCAACATTCAGACGGACGAGGTCATCTTCGGCGGAGTCGGATCGGGCCTCTACGGCATGCTGCTCTACGCCATTGTCGCCGTCTTCATCGCCGGCCTGATGGTCGGGCGCACTCCGGAGTACATCGGCAAAAAGATCGAGCAGAAGGAAGTGAAAATGGCCATGCTGGCCATCATTGCCACCTCCTTTTGCGTTCTGGTCTTTACCGGCATCAGCGCCGTAGCGCATTTCACGAAAGGCGGTTACTGGAATCCGACCGGCGATGGGATCACGGCCCTGGCCAACTCCGGCCCGCACGGATTCAGCGAGCTGCTCTATGCCTATTCCAGTGGCACGGAGAACAACGGCAGCGCGTTCGCCGGTATTACCGTGAACACGCCCTGGTACGACCTCACGCTCGGATTGTGCATGCTATTCGGCCGCTTCCTGTTCATGATTCCCCTGCTCGCGGCGGCCGGCAGCCTCGCGGCCAAGAAGAAGATTCCCACATCCGCGGGGACACTGCCCACGCACGGGCCCTTGTTCGTGGGGCTACTGGTCGGGTCGGTGATCATCATCGGCGCTCTGACGTTCTTCCCCGCCCTCTCCCTTGGTCCTGTCGTCGAGCACTTCCTGATGCACCAGGGCAAACTCTTCTCACTGCTGATGTGGAGCTAACTGACATGTCGACAACGCTTGAACCGCCAGTCCATCGTGCCCCTGTAGTGGAGGACTCCACCAGTCTGATTCCGAAGAAACTGGCGCGCGCCCGCCCGCTGTTCGACCCGGAAATCGTCCGCCGCGCGCTTCGGGACTCGTTCGTCAAACTGAATCCCGTCACGCTTCTGAAGAACCCGGTGATGTTCGTGGTGGAGGTGGGGGCTGCGCTCACCACCGTCTTTGTCGTTCGGGACGTGGCCATCGGGGCGGCCAACCAGAGCTTTGGGATCCAGATCGCTCTGTGGCTGTGGTTCACGGTGCTCTTCGCCAACTTCGCCGAAGCAATGGCCGAGGCGCGTGGCAAAGCGCAGGCCGACTCTCTGCGCAAGACCAAGGCCGATTCCATCGCCAACCGCGTCCGTTCCGACGGCAGGACGGAGCAGGTTGCCTCCTCCATGCTTCGCGCCGGCGACGTGGTGATCGTCAGCGCCGGCGAGCTGATCCCTGGCGATGGCGAGGTCACGGACGGCATCGCGACCGTCGACGAATCGGTCATCACCGGTGAGAGTGCGCCGGTTATTCGCGAGTCCGGCGGCGACCGCAGCGCGGTCACGGGCGGCACGCGCGTGCTGTCCGACCACATCACCGTGAAGATCACATCGAATCCCGGCGAGACCTTCCTCGATCGCATGATCGCGCTGGTGGAGGGCGCGCAACGGCAGAAAACGCCGAACGAGATCGCGCTCAATATCCTGATTGCCGGTCTGACGTTGATCTTTCTGCTGGCCGTGGCGACGCTGCACCCGTACGCGAGCTACGCCGTGAAATCCGCGGGCGCGGGAACCGTGCCCAGCGTTGCCGTGCTGGTTTCGCTACTGGTCTGCCTCATTCCGACGACCATCGGCGGGCTGCTTTCGGCAATCGGCATCGCCGGCATGGATCGCGTCATGCAGCACAATGTCCTGGCCATGAGCGGTCGCGCCGTCGAGGCCTCGGGCGATGTGAACACGTTGCTGCTCGACAAAACGGGAACCATCACGCTGGGCAATCGGCAGGCGGTCGCGTTTCTTCCCGTCGAGAGCGTGAGCGAAGCGGAACTGGCCGACGCCGCGCAGCTGTCTTCGCTGGCGGACGAGACGCCGGAAGGCCGCTCGATTGTCGTTCTGGCCAAGGAGAAGTACGGGATGCGGGGGCGCACCGTCGGCGAACACGAGGCCACCTTCCTGCCGTTCTCTGCCTACACTCGCATGAGCGGCGTGGACATCGACGGGCGCAAACTGCGCAAGGGCGCTACGGACGCCATCATCAGGTTTGTGATGGAGCAGGGCGGCCGCGTGCCCAATGGCTTCGCCGCCGGTTCGGATCAGATCTCGCGGACGGGAGGAACGCCTCTCGCCGTTGCCGATGGAGCGCGGCTGCTGGGCATCGTTCACCTGAAAGACATCGTGAAGGGCGGAATGAAGGAGCGGATCGCACAGCTTCGCGCCATGGGCATCCGTTCGGTGATGATCACCGGGGATAATCCGCTGACAGCCGCGGCCATTGCCGCCGAAGCAGGTGTGGACGATTTCCTCGCCCAGGCCACGCCGCGCGACAAGCTGGAGTACATCCGCAAAGAGCAGGCCGGCGGCCGCATGGTGGCCATGACCGGCGATGGCACGAACGACGCGCCGGCTCTGGCCCAGGCCGATGTCGGGCTGGCGATGAACTCGGGCACCATGGCCGCCAAAGAGGCCGGCAACATGGTGGACCTCGACAGCAACCCAACCAAACTGATCGAAGTGGTGGCCATTGGTAAGCAACTCCTGATCACCCGCGGCGCGCTCACCACATTCTCCATCGCCAACGACATCGCCAAGTACTTCGCCATTATTCCAGCAATGTTCGCGGCGACCTATCCCGCGCTGAACGCGCTGAACATCATGCACCTGCATACATCGCAGAGCGCCGTTCTGGCCGCGGTGATCTTTAACGCCCTGATCATCATCGCGCTGGTGCCACTCGCGCTGCGCGGGGTGCGGTACCGCCCCCAGAGCGCGGCGGCGATGCTGCGCCGGAACATCTGGATCTACGGCCTTGGCGGCATCGTCGCGCCGTTTCCCGGCATCTGGGTGATCGATCAGGTACTGGTTCTGCTCAGGCTGGCATAGGAGAGACCATATGTGGCAACAGATTCTTCCCGGCTTCCGAATGATGGTGATCATGACCGTGCTCACAGGCTTCATTTATCCCGGCGTGGTCACCGGTGTGTGCAGGGTCCTCTTCCATGACAAGGCGGATGGGAGCCTGCTCAGCGCCAACGGGCAGGTGATCGGTTCCAGGCTCATCGCCCAGGCGTTCACGAAACCCGAGTATCTTCAGCCCCGGCCATCGGCGGCCGGCAATGGCTATGACGCGACCTCGTCGTCCTTCTCCAACCTCGGACCGACCAGCCAAAAGCTGATCGACCGCGTGAAAGCCGCGGAGGCGGATTTCCGAAAGAACAACCCCGATTTCACGGGTCCGATCCCGGCCGATCTGCTTACGACTTCGGCCAGCGGCCTCGACCCGGAGGTAAGCCCGGCTTCGGCCGACGCGCAGGCGCCACGGATCGCGAAAGCGCGCGGCATCACGGTCGAGGAGGTCCGGGCCGTCATCGCGCGGCATACCGACGGGCGCGATTTCGGGTTCATGGGCGAGCCGAGGGTGAACGTGCTGGAAACGAATCTCGACCTCGACAAGCAGTACCCGAAGCGGTAAGGATGATTCATGACGAGGCTTGCTCAGGCCGCTGCGGCTGCCGCACTCATAGTGTGCGCAACAGCACAGAGTCCGCCTGCCCCCGCGCCGCTCTCGACACCCGCAATCACCGGCCCGCTGCAGCAGCAACCGCCGGCGGTATTCGACGCCGGGCCGCTGGGCAACCTCGACGTGAACGCAATTGTCAGCGGCATGGGACTGGTGCAGACGAATGCTGTCTCCGGCGATGAAACCGCACGCGCGGCGCTCAGCAATGGACAGATCTTCATTCAGAAGACCGACGGATGGCTGCAGTTCTACCTCCAGGTGGGCGCTTACGACCTCCCGGCTCTGGGGACGCCGTTTCTCCAGACAGACAAGACTCTGAGCGATTTTTTCGGCCCGGTTCCGGTGGCGTTCCTGAAATTGGCCCCGGCGAAGAACACCTCCATACTGATCGGCTCGCTGCCGACGCTAATCGGAGCCGAGTACACCTTCACGTTCGAGAACATGAACATCGAGCGCGGGCTGCTGTGGAACCAGGAGAACGCCGTGAATCGGGGCATCCAGCTGAACCAGGCATTCGGGAAGCTGAGTGCATCGCTGAGTTGGAACGATGGATTCTATTCGAACCGATACACCTGGCTCACCGGCTCTCTGACCTGGACCAGCGGCCCACACACCCTGGTGTTCGATGCCGGAGGCAACTACGGGCAGACGCGTTTCCAGACGCTGGCCACACCGGTGCAGAACAACGGCAGCATCTTCAATGTGATCTACACGTACACAAAGGGACCGTGGATCGTGCAGCCGTACGTTCAGTTCACCGATATTCCCACCAACGCCGGGGCCGGGATCGGGAAGGGCGCGTCAACCGCGGGCGGCGCGGTTCTGGCAAGCTACACGTTCCCACATGGTTTTTCGCTTACGGGCCGCTGGGAGTACATCGCAAGCACGGGCAGCAACCCTGAGGCGTCCATTAACCTGATGTACGGCCCGGGGAGCGCTGCCACCTCGGTTACCCTGACGCCGACGTGGCAGAAAGGCGGCTTTTTCGTGCGCGGCGACGTGTCGCTCGTACATGCCCTGGACTTCACAGCCGGGAGTGCATTCGGGCGCGCCGGCACAGGCGCGAATCAGACGAGAGCGGTGGCTGAAGCCGGCTTTATCTTCGGCGGCAATCTGGTTCACCGGAAGTGACGGATCTCGCACATACGAGGGTGAATCCCCGCGCGCAGGGGGTGGGGATCGGCGTTAGGAAAAATCCTAATGTGACCTCCCCTGAGGGCGGTATCGAGTAAGGTGTTTTCCCGTCCGAAACAATGAGTATGCGGTACCAAGCAGAAAATACGACCTGGCTCTGCTCGGAGCTGGTCACCCTCGTCTATCAACACGGATTCGAGCGGCGCGCGGTAACGGCGAATCTCGAACAAATCTCTCCGTCCTCCGCCGTGCTCCTCATCGACGCTCCCATTGGGAATTTCAGCGACATCGTCGCTTTCATCGCCCAGGGACACGAATTGCGAGGTCGAGTCACCGGAATCGAACAGGATCGCCTGCTCGGCTCTCTGCTGACGATCGAACTGGACGTATCCACTCGATGGACTCCGGAGTGGTTCACGCCGGAGCATGCCTTACGAGTGGACCGGCGGCAGGCCGTAGCCGCGTCAGCCGCCTGACGGCTGAGCCGCGCCGACCTTGCGCAGCGCAAGCGCATTCATGCAGTAACGCAGGCCGCTGGGCGGCGGGCCATCCGGGAACACATGCCCGAGATGCGCATCGCAGGTGCTGCAGGTAGTCTCGACGCGTGTCATGCCGTATGACCGGTCCAGCTGGTAAGCGATCACGTTCGGCTTAACGGGCTGGGTGAAGGAAGGCCAGCCCGTGCCGGACTCGAACTTCTCGGCGGCATCGAAGAGGACCGTATCGCAGCACACGCAGGAATAGACCCCAGGCTCAAAGCGGCTGCACATTTCCGAGCTGAAGGCCGGCTCGGTTCCGGCCGTGCGGGTCACGCGATACTCTTCCGCGCTCAGCTGTTCGCGCCATTCCGCGTCCGTTTTAACGACCCTGCGGTCCGGGGCCGGGTTGCCGTCCCGCGCCAGTCGCAGCACGTCATTCCAATGCAACGTCATGGCCGTATTCTACTGCCCGGGATGCCGAGCGCCGATATTCAGACAGGAGGTCCGGAACAGTGGATATCCACTCGGCGCTGCTCTACATTGTCCTCGCAATCGCCCTGGTCGCGATCGCGTGGTTATCCCGGAACGAAGGCGATCACTGGGAGAGCCCGGAACGGCGGCATCGCGGCTGGTAGGCTCTACGCCTTCGCCAGCTTCCGCGCCGCCTCCACAATGTGGCTGGCCGAAATCCCATACTTCTCCAGCAGTTCATCGGGCGTGCCGCTGTGCGGAATCTTCCGCACGGCCAGCTTGTCGACCATGACCCGCTGATCCTCCAGGGCGGAGAGCACGGCGTCACCTACGCCGCCTGAGGCGTAGTGGTCTTCCACGGTCAGCACCCGCCCGCCGGTCGCGCGCGCCGCAGCGATCAGCCCGTCGCGATCGATCGGCTGGACACTGAACAGGTCCACGACCCGCGTATTGATCCCCTCACTCTTCAGCTGGTCGTGCGCCTTCAGCGCCTCGAACAGGGTCACGCCGGCGGCCACGATGGTCAGCTTGTCACTGTCGCTCTGGCGCAGGACCTTCGATTTTCCGATTTCGAACTTCTCGTCGGTCTTATAGATCACGGGATTCTTCGGCCTTCCGGTGCGCACATAGACCGGCCCTTTCACGTCGGCGGCCAGCTTCACCGCCACCCACGTGCTCACGCCATCAGAAGGATAAAGGACGGTAATGTTCGGCTGCGCGGTCATCATCGCCAGGTCTTCGAGCCCCATCTGCGAGGGCCCATCCTCGCCGATCGACACACCGGCGTGCGTACCGACGACCTTGATGTTGTTGTCGCCGATGGCAGCCATGCGGATGAAGTCGTACGCGCGGCTCACGAAACACGAGAACGTGCTGGCGAAGGGAATGCGTCCGTGCGCCGACAGGCCCATGGCCGCTCCGACCATGTTCTGCTCGGCAATGTACATCTCGAAGAACCGCTCCGGGCAGGCTTTCTGGAAATCCTCGGTGTAGGTGGAATTCTCCACGTCCCCATCCAGCGCCACGACGCGCGGGTCCACCTTGCCGAGCTCCGCGAGCGCCGTGCCGAACGCCTTCCGGGTCATGACTTCGTCCTTGCCGGCAACGTAGGGCGGGGCCGGAAACTGCGCCTTCGGGTCGGGGGTATTCGGGATTGCCGGAGCGGCATCGGACGGTAACCGCGGCGTCCATTTCGCCCCGCCGCCGCGGATGGACTTCTGGAGTGAGGCGATTGCCTCCTCCGCCTGCTTCTTGTCCAGCGCTTTGCCGTGATGGCCGTTCTTGTCCTCGATGCCGGGTATGCCCTTGCCCTTCAGCGTGCGCGCCAGGAGCACGGTCGGCCGGTCCTTCGTCCTCTCCGCCTCCGCGTACGCTTCCAGCAGCGCCGCCATGTCATGCCCATCGACGACGATCGCGTTCCACCCGAAAGCAGCCCAGCGGGCGCGATGCGCTTCCATGTCATGCTGGTCCATGGTCGGCTGGCTCTGACCCAGGCGGTTTACGTCCACGGTCGCGCACAGATTGTTTAGCTTGTGGAATGAGGCCGCGTGCGCCGCTTCCCACACCGAGCCCTCGGCGGTTTCCCCATCGCCGAGCACGACGTAGACCCGCTGATCGCTCTTGTCCAGGTACTTCGCGTTCAAAGCGATGCCTACTGCCGCGCACACCCCCTGGCCCAGTGAGCCGGTAGCTACATCGACGAACGGCAGCCGCGGCGTGGGATGTCCTTCGAGGTCGGAATCGAACTTCCGCAGCTGGAGCAGATCTTCGCGCGGGAACAGACCGGCCTCGGCCCAGGCGGCGTACAGAATCGGGGCTGCATGGCCCTTGGAGAGCACGAAAGCGTCGTTATGCGGATTGCGTGGATTCTTCGGGTCATAGCGCATGACCGAGAAGAACAGCGCGGACATGAAGTCCGCCGCCGAAGCACAGGTGGTCGGATGCCCGCTCCCTGCCGCGGTGGTGGAACGAATGGAATCGATGCGCAGCTGGGCGGCCTTGTCCTCGAGCATAGTCAGCACGTCCTGCGATGGTGTGGTGGTCTGAGTAGTTGCCATGATGGAGTGTCTCCTCCCGCGCTCCTTTCCCTTTGTAGCATTCGAGGCTGCGGCAGGCGCGGGTCAGCCTGGTTTGTCACCGTGGCGCCCGGCGATTCCCCAGGCAACGGCGAACCTCTTCCCAGTGTCTATGGATTCGTGGCATTTTCATGTATGTTCATGAATAGGACCGCTGGCCATCGGCTCCCGTGCAGCTCCGGGGACTGCAGCCGGGAGTCAGCCCGCCGACATTGTTATAACGAGATTGCGAGGGAGGATAGAGCCAAATGATCAAGTGTCCTGTGTGCGACGCCGACATCGACGTGGAAGAAGACGAGCTGGACGAGGGTGAAGCCATCTCGTGTGACGAATGCGGCGCCACGCTGCACGTGGCCAGCGTCGATCCTCTGGAGCTGGAAGCTGCCGAAGACGACGAGGACGAGGACGAAGAGGACGAGGACTTCGATTACGACGAGGACGAGGAAGACGAAGACGAGGAAGAAGACGAAGAGGAAGAGGAGGAGTGGCACTAGAGCGGAGCAGCCAGGCAACGTGCGCCGCCTCGGGCGCATCCAATAAGATGGCGGTCAGGCTATGAGACATCGAGCCACACGAATTGGGCTGGCGGCGCTGCTGGCGCTGGCGGCGGCCGGCGCGGGCTGGGCGCAAAAGCCCAAAGCGAACGAGGAGAACAGCACGCGCAGCGTGGAAGGCTCTGTTCTGGACGCGTCCAAACAGCCGGTGTCCGGCGCCGTGGTACAGATCAAGGACACCAAGACTCTCCAGATCCGCAGCTTCATCACCGATGGCCAGGGCCAGTACCACTTCACCGGCCTCAGTCCTAACGTTGATTACGAGCTTCGCGCCGAACACGACGGCAAGAGCAGCGGAACGAAGCGTCTGGATGTGTTCAACACGAAGCACGTGGCCACCATCGATCTGCAACTGAAAAAGTAGCGCCGCCCGGCCATGGACGTCGCATTGAAGGAATGGGCCGTGGTGGTGGAAGCGCTGGCGTCCGGCCGGCAGTTGTTGCTGTTGCGCAAGGGCGGAATCGTCGAGGGGCGGCGTGGCTTCGAAGTGCGCCATACCGCGTTTCTGCTTTTCCCTACCTTCGAACACCAGCACGCCTCCTTCATCCGCTCGGACGCACAGGACCTGTTCCAGCGCGCGCAGGCCCTTTATCAACCCGGGAAACTGCGGATCGAGCTTTGCGCTGATGCAGCCGACGTATTCACCGCTCCCGCCGATCCGTCGCGGCTGCTGTCCGCGGCGCCACTGCATATCTGGAACGAGCGCTACATCCAGCAGCGGTATGAATACCGGCCCGACTTACCGTTGAATGTGATCCTGCCGCGGGCGCGGCGGCTGCC
>DASRCB010000423.1:0-24252 GCA_035653295.1 Bryobacteraceae bacterium
CTGCCGCTGCCGCATGCCGGTCGCCCAGCTGGCCTTCGAGCTCCGCCTGCGGCTCGCGCCGGGCGGCGTGCTGAATATCGAGGAAACCGTGGAGAACCTGTCGGCGCTCGATCGGCCGATCGCCTGGACCGAACACGTAACCCTGGGCCCGCCGTTTCTGGAAAAAGGCGCAACACAGTTTCGAACGCCCGCTGCGCGGTCCTGCACCTTTGCCGGCGTGCGCTACGAGTGGCCCGATTTTCCGCTGCCCGAAGGCGGCACGGAAGATCTCCGCGTCTACACCGATCAGCCGGCCTGCGGACGGTACAGCGCGCACCTGATGGACCCGGCGCGAGAGCAGGCGTTTTTCCTCGCCTGGTCGCCCGCGTCGAAAGTGCTGCTGGGTTATGTCTGGCGCCGCGCGGATTTTCCATGGCTCGGCATGTGGGACGAGAATTATTCGCGCCCGGCGCCCCCCTGGGGCGGCAGAACCCTGACCCGCGGCCTGGAGTTCGGAGTATCGCCAATGGCCGAATCACGCCGGAAGATGATCGAACGGCACTCTCTCTTCGAGACTCCTGTTTACCGCTGGCTCCCGGCGCGGACGCGCGCGCATGTGAGCTACGCCGCATTCATTCGCACCGCGGACAGCATCCCCGAAGAACCCGATCGGGTTCTTACACAATCCTGAGATCTCCGTGGACTGCCGGTCAGTCGCCCTGGACGGCGTGGCTCGAGGAGCCCATGACGATCAAAGCGCAGGACGCGACACGGCTGCGCAGGCCATCCGTTCGGCCCGTGAGCGCGATCGGCACGCGTGCGCCCATAACCAGGCCGGCTGCGTCGGCCCCTGCAAAGAAACTGAGTTGCCGCGCGACCAGGTTGCCCGCCTCCACATCGCGCACCACCAGAATGTCTGCCTGGCCGGCAACCGGTGACTGAATCCCCCGGGCGCGCGCCGCGTCCAAACTGACCGCACTGTCAAAGGCGAGCGGCCCATCCAGCAGGGCCCCGATGATCTGGCCTCGCTCGGCCATCTTGCACAACGCGGCCGCCTGGAGACTCCAGGGGAGCTTCTCGCTCACGTTTTCGATCGCACTGAGAATGGCCGCCTTCGGCTCGGCGATCCCGATGCAATGGGCCAGATCGATGGCGTTCTGGCAGATGTCGCGCACCTCCGGAAAGGTCGGCGTGATGTTGATCTCGGCATCCGTGAGCAGCAGCGGCCGGGGATAGGCCGGAACGTCCAGCACGTAAACGTGGCTCAT
The DNA here is from genome assembly GCA_035653295.1 of Bryobacteraceae bacterium. Lineage (GTDB taxonomy): Bacteria > Acidobacteriota > Terriglobia > Bryobacterales > Bryobacteraceae > DASRCB01. The sequence continues at coordinate 1,248 of DASRCB010000423.1, forward strand.
GCGGCGCCCGGTGCGGAGCCCGGCGGAGCGCGCCACCACGCCCTGCATCAGTTCGAGCGTGGAGACGCTGCCCTTGACCAGGGCCTGCGCCTCACCCCCACGCACGAGATCCAAAGCCGCCGCAACCGCGGCGTGGCTGTGCGGCGCGTTGACGAGTCGATACTGCGAAATATCGAGCCCTGAAGACTCGGCCGCAGCTCGAATCCGTGCCTCTGGTCCGACAAGCACAGGCGCGATGAGACCGGCTTCCGCGGCGGCGCACGCGGCGGCAAGGGAGGGCGTGTCGCACGGGTGGACGATGGCTGCGGTCACCGCCGGTAACCCATGGCAGCGCTCCACGAGGGTGCGGAAATAGTCGTGATGCCGAAGTTGAACCTCCGGTAGCTCCGCCGCCGACAGGCGTATCTTCTCCACCGGCGCCTTGACTTCCGCCGTCCCGCGCACCACCTCCGCGCCATCCTGATTCACCGCGCGGCAGTCGAAGACGACGATGTGTTTTTCCGGCCGCTTCTCGCGTACCGTGACCGTGACTGTGACCGTATCGTCAATGCTGATCGGCCGCAGAAAACGAAGATCCTGGCCCAGATAGATACTGCCAGGGCCAGGCAGTTTGGTTCCCATCACCGCGGAGAACAGCGCGCCGCTCCACATGCCGTGCGCCACCACGTGCCGAAAAAGGCTACGCGCCGCGAACTGGTCATCCAGATGAGCCGGATTCACGTCGCCGGACATGACCGCGAACAGCTCGATATCCGCCCGCGTCAGCCGCCGGACTAGGCTGGCGCTCTCCCCTACGGACATTTCGTCAAACGTGCGGTTCTCGATCAGGCTGCCGGCGCGGGGCGCCGTGATGCTGGCCATCGCGATCCTTTACTCTGTCTGCGCACCTACGCCCGAGCGGGCGCGTACGGACTGCGTATTATTACCCAGCGTGTCGCGCCGCGGCGGCAGGACGCGCCGCCGCTTCCTCATAGCCGCGGACGAAGTGATACAGCATTCGATCGAAACAACTGTGCACCAGGTGCTCCACTTCTTCTTCGGCGTATAGCTCCACCTGCGTGTTAGAGAAAGAATGCTCTCGCACGAAATCGACCACAGTATGTTTCAGCAGCAGGATCTCGCGGACGCACTCGTGCAGCGGGACGTGCTGCTGGAAACGGATCCTGCCCAGCTCGGAATACATGGCTCCAATGTTGTCGTGATGCCCCAGCCAGGTGCTGAGCCGAGTGACCACGGCGGAGGCGCGCTGGCGGAGCTCGGGATCGGGCAGCGCATTCAGGTGCTTCAGCTCCGGGTCCTTCCGCACCTGGGTGACCAGCGTCGTGACGATTTCCTCCGAGTGCTCCTCGACCGCCTGGATCAGCCGATTGAACAGCATATGCACCTCCGGAATCGCTTCCGTCCCTGCAAGACGCGATCCAGTCCCGATTGGTTTAACATTTGCACCAATCATCGCCGGAGGGATTTCTGTATGAAACCGGACAGGCACGATTTCGAGCGCACAATTGTTGGCGGCCTGGCCGCGACGCTGATTGTGGCCGTTCTTATGTATCTGGCGCCTCTGATACCCGCGCTGCCGAACATCGATATGGCGGCGGCTCTTGGCGACCCGATTTCCGGCCATGTCGCCCTGCAGTTCACGATGGCATGGTGGATTGGATTGGGTGCTTTCTTCGTTGTTGGCGGGGTGCTGTCGCCGCTGATATTCGTCTACGCGTTCGCCGGGCTGATGGGCAGCGCCTGGTTGCGCGGCGTGGAATGGGCCGTGTTTCTCTGGGTTGTGGGCGGCGTAGGGGTAATGACCGGCATGGGCCTCGGCTTTAACGAGGGGCACGCCGCGCACCCGGTAACCAGCGTGCTGCTAACGCTCGCTGCGCATATCATCTATGGCGCCGTACTCGGCCAGATCGCCGGCGGAGCGCTGGTCCACTTGCAGCATAAGCCTGCCGCGGCGTGAAAACGTAGTGCAAACCTTTGGCTTGCACCCGGGTTGACGCCGGCGGTTCTGGCGGAACGCCTGGGCGCCTTTCGCTTGCCACGAAAGGCGCCCGCACAGAGTCAGTGCCGGACCGAATTACTTCCTTTTCCTGCGGAAACGACCCACGCCGATGAATCCCAACCCGCCCAGCAGCAGAAGCGCGGCCGACGGTTCGGGCACGCCGGCTACTGCCGCATTCGTCGAATTAACTGAGATCACACCCGTTCCGCCGACAAACCCGGATGAGAAATCGACCAGGGTCCACGATGCGCCATTGGTGGCGTCGGTGAAATGCACGAACTGCGATGAGTTGTCGTTGAGAAACTTCAGCAGGTAGGCATGAGGGTCGGAGCCGGACTCCAGGATGCCCATCATCGTCGCTTCGTCCGTCTGACCCGCGGTCGTCTTGAAAGCGGTGCTGAAGTCCTTCCCCACGTCGCCAGGCGCCTTGGTCGAATCCACGATCGCGCCCACACCGGTGGGCTTGGCCGCGAGTTGGGCGCTGTCCTGCGGCAGGCTGAGCGTCTCGTAAACAGCGAGAACCGTCGCGTAACCACTGTTGATGTACCCCGGAACAGACACCGTGACCGGGTTGGCCGGCGATATCGTGCCCGCCGCCGGACCGGGCGATATCTCCTTCTCGCCGGACTTCGTTGTGCCATTTCCCGACCCTGAGTACACGATCCAGAGATCGATCAGTGGGTCCGTAATGCTGATCGCGCCACTCACCTTGAACGTCGTCGTGCCATCACTCGTGTCCGTGGCGCCGATGGTTGCAGCGCGCGTGGGAACCGCCGCGGTCAACGCCAGGCCCGCCACAGCCAGCCCGGTTGCCGCGTACTTCCCCGCGAAAAGCCAATTACCCATGTTTTGCCCTCTCCTCCTCGAAACCGATTGAGCTGCCGGCCGCGATTCGGCGCGGCTCGACATTGAGAAGTAGGGTCGTGCGGGCAAACTGTGACACACCGGACACCGAAAAACAAAACCGGGTTCCGGCCCATTCGAGGCCGAAACCCGGTTGATCGGTGATTGTTACTCGCGGACTAGTCGCGCCGGCGTCTGCGCCATCCAGCCAAACCGACCAGCGTCAGCCCGCCGCCCATCAAAAGCATCGCGGCCGGCTCGGGTACGGTTGGCGCCGCGCCGATCGCCAAACTCAGGCTGCTGGGAAGCACCAGTTCGGCGCCATTCGGCATCGACAGGCTCACCGTGCCGACGATGTCGAACAGTCCACCCGGAATCCCCGGCACTGTTTCCGATGCGAGCGTCTTGCTGAACGGCGTTGTGCTGGGTGAGGCGGTGAACGTGTAGTGCTTCTGGATCAGACCGTTGATGGTGAGGTCTACTGAACCACTGAGCTGGTCCACGGCTGAAGCCGTGCCGATCGCGCTCAGGAAGTCGTATGTGCCATCGATGGTGACCGAGAACGGCGTCGGCGAATTCAGGTCGCTGCCCTTCAGTTCGAAATCCGCGACCGTTCCGCTGCACCCTGGAGCAGACGGACCCGTAATCACGATGTTGTTGCAGGTTATGGTGCTGTTGGTGACGTTCGCGGTGTTCGAGGTGAACGTCGAGTTAATCGTGTCTGTGGTGAAGTTGTTGTTCTTATCTGGGCCGGCCGTGAAGCTGGTTATCGTGGCCGCCGAGCCAAGAGCGGTCACGAACAGCATAGCCGCTGTCGTTTTTCCCCGTAATCTCAATGGTTCTCTTCCTCCTCGAGTCTCTTGTTCCTGTGTATGTGCTGGTGCTCGCCATGAAACGATAGCATAGGTCGCCTTTGTCCCGAACGGCCCTTCGGACTATGGCATACGTCCAGGAGTTCCAGTACGTGGGCAAGCGTAAGAGCCCTCACGCACGGACGGGTATAATGCTCCAAAGGGTCTTTCCGGAGGTTTCCACATCAATCAGCACTTTGACCCCGAGGAGATCGTTCAGCGGATCCTCGCGGGCGATTCCCTGGCCGAAGAAGACCTCATCCTCCGTTTTCAGCCGGCCATTCGGGCATTCGTCACCGCCAGAGCCCGGCCTGAGCTGGTGGACGAAGTGACTCAGGAAACGATGCTGGCGACCATTTGCGCCGTGCGCGAAGGAAAACTGCGCACCCCCTCCAGTTTGGGGGCCTTCGTGTATGGCATCGCCCGTCTGCAGCTTGCCGATGCCGTTCGCCGCTACGCCCGGCACAGTGCCGATCCGCTGCCGCCCGACTTCGAACAGGCCGCCCCGGCGGTCGATCCCGACCTGCTCACTGCCGCGCGACGCGAGATCGACAGCCTTAACGAAACCGATCGGCGGATCATCTCCCTTACACTCATCGATGGCTTCCATGCCGGTGAAATCGCCGAAGAGCTGGGCATGAGCGCCGAGCTGATCCGCAAGCGCAAATCGCGTGCGCTGCAACGGATCGTGGAACGGCTCGCTCCGCGGTCACGTTTCACCCCCCGATCGCGACTAAGTTCCATAAAGGTGATCTAGGCCCATGGACCCGGTTCCGCTCGATTGCGACGCCCTGAGCGGGGAACTGTTGGAACGCTACGTCGCGAACCGCCTGTCCGAAGAAGACCGCAGCCGCGTCGAGGAGCATTACTTCTCATGCCCGCGCTGCCTGGACCGGGTGAGCGCGCTGCAGGCCGTGCGTTCCGCGCTGGAGGAGCGCGGGGTGGCAACCAGTTCGGGTCCGCCTGTCCGTGAAAGGCGGATCAGCTGGGTATGGCCATCGCTGGCCGCGGCGGCCGCCGTAGTGATTGCGATTGCCGCGGTTCTGGTCCTGCGGCCCCGGCCCGCGCCGCCCGTTGCGCGCAACAGAACCCATGTAAACAGGCGCTCGCTCGATCTCACCGAACTCGCCCGCATCGACCCTCCACGGTATTCGCCGCCGACGCTCCGTGGCATGCAGGGCTCCGAGCAGAGACGCTTTCGCGCAGCGATGAAACTCTACGGGGCGGGAGACTACAGGGGCGCGATTCCCGAGCTGCGGTCCCTGGCCGAATCCGACCCGGGTAATTTCGACGCCCTCTTCTTCCTCGGCGCGGCCGACCTGCTCACAGGCAACACGCGGCAGGGCATCGCCGAGTTGGATCGCGTCGCTCGCGCCGGCGATCGATCGCCGTATGCCGAGGAGGCGCATTTCGATCTGGGCAAGGCCTGGCTCCAGCTGGGCAATATCGCTGCTGCCCGCCGCGAGTTCACGACGGTGATTGCGATGAAAGGCGATCTTCGGGCGAAGGCCGCCGATCTGCTTTCGCGTGTCCAGGATCTGTAATCAGTCGTACAGGTTTTGTTACCATCTATTCCCGTGCGCCACTTCCTGGCCGTTGTGTCCCTTTGCGCCGCGGCGCTGGCGCAGGCGCCACCCCAGGACACGTCGGCCGCTCTGGCGGCCCGCGCGGAACAGCAATACGCCAGGTCCGATTACAAAGGCGCGATAGCCACTCTGAAGCAGGCCATCGCCGCCGCCGAACGCGAACAGGGTGCTCAAAGCGTGGCCGTCGGCGACCTCTGGTTTCGCCTGAACGACGCCTGCTTCATTCTCGGAAAGTACCAGGAAGGTGATGACGCGGCGGGCCGCGCCCTGGCCATCTATCGGCAGCAACCCGGCAGCGATTCCCGAGTGGCCCGAGCGACCGCAGCTATTGCGCTGCAGGCGGCAGGCGCCGGAGATTATTCGAAGTCCGTATCGTATTACCAGCAAGCCATCGCGCTGCTGGAGCGCGGCAGTCCACCTGATCCTGAGCTGGCGCCCATCCTGGCGCAGTACGCCTCAGCGTTGCTTCGCTCCGGCGAGTACGGGCCCGCGCAACTCACCGCCGAGCGGGCCGTCGCGAGCTTTGAGTCGACGGGCCGGGGAGACACGGCGGAGTGTGCGACCGCGCTTCAGGTGCTGGTGAATGTACTCAACGAGATCGGCGATTACAGCGCCGCCGATCGGCAGGCGCAACGCGCCCTGGCCATCGTCGAAAAGACCTCCGGCGCGGACAGCGTCCTGGCCGCGAACATTCTGGTGGTGCTCGGGAGCACGGCCCAGAATGAACGCGCGTATGGGCGGTCGAAATCACTTCTGGAACAGGCTGCCGCGATCTACGCGAAGCGGCTCGGACGGCGCAACACGCGCGTCGCCGGGGCCATGGACAACCTGGGCCAAACGCTCCTGCTGATGAAGGACTACGCTGCCGCGCAAACCGCGTTCCGGCGGGCACTCGACATTCAGGACGAAGCGCTGGGACCGCGCAGCGCCTGGGCCGGCAATCTGATTCAGGGACTGGCGAAGGTCGCCGCCGCGACCGGCCGCTATGAGGAGGCCCGGCGCCTGTACGAGCAGAACCTCGACATCTGGCGCGAGCAGCTGGGGCCGGCACATCCGTTTACGATCGCCTCGCTGGGGCAGCTCGCCGAAGTGCAGGCGCGTCTGGGAAAGCGCTCGCAGGCCATCGCCACCGCGCTGGAGGATGCCCGCATTCGCCGCGACAGCTTCACGTCCACCATCGCCGCCATGGACGAGCGCCAGGCGCTGCGCTATGCGACCGTACGGCTCGCCGGGCTGGAGGCCGCTCTTTCCCTCGCCCCAGGCGCCTCGGCGGCCGAACAGCGCGACATTTTCGACGAGCTGATCCGCAACCGTGGACTCGTTTTTGACGAAATGGCCGGGCGCCATCGAGCGCTGCTGAACTCCGACGATCCCGGCCTGACGAAGGCGGCGGCGGATCTTGCCGATTTGCGTTCGGCGCTGGCCCGGCTGGTCGTGCAGGGCCGCGGAAGACTGTCCGAGACGGATTACGAGCGGCGTCTCGACGAGGCGCGCGCGCGGACCCATGAGGCCGAGGAGGCGCTGGCGCTGCGCAGTGGACCGTTTCGCTCGCGCCTGGCTAGACAGCGCGCCGGTCTGGCTGAAGTGCGCGCGGCGCTGCCGCCGAAATCTCTGCTGATTGCCTACGTTCGATACGACGCCATCGATTCCGCCCGAGCCGGCGCGGCCGCAATCCCGTCCTACGCGGCGTTCCTGCTTCGCCCCGGCGCTGAGGGCCCGCGAGTCGTCTTCATCGGCCGGGCCTCACGGGTCGATGCCCTGGTGCGCCACTGGTGCGCCGAAATCGATCGCGAGCGGACGTCGCTCGGCCGCAATGCCGCGCGCAACGAAGCGATGTACCGTAACGCCGCGTGGGCGCTGGAGCACGTCATTCTCGATCCCGCGCGCCCGGAAATGGCATCGGCCAGGCAGGTGTTCATCGTACCCGACGGGTCGCTGGAGGCAGTGAACTTTATGGCGCTGCCGGCCGGCCACTCGCGCTACCTGGTGCAGAGCGGCCCGTCGATGAACCTGCTCACCGCGGAACGGGATCTGATTCCGCGAGAGGCGGCGACATCCGGCGAAGGCCTGCTGGCCATCGGCAATCCCGACTTCCAGTCACGCAACCCCGGTGAGCGGACGGCTATATCCGGCGTGAGATTCCGCGGCTCCCGCTCAGAGTGCGAGGACTTCAGCGCCATCGAATTCGAGCCGCTCCCCGGGGCCGCCGCGGAAACCCTGGACGTGGCGCGCGTTTGGAAGAGCCGCGGATGGCCGGCCGACCGGATCACCGGGAGCGAGGCCACCGAAGCCGCCCTGCGCGAACGCAGCGCGGGTAAGCGGGTGGTGCATCTGGCCACGCACGCGTTCTTTCTGCCTGCCGAGTGCCGGCAGTCGGCGGTGGTGCGCGAGAACCCGCTGCTGCGCGCCGGGCTGGCGCTGGCGGGCGCGAATCGCCGCAGCCGCGCGGCTGCCGATCAGGATGACGGCATTCTCACCGCCGAGGAGGCCGCCTCACTCGATCTGCACGCCGCCGACTTGGTGGTGCTGTCGGGATGCGATACCGGGGCCGGCGATATTCAGTCCGGCGAAGGAGTCCTTGGCCTGCGCCGCGCCTTTGAAGAAGCCGGTGCGCGAACGGTGATCACCAGCTTGTGGCCAGTGGATGATGACGACGCGCGGCAATGGATGACGGAGCTTTATGCTGACCGTTTCCGCCGCGGCATGCCCACCGGAGAAGCAGTTCGCGCGGCCAGCCGCCATGCGCTCGCGCTGTCGCAGTCGCGGCATGGTAATACACACCCGTTTCACTGGGCGGGATTTACATCCGTTGGCGACTGGCGCTGATTGTTTTCGTACTCCACGCAACGGTTGCGATTCATCGAGTAAGTGGGTTGTAAATGAAACGTGAAATCGCCGATTGGTTATAACCTGATCCGCGAAGGCGCCTCTACAATTCTGCAAGAGGAACTATCAGGGAGGAGAGGCGATGAATCGATTTGCATCTTTACTAACCATGGTGCTGACCATGGGAGTGCCCATGGCTTCTGCGGCGACGGTCACCGTGGACCAGACAAACCTTGTTTCCGATGGGGCGGTACCGTCCCTGCATCCGGACTCGAATCTGGTGAACCCGTGGGGCATCTCTTTCAGTCCGACGTCCCCGTTCTGGATCTCCGATAACGGCACAGGCGTCACCACGTTCTATAACGGCACCGGGGGCAAGATCGGTCAGGTAACGATCCCGGCGCCGGGAGGCGGCACATCCGCGCCTACGGGCCAGGTGTTCAATCCCACGATCTCCAACGCCACACCGGCATTCAACGGCGACATTTTCATTTTCGGAAGCGAGGACGGAACGATCACCGGCTGGCGCCCGTCTCTGGGCGGTACGGCGGAGACGCTGCTCAATAACACAGGGGCCAACTCCGTTTTCAAAGGCCTGGCTTTCGGGAGCGTCGGCTCTAACTCGTATCTGTACGCGACTGATTTCCATAACGGCGCAATTACTGTACTGAAGTCGGCCGGCGCGCCGAACCTGACGGGAGCGTTCACCGATCCGACGCTGCCGTCCGGCTACGCGCCGTTCGGTATCGAAAACATCAACGGCGATCTGTTTGTCACTTACGCGAAACAGGATGCGGCCAAACACGATGATCTGGCGGGCGCGGGCTTCGGGTTTGTGGACGAGTACGATCTGCAGGGCAATTTCATCAAGAGGATTGCCAGTCAGGGCGCGCTCGATTCGCCGTGGGGCCTCGCTCTGGCGCCGGCCAGCTTCGGCGCCTTCGCCAACGACCTGCTGGTGGGGAACTTCGGCGACGGCACCATCAACGCGTACAATCTGACCACCGACACGCTGGCTGGTACGGTGGATGGACTGGATGGCAAGCCGCTGGTGAACGATGGCCTGTGGGCTCTGAAGTTCGGCAACAACGGCCCCGGCTTCGACCCCAACGCGCTGTACATTACCGCCGGTCTGAATGGCGAAGCCGACGGCGTTTTCGCGAAACTCGCCGCGGTGCCGGAGCCGGGGACGCTGGCCTTGCTCGGATTGGGACTGCTCGGCGCGGTCGCGCTGCGGCGGCGCAGGGCGTAGTCGTAACGATTGGGCGCGCGGGCGGGGTATCAGCCCGCGCGCTGTCCAGGTGTTCATTTCCGGGATTAGGTTCCTTTGGCAGGAATTAGCAGCAGCGCAGATGATTAAGTCGAAAAGACTTAAGTCTGCGACGGCCGGCGCGCGGGCGAAGTGTTCATTTCTGGGATTAGGTTCGTTTGGCAGAAATAATTTTGCGTAGTCAAACGCGGCTGCTGAGCATTTCGCGCACTTCGCCCAGGCGTAAGCAGACAAGTCGTTTTTTCGTTGCACAGAACTCCCCTTTATCGCCATCCTCGCGCTGTGGGATTTCCGTGGGCGGGCTCCCCGCCCGGAAGTGATTCAAGTCGCGGCGGCTATATCTTTCGAGTTGATGTGATTCAACGCGGATGTGCATCACGCGCGCAGCCCGGCGGGCGAGATGTATTGGGAAGCAGTTCCAGGTTTAGGATTGCCACCGGGGCGCGCCGCCGCTGCGGCGCCTTGAGGGCATACGCTCAAAAAAAGAGCGGGGCCGGCGAGCCCCGCTGTGACCGCTGTTGCTTCGTGGGCGTATGTGCAGAGCGCGTCAGGGAAACGGGGTTTCGCGATTGACCGGGGAGAACGATTTCCGGTGTTTCACGTTGCCGCGTCGCGCTCGGTTGTAAGACTCGGGGACCCGTCGCAGGTATCGGACATAACCGTAATCAGATGCATGCGCGGCGTTTGGCGCTGAACGCCTGATTACAATAGGGCTGATGATTCCGAAGGTTCGCAAAGCGGTGTTTCCCGCGGCGGGTCTGGGCACGCGCTTTCTCCCGGCGACGAAAGCTCAGCCCAAAGAGATGCTGCCGCTGGTGGACAAGCCGCTGATCCAGTACGGAGTGGAAGAGGCGCTGCACTCCGGAATTCAGAATATCTATATAGTTACCGGCCGGGGCAAGAGCTCAATCGAGGATCACTTCGACGTCAGCTTCGAACTGGAGCAGGCGCTGGAGGCGAAAAACAAGAAGGACCTGCTGAACATCGTGCGCAGCGTGTCGGACATGATTAATGTGGCGTACGTGCGGCAGAAGGAGGCTCTGGGCCTCGGCCACGCGGTGCTGCGCGCCAAGGAGCTGGTGGGCAACGAGCCGTTCGCGGTCATCCTCTCCGATGACGTGATCGCTTCGGAAATTCCATGCGTGCGGCAGCTGCTGGACGTTTACGAGTTCTATGGCGCTCCCGTGGTGGCGCTGATGGAAGTGGAGGGCGACGCGATCTCGTCCTATGGCGCGGTGGATGCGGAGCCGATATCGCACAACGGCAGCCGCGACCGCGTGTTCCGCATTCGCAACATGGTGGAGAAGCCGAAGCTGTCGGAAGCGCCCTCGAACCTGGCCATTATCGGCCGCTACGTCCTGACGGCCGAGATCTTCGACTCCCTGGAATCCACTACACCGGGCAGCGGAGGCGAGATCCAGCTTACCGACGGACTCAAGCACCTGCTGCGCAATCGCCCCATCTACGGCTATAAGTTCGAAGGCACGCGGTACGACGCCGGAGACAAGCTCGGATTTCTGCGGGCCACGGTGGAATTCGCGCTGAATCGCTACGATCTGGGCGAACCTTTCCGCGCGTATTTAAAGACGCTGAAGCTCTAACGCGTAACCGTACTGTCACGTAACGCGGCGCGCGTGCGCGAGTCCCATCTGCGGTCCCGAAATGCAGGTGAGCGCGCTGAATCCGGCGTCGCCCGAAGCAGGGCATCTGCTTTGGCTGTGGAATGCGTGCCTGTGGGTGTGTTACGCGATTCTGGCCATCGTCACCGCGTCGCTGATTTACATCCCCATCCGTTTTCGCGGGCGCAACAATGTTGAGCCGAGTCAGACCACGGGCAGCCGGAAACTGGAGATCGCGTGGACCGTCGTACCCATTCTGTTAGTGATGTTTCTGTTTGTGGCCAGCGTGGTTACGACAGGCGCCGTTTATCCTGACCCCGGCCGTAAGCCCGACATTGTTGTTACCGGACACCAGTGGTGGTGGGAGGTGCACTACCCGTCCGCGAACGTGTATACGGCCAACGAGGTGCATATACCGGTTGGACGGGATTTACTCGTGGGGGTAAAGGCCGCGGACGTCGATCACGATTTCTGGGTCCCGCGGCTGGGTCCGAAGATGGACGCGATTCCCGGCCGCGAGAACACGGTATTCATTCGCGCCGATACGCCGGGCGTGTATCGCGGCTTCTGCGCGGAGTTCTGCGGGAATGAGCATGCGTGGATGCTGTTTCGGGTGGTGGCGCAGGCGCCGGCGGATTATGAGGCATGGCTGGGCGCGCAGGCGCGGCCCGCCGCAGCGGCCGCCGGCGGAGACGCGGCTCAGGGGAGCGTCCTGTTCCGGCAGATGACCTGCGCGAATTGTCATAACATCACGGGCCTGAACGCGCAGCAGCAGTTCGCGCCGGACCTGACGCATGTGGCGAGCCGCCGCATGCTGGCCGGCGAGCGGCTGGAGAACACGCCGGACAACCTGCGTGACTGGCTCCATCGGCCGAATATTCTCAAGCCCGGCTGTTACATGCCCGACCTGAAGCTCACTGACCAGCAACTGACGCAGCTGACCGCTTATCTGGAGACGCTGAAATGAGCGACGTTCCGCTCACGCCGGGGCTTATTCCCGCCGAAGCCGCACACGGCTCGCGGGAAGCGAGCCACTGGCTGGAGTGGATCGCCACCGTCGATCACAAGCGCATCGGGATCATGTACCTGGTCACCACGCTCATCTTCCTGATCGTGGGAGGGGTGGAGGCGCTGTTGATGCGCATCCAGCTGGCGTGGCCAGGGAACACGTTTCTGACGCCGGAGGAGTACAACCAGATTTTCACCATGCACGGGACGACGATGGTCTTCCTGGTTGTCGTTCCGCTGCTTCTCGGGCTGGCGAACTATCTCACCCCGCTGATGATCGGCGCGCGGGACATGGCGCTTCCTCGTCTGAATGCATTCAGCTTCTGGGTTTTCCTGTTCGGCGGCATTCTGCTGTACCTGAGCTTTATGTCCGGACATGCGCCCGCCTCAGGCTGGTTCGCCTACGCGCCGCTGAGCGAGAAGGGATATTCGACGCGCTACGGCGAGGACTACTGGGCGCTGGCGCTGCTGGGCATTGGCGTCGGAACGATCGGCACGGCGATCAACCTAATTGTCACCATCGTCAATCTGCGCACGCCGGGACTGACGATTCGACGGCTGCCGCTGTTTGTGTGGATGGTGTTCGTCAACTCGTTCCTGATTCTCGCCGCCATCCCGGCGCTGAACGCCGCGCTGGTCATGCTGCTGATCGATCGCCAGTTGAACGCCCATTTCTTCACGCATGTCGGCGGAGGTTCGCCGATTCTGTGGCAGCATTACTTCTGGGCGTTCGGGCACCCCGAGGTGTACATCATGGTGCTGCCCGCGTTCGGCATCATTTCCGAAGTGGTGCCGGTATTCTCGCGCAAGCCGATTTTCGGGTACGCGTTCGTGGCCGCCTCGACGGTGGCGATCGCGGTCCTCAGCCTGGGCGTCTGGGCGCATCACATGTTCGCCGTCGGGCTGGGCAAGGCGTGGGACTACGCCTTCGGCGGAGCGAGCCTTCTCATCGCCGTGCCTACGGGCGTCAAAATCTTCAACTGGATCGCCACCATGTGGGGCGGGGCTATCCGCTTCACCACGTCGATGCTGTTCGCGCTCGCATTCCTGTTTACGTTTACTATCGGCGGCCTGAGCGGGGTAAGTTTCGCCGCGTGGCCTCTGGACTGGCAGACCACGGACACCTATTACGTTGTGGCGCACATGCATTACGTGCTTTTCGGCGGCACCTTCTTCGCCGTCATGGCGGCCACCTATTACTGGTTTCCGAAGATGAGCGGGCGCATGTTATCGGAACGCATCGGGCGCGTGCATTTCGTGCTGATGTTCATCGGTTTCCACATGACCTTCTTTATCCAGCACATACTCGGGCTGGACGGAATGCCGCGGCGCGTGTGGACGTATCCGAACTATCCCGGCTGGGGCGTGATGAACATGATTTCGACCATCGGAGCGTTCGTGCTGGGCTTCTCCGTGCTCGTGCTCCTGTGGAACATATTCGTGAGCCTCCGTTCCGGCCAGATGGCGGGGGCGAATCCATGGGAGGCATGGACCCTGGAGTGGGCCGCGCCATCGCCGCCTCCGGAGCATAATTTCGACCTCGTGCCGCCGGTGCACGGGCGCAGGCCGCTGTGGGATCTGGCGCATCCCGGGGAGGCGCAGTCGTGACCCGTTTCAGCACGGGGAAACTCGCCGCCGCCGCTTTCATCGCTTCCGAGGCGGTGTTCTTCGCTTTCCTGATCGCGGCCTACATTTACTATCGCGTCAACATGCAGGGCCCGTATTACGGACGGACGTATCTGGATCCGCCGCGGACCCTGATCTTCACGATTTGCCTGCTGGCAAGCAGCGGCACGCTCTGGCTCGCCGAGCGGAATCTGGCGGCGTCGCATGCCTCGGGATTTCGCCTGTGGCTGGGCATCACCATTGCGCTGGGCGCCGTGTTTATCGGCGGGCAGGGCTGGGAATACTACGGCCTGATCACGAACAATGTGACACCGGAGCGCAACCTGTTTGGCGCCACGTTCTTCACCCTGACCGGTTTTCACGGATTTCACGTGGTCTGCGGCCTGATCTGCCTCGGCATTCTGCTCCTGCTGGCCTTCAGGAAACGGTTCACTGAAACGGAAATCACGGGCGTGGGCGCCGTGTCCATGTACTGGCACTTCGTGGATCTGGTGTGGATCGTGATCTTCAGCATCGTGTACCTGGCGGTGTGGATATGAGACTTTCGCGGTGCAGGGTCCCAACCCGGGGACGCTTAACGATCGGCCAGGCGGGCGTGGACGCCCGCCGCAGGACTGGAGTCCTGCCCCACCCACCGCGGCCGTATCCTGGAAAATTTCAGAGTTCCATATGACCTGGGATTTCAAACCGTCCGTCGTCATCGGATGCTGCGTCCTGCTGGGCGCGTACTTCGGTTTGGTGAGGTGGCGCGCGCGACAGGCGGCGCTTTGGCTCACCGGGGTGTTGCTCATCTTCATGGTCCTCTGCTCTCCGATTGACGAGTTGGCCGACAGCTATCTGTTCAGCGTCCACATGGCCAAGCACATCTTGTTAGTGCTCGTTGTCCCGGCGCTGCTTGTCATGGCCGTACCCGCGGACGTATTCGAGCGAGCGCTGCGATATGCGCCGGTGCGTGCGGCCGAGCGCGTGCTGCGTGTTCCGGCTATCGCCTGGATGGCGGGCGTGGGCGTCATGATCTTCTGGCATATCCCGGCGCTGTTCAACACGGCCCTAACGAACGAGCCTCTGCACATCGTGGAGCACCTCTCATTGCTGGTGGGCGGCACGATCTATTGGTGGCCCGTTCTGACGCCGTTGCCGCAGTCGCGCATGCGGCCGGTACCGCAGGCCGCGGCCTACCTGTTCACGTCCTGTCTGGCGTGCACCGCAATCGGAGTGGCAATCACCTTCGCTCCGGCGCTGCTGTATCCCGCATATGCGCATCCGCCCGCCGGCGCGGTCGCCGAGGCGATTCGGGGCCGCTGGGGCATTTCCGCGGCGATGGATCAGCAGATCGGAGGGCTGCTCATGTGGGTGCCGGCATGCCTCGTCTACCTGACGGCGATTCTGGCCATGTTCGCGCGCTGGTATCGGGAGGAGCCCGAACCGGCAATGGAGGTGTGATGGAGTCCGATCCGCTTCGTCCGGGCTGGAACAAGCCCCTTCCCGAACGCCTTGCGGGCCCGACGTATTGGCCGGCGGCGCTCGCTTTCGGCATGAACCTCGCGCTGCTCGGGCCGGTAACGAGCATGTGGCTGACGCTGGTGGGATTCGTGGTCGGCGGGTTCGCAATCGCCGGCTGGGTTGGAGACATATTCCATGAGCGATGAGCTTTCCCCCGAACGCCGCAAACTCATGACCCTGGTCAGCATCGGCGCGGGCTGCGCGGGCGCGGCGATGATCGGCGTCCCCGTTGCCGGATTCCTGCTCGCCCCCTTATTCGAGAAGGCCGCCCGCACGTGGCGCGGCGTCGGACCGGTGTCGCAGTTCGAACAGGGCAAGACCGTGGAGGTCCGCTTCGACGACGCATCCTCTGTCGTGTGGGCGGGCGTGACGGGCAGGACCGGCGCGTGGCTTCGCCATAAGCCTGACGGCAGCTTCGTCGCCTTTGCCATCAACTGCACTCACCTGGGCTGTCCGGTGCGCTGGCTGCCCGACGCCGAACTGTTCATGTGTCCCTGTCACGGCGGTGTGTACTACAAAGACGGGACGGTTGCCGCCGGGCCGCCGCCGCGTCCGCTGGTGCAGTATCCGGTCCGCGTGCGCGAGGGGCAGGTGGAGATTCTGACCAGCCCCACTCCCATCACCTGAGCGGCGCATGCGTTTCCTGAAGACAGCCTGGCAATGGTTCGACGCGCGGACCGACGCGTCGAAGGTGATCGGGCCCATCATGAAGCATCCCGTTCCGCCGCGCACGGGATGGATGTACGTGTTCGGCAGCGCCACTCTGTTCGCGTTTCTGCTGCAGGTGTTCACGGGGATCGCCCTGGCGACGGCGTACGTTTCCAGCGCCGGCCAGGCATACGATTCGCTGAAGTGGATCACCGACAAGGCGTTTCTCGGCCATTTGCTGCGCGGCATGCATTATTTCGGCGCTTCGGCCATGGTGCTGCTGGTGGGCATACACATGATTCGCACCTTCCTCACCGGCTCATACAAGTTTCCGCGCGAGCTGAACTGGGTGGTCGGCGTGATTCTGCTGGGGCTGACCATCCTGATGGGCTTCACCGGCCAGCTGCTGCGCTGGGACCAGAACGGCGTGTGGTCGACGATCGTCGCGGCGGAGCAGGCGGGCCGGGTGCCGCTGATCGGGCCCTGGCTGGCGCGGCTCATCATGGGCGGCCAGACCGTTGGAGGGGCGACGCTGAGCCGGTTCTTCGCTTATCACGTGTTCTTCATTCCAGCGCTGATTTTCGCAATGGTGGGGCTGCATCTCGGGCTGGTGCTGCGGCACGGCATTTCCGAGAAGCCGCGCGCATCGCAGCCGGTCGACCCCAAAACGTATCGCGCCTGGTACGAAAACATGCTGCACCGCGAAGGCGTTCCGTTCTGGCCCGATGCGGCGTGGCGGGATGCGGTGTTTGGAGCCTTCGTGGTGTTGTGCATCATGCTGCTGGCGTGGTTCATCGGACCTCCAAAGCTGACCACGGCGCCGGATCCGACGATCATTGAGGCTTACCCGCATCCGGACTGGTATCTGCTCTGGTACTTCGCCGTGCTCGCGCTGCTTCCGCATGGGGCCGAGGACTGGGTCATCGTGGGCGCGCCGCTGGTCGCGGGCGTGTGCCTGCTGATTCTCCCGCTGGTATTCAACAAGGGACAACGCGCGCCCTCGCGGCGGCCGTGGGCGGTGGCCAGCGTGATTATCATCGTCTCCGCCGTCGGCGTTCTTTGGGCCGAGGGCAATCGGACGCCCTGGTCGCCCGATTTCACCAATAAGCCGCTGCCGCCCGCGGTGGTGCAAGCGTCCGCGCCGGACCTCTCCACAGGCGCGCGGGATTTCCATCTCAAGGGCTGCGAGAACTGCCACGCCATCGATGGCTACGGTGGGCATCGAGGACCGGACCTCAGCACCGTCGGCGACCGCCTGACCGAGCAGCAGATCACTCTGCGTATTCTGAACGGCGGTTACAACATGCCTGCGTTCGCCAGCAGCCTTACGCCACAGGATCTGAGGGCCCTGGTGCAATTTCTGGAATCCCGCCGGCTCGCGCCACGCGGGGGAGGGCGCTGATCGAGCGATCGCAACCAGGTTCGTCCGTTTAGGTACGCTGGGTGATACACTATATCCTTATCTGTACTAGTGATGAGGATCAAGGACTATCCCGACCCTGAGGACCTGCTGCCGCTTGCGCCGGCGGTCTTTCACATCCTGCTGTGCCTCGGTGAAGGCGAACGGCATGGTTACGCGCTGAAGCGCGAGATTGCGCGGCGCACCGATGGGCGGCTGAAGCTGGGCCCCGGCGTGCTTTACGGGTCGATCAGTAAAATGCTCGAGCAGGGCCTGATCGAGGAATCTGACGAGCGGCCCGATCCGCATCTGGATGACGAGCGCCGGCGCTACTACCGGCTGACGGGCTTTGGGCGGAAAGTGGCGCAAGCAGAGGCGGCGCGCATGCGCGAACTGGTGCGGCTGGCCGCGGCGAATTTCGGCAAGGCTGCCCGGGCATGAGGAGCATATGGCTGTACCGGTTGCTGCTGAAGCTCTATCCGGCCGGGTTTCGGGAGAATTACGCGGGCCCTCTGGAACGCGAGTTTCGCGACGAGCGCGCCGAGGCCGGCGGCGCCGCCGAGCTTGCCCGGCTCTGGGTACGCACGGCCGTTGACCTGCTGCTCTCGGCCCCGCCGCAGATGATACGCGAGTTCGGCGAAGACGCGCGCCATGCGCTGCGGCTGTGGCGACGCCGGCCGGCGCACACTGTATTCGCGATCGCAGCCCTGGCGGCGGGCATTGGCGCGAGCACCGGCGTCTTCAGCGTAGTCGATGCGCTGCTGATCCGGTCGCTGCCGTTTCGCGAGCCCGAGCGGCTGGTGTCGCTGCCGCTGTTCCGACTGGCCGTCGATGTCGAAAGTCCCGCGCAATTCCATTCCTGGCGACGGCACAGCAACTACCTCGCCGACACCGCCCGGTACAACACCAGTGAGGTGAATCTGGGCGCGGTGCGTGAATCGGCGCGCGTGCGCATTACTGAGACATCGGCCAACTTCTTCTCTCTGCTGGGCTGCCGGCCATGGCGGGGGCGGATGTTTGCCGCCGACGAGGACACAGTAGGCCGCGATGCTGTGGCCGTGATCGGGTACGGCTTATGGCAGACCCTGTTCGGCGGCGATCCGAGTGCGCTGGGCGCGACCATTCGTGTCAACGGCGCCCCGTTCACGGTCATCGGCGTCGCGCCGCCCGGCTTCGACTATCCGCAGCGGACCGCGCTGTGGTCGCCGACGACCTTCGACTGGCGGCGAATCCCGAAATCCGGCGGCATTTTCCTCGAGTTCCTGGGGCGGCTGAGGAGCGGCCTGTCGTGGCCACAGGCCCGCGAGGCATTCGAAGCGGAAGTGCGCCGGTTGCCGCAGGGAAGCATTGATACTGATCCTGCGAACCGCCCGAAGCTGACTCCGCTTCAGGATCAACTCGCCGGGCCTGTGAAGAAGGCATCGTTTGTTCTGATGGGCTGTGTCGCGCTGCTACTGCTGACGGCATGCGCCAACGTGGCGAACCTGCTGCTGGCCAGGATCGTGGATCGTTCGGAAGAGCTTTCGATCCGTTCCGCGCTGGGGGCGAGCCGAGCGCGGCTGGTGCAGCAGTTCCTTACCGAGAGCGTGCTCCTGTCCGCGGTAGCGGCGGGCGCGGGCATGATCGTAGCCGCCTGGGCCGCGAAGATTGCGAACGCGGTTCAGCCGGCGCCGCTGGCGGGGCAGAAGTACACCGTGCTCGATTGGCGCGTCCTGGGCTTCGCCGTCATTACTGCGCTGGTGACCGGCGTCGCCTTCGGCATTCTTCCCGCGCTGTATGCCGGCGGTTCGAAAGCATCGCCCATGTTCGTCCGCCCGTCAGGCAGCGGACGCGGTGGAACACGCGCCCGCCACGCGCTCATCGCGGTACAGATTGCGCTTACCGTGATTCTGTTCACCTGCTCGATGCGCCTGAGCGGCGCGTTTCTGGCGCTGATGGGAGTCGATAACGGATATCAGGTCCGGAATCTCGCGACACTCACCGTGTCGCTGGCAGGAACCGAATACGACGACAACGGCAGCCGGGCCATGGCGTATTACGAACAGGCGCTGCGCCGGGTTCAAAGCGTTCCTGGCATGGTGTCCGCAAGCGCCACGGAGTATTTGCCGCTGGATGCCCAGAAATTCATTGGCGGCGAGTTCCGGCTCGATGGGCGCAGTTCCGGCACGATCGCGCTGATGCTGCCGGTGGCCCCGGGTTTTTTCGCCACGATGGGCTCTCGCGTGTTGTACGGGCGCGAGTTCGAGGACGCTGATGCGAGGAGTACGGAGCCGTTGGCCGTAGTGAACGAGGCATTCGCCCGGCGTTTTGGCGACCCCGGCCGCGCGGTGGGGCGCTACCTGACCGGAGAGGACTGGTGGGGCAAGGCAAGCCGGGTAGTCGGCGTGGTCCGCGATATTCGCTACATGGGGCCGACGGCGAACGCGATCCCGCAGGTGTTTCGACTTACCCGAGCGCCGCAACATCTGACGATAGTAGCCCGGGTCCGTGGCGATGCGCGGCAGCGCCTCGCGGCCATCCGCGATGCCATACGGTCGGTGGACAGCCGCGTGCCGGTATTCAATGTGAAGACCATGAGCGAGCGGCTGGATGAAGCACTCGGGCGGCCGAGGTTCTACGCGACGGCGATGGCGTTCTTGAGCGGCTTCGCCCTGCTGCTTGCGGTGGTTGGCGTTTACGGCGTGATTTCGTGGTCGGTGTTGCAGCGCAGGCGGGAGATCGGGATTCGCCTTGCGCTGGGCACGACGCCGGTCCGTCTTCGGCGGCGTCTGCTGGGGAGAGCCATGATCCCGGTTGCGTGCGGAACCTCGGTGGGCATTGCCGGGGCCGTTGCTGCCGGGCGATTCCTGCAGTTGCTGATCGAAGGAGCGTCGGCCTCTGGCCCGGATCCGTTCGTGATCGCCGTCTCCGTGCCGGTGGCGGTTGCGATGGCCGCGATCTGGCTTGGGACCTGCCGCATCGCGCGGCTGGACATCACGACCATTGTTCGAGCTGAATAACGCGAGTAGCGCGAAGTCAGAGGCCACTTGACGGGTAAAGGGCAAAGTCTCCGGTTTTTTCTGCGTCGCCGAGAAGTCGTATTCCTAAGAATTGCGCGAACGGACTTTTTTTCTGCCGGGCGAGGATGCTGGGCGTTTTCGAACCGAAACCTCTGGCGATGGTGCCGGCGTTCTGTTGACCGCCGTTGCGGCATGCTCGTAAGCATCGCCGAGCCAGGCGAGTGCGTCATTCAGGTCCTCGGGTGAGGCTACTTCGAACGAGCACCAGCGGGCGCCGGGGCGGTTTGCGCCGATCCGCGGGTCGGCGGCCATCCGCTGGGCCAGCGCGGGCGGGAGCGGATCGAAGCGCAGGATGAGCGAGTTCGGTCCGCCGATCGATCGCGTGCGGGGCAGCGCCGCGAAAATCTTTTCGCCTCTGTAAAGCCCGGTCATCCCGAACATCGGCCGCAGAGAAACGCCGGGCCAGCCGCGCAGCTCGTCCTCGAGCATCGCCGCCACGCGCCGCATTTCTTCAGAAACTCGCGGCATTTTCATTCGGCGGGCTCCTCCTGTTTGCCCGGATTTCGGCGAGCGCGAAGCTCACGAAGCCGCTCAGCGATGCGCTGCTCCACGCCGCGATTTGTAGGCTCGTAGAACTGGCGGCCGGCCAGAGACTCGGGCAGGCAGCTCATGTCCGTGATGGCGTCCTCGAACTGGTGAGCGTGCTGGTAGCCCTTCCCGTAACCCCACTCCTTCATGGGACGGGTCGGCGCATTGCGAAGGTGCAGCGGGACCGGCTCGGCGCGGCCGCTTTGGGCCTCTTCGAGAGCCGCATTCAGAGCCCGATACGCGGCGTCCGACTTCGGCGCGAGGGCGAGATATATGGCAACCTGCGCGAGCGCCTGATCTCCCTCAGGCATACCCAGGAAATGCACGCATTCCTTCGCGGCCATGGCCTGTTCGAGGGCGCGCGGATCGGCGAGCCCGATGTCCTCGATGGCCATGCGCACCAGGCGGCGGGCGATGTACAGCCGATCCTCGCCGCCTTCCAGCATCCGCGCCAGCCAATAAAGCGCGGCATCCGGGTCTGAGGAGCGGATGGATTTGTGCAGCGCGGAGATCAGGTTGTAGTGCTCTTCGCCGCTCTTGTCATAGAGCAGCATTTTCCGCTGGAGCGAGTCCTCCACGGCCTGCTGGGTGAGCGCTCCATCGCGCGATGCGCCGGCGGCGATCTCGAGAATGTTGTAAGCCGAGCGCGCATCTCCGTTCGTATACAACGCGATCTGTCGCAGCAGATCATCGGATGCGGAGATGCCCACCACCGGCAGAGCGCGGCGGAGCAGTCCCACGATTTCGTCTTCGCTCAGTGCGCGCAGTGCGTACACCTTGGTGCGCGACAGCAGCGCGGACACGACCTCGAAGGACGGGTTCTCGGTGGTGGCGCCGATCAGGATGATGTCGCCGCGCTCCACGTACGGGAGGAATGCGTCCTGCTGGGCCTTGTTGAAGCGGTGGATCTCATCGACGAAAACCACGGTGCGCCGGCCGGCGCGCCGCAGCCGTTCGGCGTCGGCCATGACCGCTTTGATTTCTTTGATCCCACTGAGGACGGCGCTGAAGGGCACGAACTCGCAGCGGGTCATGCGGGCGATGAGGCGGGCCAGCGTGGTTTTGCCCACTCCAGGCGGTCCCCACAGGATGAGCGAGCTCAGTTCGTCGCGCTCGATCTGCAGGCGCAGCGGCTTCCCGGGCCCGAGGATATGCTCCTGTCCGATGAACCCATCGAGCGTCTCGGGCCGCATCCGTTCGGCGAGCGGGCGTTTGGAGTCGTCCTTCGGATGCGAGAGCGGCTCGGCCTCGAACAGGCTCACTGGGCCGCGCCTCCCTGGGTGGATCGCTGGCGCCGCGCTTCGTAGAGCATGACCGCGGCGGACATGCCGGCGTTGAGCGACTCCACGGCGGTGGTCGGGATGCGGAGCAGTTCGCAGGATTCGGCCAGCTCCGGGTTGACGCCGCGTCCCTCGCTGCCGATGACGATGGCGCAGCGCTCGGTGAAGTCGCACTCGGCGATGCTGCGGCCGTCGTGCGGGGTGCCGGCGTAAAGCCGCGCCTGGTTGCGGCGGGCGAGATCGAGTGTTTCGGCGGCATCGGCGGAGGTGACCAGAGGCAGGCGAAACGCCGAACCGGCGGAGGCGCGCAAAGCCTTGGGATTCCAGGGACTCGCCGCGCCTTTCAGAAAGACAGCGCCGCTGGCGCCGAAGGCCTCGGCAGCGCGCAGGATGGCTCCGGCGTTGCCGGGATCCTGGACGCCATCCACGATGACGGTGAGGGTCTCGCCGCGAAAGACGTCGTCCATGGTCCACGAGGGCGGGCGGACGAGCGCGAGCACGCCCTGGGTCGCCTCCGTGGACGCGACGGTGGAGAACAGGCGCTCATGGAGCGGCACGACGGGAATCTCGTCGAGTCCGGGAACGCGCTCGCGCAGCGCTTCGCGGACCGGTTCGGACACGAGCACCTCTTCGATATGGCAGCCGCTGCGGAGGGCTTCTTTGAGCAGATGAAAGCCTTCGGCGATGCACAGGCCGGATTCCGTGAGGCTGCTCGCGCGTACCGCCTTGCGGACCTCCTTCAGCAGCGGGTTTTTCGCGCTCGTGACCGTTCCCATAGGAAAATCGTAGTCTGATTTATCGAGCCGATGCGGATTTTTCCGCTCCCGGCCCTATAGCCAGCATGACAAAACGTATCGTAGCGGTGGTGCTGCTGCTCCTGCTGGGGGTGGGTGCGGTGCTCGTGTCGCGGTACCTGTCGCGGGTGGCGCGGGAGATCGAGCAGCAGTCCACGCAGGACGA
>DASRCB010000424.1:0-31800 GCA_035653295.1 Bryobacteraceae bacterium
CGCCAGTCGAGGATACGGCTTCTCAGCGCCAGCTTCTGCAACGCTGGATTCTCGGCCGGCTCCGAACCAGCGACAACGTCGCACTCGTGTCCGCGGGCGCGCAGCTCGCCAAGCCACGCCCGATTGCTGTGCGTCGAGCCGCCGCGCGGTGGATCGTAGGACGCGCTGGACGCCAGCAGGACCCGCATCGCTCAGGCGCGGCCGCCGGCGGATTCGCCGTCGTCCTCGGCCGCCAGCAGCGCCCGCGCTTCCTCGTCGGACATCTGCTCGATATCCTCCAGCATGGCCGCGTACTCTTCGGGCCCGAGCTGATCGATCTGCTGTAGTTCGATCGCATGCGCCAGCGAAGCGACGGTGAGCGCCGCGTCGTAGACGATCTCCGGCGAAAGATCGACGTTGTAAGTCTCGTGAATGATGGAGAGAAGCTGGACGGCGAGGAGGGAGTGGCCGCCAAGATCGAAAAAGTTGTCGTGGATGCCGATTTCCGGCACGCCCAGCAGATCCTTCCAGACGCGCGTGAGCTCTTCCTCGAGCGGTGTACGTGGGGCGGCGGGTCCGGTGGGCGGCACGATTTCTGTACTCATTCTAATGGGTATGCGTCTGGTAATGAGGACGTTATGGCGGAAAGCGAGTTTCCTGGAGCGCTTCCATGGATACCGGCGCGGCTCAGCCTGGCGGCGCTGGCCGAGTCGGTGCAGCAATGCCACGGCTGCGACCTCTATCGCAACGCGACGCAGGCCGTGCCCGGCGAGGGACCGAAGCACGCGGCGGTGATGATGGTGGGAGAGCAGCCCGGCGATGTCGAGGACCGGACGGGACATCCATTCGTCGGCCCCGCGGGCAAGCTGCTGGATCGCGCGCTGGCGGATGCGCATGTGGATCGCGCGCGCGTCTACGTAACCAACGCGGTGAAGCACTTCAAGTTCGAGCCGCGCGGCAAGCGCCGTATTCACGGCAAGCCGAACGCCCGTGAAGTGGCGGCCTGCCGGCCGTGGCTGGATGCTGAGATCCGTGTCGTGAAGCCGCAGTTGATTGTCTGCCTTGGGGCGACAGCGGCGCAGGATCTGATGGGGCGTGCGTTCCGGCTGACGCAGCACCGCGGCGAGTTTTTCCCGCATGACGTGGCCGAGTGGGTGATGGCGACGGTGCACCCATCGGCGCTGCTGCGCATGCCGGACGAGGAGCGCCGGCATGCGGAATACGAACTCTTCGTACGCGATCTGGCGCGGATTCCGGAGCGCGTCGCGCAAGCGCGGATGGCGTAACGATTAGAGCCTTTGGGCGCCGTTCACGGTACCAACTCAATCGCGCGCATGGCGCTTTCGCATCCAGCGGCGAATGCCTGCTTTCATCGCGTCAACAGTCTGTGCCCTGGGAGGCCGGTTTGCGAAGACGGCTTTGTGGATGTCCTCGGAAGAGAATCGGCCCGCTCGCCGGACTATGATTCGGCCATTGTCCTCGTACCACTCGAGGATTGACCCCGGAGCAACGCCGAGCTTCTTCCGGACATCGGGCGGCACAGAGATCCGGCCCTGCGCAGTTATTTTCGAACGGGCAATCGCCACACCTTCAAATTACCGTGGTAATGCATACGGCGGCTCAGACCCCGCGCACAGCGAACCTATTCGTAGCGAAGCGCCTGCATGGGGTCGACCCGCGTGGCGCGGCGGGCGGGGATGAGGCATGCGGCGATGCCCGCCACCAGCACAACCGTGATTACCGCCGCGAGCGTCAGCGGGTCGTACGGTTTGACGCCCCACAGCTGACTCGAGATCAGACGCGTCGCGGCGAAGCTGGCGGCCAGACCGGCCGCGACCCCGAGTCCGACAAGCACCAGGCCCATACGCAGCACCACCATGAGCACATTGGCCTGGGAGGCGCCGAGGGCTACGCGGATACCGATTTCATGCGTCTGCCGCGATACCGTGTAGGCAATGACGCTGTACACGCCGATCGCGACCAGCACCAGCCCGACGCCGGAGAACAGCGCCAGCAGGATCAGGGCGAACCGCGGCTGAGCGTAGGTGAAGCGCTTCAGATAGTCGCGCATGGAGCCGGTGAGTGTGAGCGCTACGTTGCGATCCGTGGCCCAGACCTGGCGCTGCACTTCGGGAAGCAGGGTCATGGGATCCTGCGCGGTGCGCACCAGAATGCCGCGCTCGGCGAACCCGGTGACGGTGTAGGGGATGAAGGCCTCCGGCATGGGGGGATCCTGCACGCCGCGGTTCTTCGCGTCGGCAGTGATGCCGACCACTTCAAAGACGGGATCCTTCACCGGCTCGGGCCACGTTTGAAGGGTCTTCAGAACGATCATGCGGCCGACAGGGTCTTCGTCGCCGAAGAATTTGCGCGCCAGGCTCTGATTGATGACCGCGACCTTACGCGCCTGTGCGACCTCTGACTCGCTGAGCAGCCTCCCGCGCAGGAGCTGGATCTGAAGCGTCTGGAAATAACCATCGCTGACCAGCTGGAACAGCGCCTGCCAATTTTCGGAATGCGTACGGCCGGGGACATCGACGTCGGTGGGAATGCCGCCGTATGGAGGCAGGGAGCTGGTTTCGGTGGCGGCAACGACTCCGGGGAGGGCATGGAGGCGGCCCAGCAGCTCGCGGAAGAATCGCTGTTTGGCGGCGGCGGTCTTGTACTGCTCGCGCGGCAGCGGCAGCCGGACCACCAGTACATTGTTCGGATTCAGCCCGAGGTCCACGTTCTGGAGCGCAACGAAAGTGCGCATCAGCAGTCCCGCGCCGACCAGCAGCACCATCGAGAGTCCCACCTCGGCGACGATGAGCGCATTGCGCAGACGCCCGCGCCGGAAGCCGCCGCTCACGCCCTTGCCCGAATCCTTCAGCGGTTCGGCGAGCTGCCGGCCGGTGGCGAGCAGAGCCGGAGCGAGGCCAAACAGAAGCGCGGTTACGATGGTGACGGCGAGAGCGAACGCGAGCACGGGAAGGTTCAGGCTGATGACGGCTTCGTCGGGAATCGTCTGCTGGGGAATGGCCGCCACCAGCACCTTCAGCCCGCCCCAGGCGAGCCCACACCCGGCGACCGCGGCAGCGAGCGCGAGAAGCAGGCTCTCCACCATGAGCTGCCGCAGGATTTGCCAGCGTCCGGCGCCCAGCGAAGTGCGGATGGCGATCTCTTTTTCGCGCGCGGTGGCTCGCGCCAGCAGCATGTTCGCCACGTTGCCGCACGCGATCAGCAGCAGCATGCAGACGGCGGCGAGCAGGGTGAACAGGATGGGCCGGAACTGGCCGACCACTCCTTCCGCCAAAGTCTGGGTTTGCACGTTGAAGCGCTTTGGATACTGGTCGGGGTACTTCTTCGCGAGCTGGTGCGCGAGCACGTTGAGGTCGGCCGCGGCGCGCCGTTCATCGATGCCTGGTTTCAGGTGACCGAGGAAAGCGAAGTTACGGATCTTCACGTCGGGATCGTTGCGATCGAGCGGGTCAGGCGTCCACAAATCCGCGCCCCACCAGGTGAAGCGCGGAGGCATGATGCCAACCAGGGTGCGCGGCTTTTGATTGAGCACGAATGTGCGGCCGAGGATGCCGCGGTCGTAGTTGAAGTTCTTCGCCCACAACTTGTAGGCCATGACGAAGACCGGCGGGGCGCCGGGTTGGCCATCAGCCGGAGTGATGCCGCGACCGAGCAGTGCGCGCGCGCCGAGCACATCGAACGCATCCGGGGTGACGTAGGCGCCCTGAAAACGATCGGTTCCCTCGCCATTGGTGTAGAGCACGTCCGAGTTGCCCGATCCGATGACGCCGTCGAAGATACGATTCTGTTCTTTGTAATCGAGAAATTCGGGTATCTGGAAGCCGCCGCGCCCACCGCGCTCGCCCTGGTCCAGGTCATGAATATAGAAGCTGATGATGTGCCGTGCGTCGCGGTAGGGGAAGGGGTCGAGCAGGACGTTTTCGATGACGCTGTAGATCGTGGTTACGGAGCCGATGCCCAGCGCGAGCGCGAGCACCGCGAGAAAGGTGAAGCCGCGGTCCCGCCCGAGCCCGCGAACGCCATAGCGAACATCCTGCCAGAGGCCGTGCATAGGAGTACAGACGGGAAATCCGTCCAGGAGTTCCCGGGATGCAGAGATTTCCGTTATTTTTCGACGAAAAAGTTTCCGGCGAACAGAGCGTCAATCCCGGAGGAGTAGAAACTGCGTACGGCGTCGCGCGGGCTGCACACCAGCGGATCATTGAAAAGGTTGAAGCTGGTGTTGTAAAGCACGGGCAGGCCGGTCTTCTCGCCGCCCGCGAGCAGCAGGCGATGGTACAGCGGATTGTCCTGCCGGTGCACGGTGTGGACGCGAACCAGCCCATCGCCCAGGACGGCGCTGTCGAAGGTCTTCCTGTGGGCCGGCCGGACGCGGCCTACCGTGGCGAGAAAGCGGCCATTCGGGCCAACATCGAAGTATTCCTGGGCCAGTTCGGCGGGAACCGAAGCGGCGAACTTGCGAAACGGTTCGCGGTGTTTGATGTAGACGTTGAGGTTCTCGGTGGAGTACGGATTGAGCGGTGAAGCGAGAATACTGCGATTGCCGAGCGCCCGGGGGCCGAATTCCATGCGGCCCTGCATCCAGGCCACGATCTTCTGATCGTTGATCTCGCGCACCGCGGTTTCAATCAGCTCTTCGGTGGTCAGCAGATAGCGGAAGCGCAGCTTGCAGTTCTCGAGCACCATCTTCACTTCTTCGGCGGTGTAGGCGGGGCCGAGGCAGAGATCGTGCAGCGGCGTGCGCGCGGAGCAGCCGAGGACGGTATGCGCGGCGTACATGGCGGCCCCGATCGCGGTTCCGATATTCCCGGAGGCGGGCTGCACGAACACCTCGTGTCTGCGCTCCAGGGCGGCGACGAGCAGCGCGTTGTAGGCGAGGCCGCCGGCGAGACAGAGGCGAGGGGCGTCGCCGGCCATGCGCGAAACGGCTGATTCCACCGCGGCCTGCACGCCTGCGGCGACCTGGGCGCGCATGCGTTCGGGAATCTCGGCCTCGTCTTTCAGGCCCAGGCTGTCATAGAATTTGGCGCTGAACCCGCCGCGGCTGAGGCGGCGGCCGTCGAACCAGGAAGCGTGAATGCGGGGCCAGTCGGCGCCATTCGCGATGCCGAGGATCTCCTCGAAAAGGCCGGCGTACGAACGGTCGCCCGCGGTGGACAGCCACTGCACCTTGTGCTCGTCGGCGTTGCGGTTGAAGCCCAGCAGTTCCGTGACGCGGCCGTAGAGATCGCCGAGCGAGTCGGGATAAAAGAGCTCGCGCTCGACGGTGAGGCGGTTGCCCTCGCCACGCCAGCGCGCGCCGCAACGAAAGTCACCGAGACGGTCGAGCGTGAGCACGGTCGCGTGTTCAAACGGCGATGCGTAGTAAGCGGACGCGGCGTGCGCTTCGTGGTGCTCGACCACCACAAGCCGGCTGTCCGGGAACATGCCGCGCAGGGTCACGTGCAGCAGTGTCTCGGAACCGGCCGGAAACGGCCGCGCGATGGCTACGCACTGCACGCGAGCGTGGTCCCCGCCGGCGTTCGAAAGCCGCAGGACTTCGGCGATCGCTTCCAGCGGCAGTTGCCCCGGCCGCTCCTGACGCGCGATCTTCTTCTGTTCGACCGCGGCGGTGAGCACTCCATCTCGAATGAACGCGCACGCGGCGCTGTGGAGAAAACCTCCGATGCCAAGGATCATCCGATCAGACCTCGAAGGCGCCTTCGAGTGTCCCGGAGCTGGAGATATGCGGAAACCGCGCGGGCGACGGGGCGAAACGGACGCGAAGCATGAAGCTTCAGGATATCAGCGGGGTGCCCGCGGACCGGCGCGTGCGCGCTACCGATTTTGCGCGGTAGTCTGCGCTTTCTGTGGGGTGGCGGTCCAGTCAGAAACCCGCTCCCACCAACCTTCGATGCGGCCCGCCACCTGTGTCGGCTCGTGCGGCATACGCGGTACGTAAAGGACGATCTCACGAGCGATCACACGCGCGCCGGCCTGGTGTGGTCCGTTCCCGTTGGCATAAGTCTCCAGCGCCTTAGCGGCAGCGCCGAGACTCACCGCGGTGTCCTGGAACAGCTCCCGATCAGCCTGTCTGGCGGCACGGAACAGATTCGCGCGGGCTTTGGCCAGCGGCTCGTCACCGGCGTCGGTTTCGGTGACGCGGGCGCTTTCCGCGGCCGCGAGCGCACTTTGAGCCTTATTGATGTCGCCGGAATCCAGCGCCTTCCGGGCATCCTTCAGGTCCTGCTCCATGCGTTTTGTATCGACAAAGACGCGCGTCGATTCGCCGACTACATCCTGGACCGTGGGAATGGTCATGCGATCGGCTGAGCTCTGGTTGCCGGCGCCGACGATCTTCGATGGCGTGAAGACCGCGACGGACACGGCTTCACGATAGATGGGCACCATGCGGCCGAGGGCGCCGGACTGATCCAGCTTCGATTCCAGATTGAGTGCGCGGTCGATCTGGGTTTTCGCGTCAGCTTTGTCCTGGCGCTGCAAATCGGTGTGCGCCTGTTTCACCGCGGTAACGATGTCCATGGCATCGCGTGAGTCCTGTATGCGAGTCAGCGGCGATGTGGGAGGGACGGCCGCGGCGGTGAGAAGGCAAACGGAGAATAAAGCAGCAAAGCGCATTTCTGCCTCCTGCCCAGAGGACGCCTTGGCGAGCCGTTAACGTTTCCAGTTACGGTGATAACGGCGGAAGTAGATGCCGAGGTTCACGGAACAGACGAGCACGCCGAGGACGGTCAGCAGCCAGTCCGGGAGCGCAGGATAGACGATGCGGTCGAGGTAGTGGAGGAGAAAGCCGCCGCGGTATGGGTCGATGCCGGCGCGCTGCTCGAAGAACTGCTCACCGAGCGTGAGGGGGCACGGCAGAGGCGACAGTTCCACGACGACGCCCCACAGCAGGGACACGATGTGAAGTATCGCGAGCGCCGGCCGGTTGCGCGTGATTGCGGCGCCAAAGATGACGAACAGAATCCAGATCAGGTGGACGGCGAGCGCGGCGGCAGCGAGCGCGCTGTTCACGCCGCCGTTAGAACGCGGCCGTGCTTGGAGCCCTTCCAGCCGTAGTACATGATGTACAGGTAGCAGACGGCCGGAAGAATGAAGGACCGGTGCAGCCCGATGCGGTCGGCCAGAGCGCCCATGGCGAACGGAATCACTGCGCCACCGACAATGGCCATGATCAGCACGCCCGAACCCTTCCCGGTCAGCTTGCCGAGCCCATCGATGCCGAGGGTGAAGATGGTGGGGAACATGATGGAGTTGAACAGTCCGACGAGGATGACGCTCCACATCGCGATGTGGCCGGTGGTGACTATGGTGGTGAGCACGAGGGCGCAGGCGATCATCGCCGCGCAGCCGAGCACGATTCCGGGCTTGATCCTGCGCATGACGGCCGAGCCCGCGAGGCGGCCGACCATCAGTCCGCCCCAGTAATAGGAAAGATATGCGGCGGCGGCGACTGGAGTGAGCGCGCCGATTTCGGGTTGCGTCAGATAACTCACCAGAAGGCTTCCAATCGCGACTTCGGCCCCGACATAAACGAAAATGCCGACCGCCCCGAGCACGAGGTGCGGAATTTTCCAGACGTTGCCCTGATCGCCATGGACGTGATGATCGGCGTCTTCAATGGTGGACATCACCGGGAAATGGAAGCGGGACAGCACGAATGCCAGCACGAACAGCAGGATGGCGATGCCGATGTATGGCATCTTTACGGACGAAGCCTCGAGCGCGCGGTGGGCCTGGAGCTGCTCCGGAGTGAGCCCGCGTTCACCGGTTCCCGTGGTCGCGGACAGGATCAGGAAGCCGCCGATCGCCGGCCCAATTGTCGTGCCGAGGGAATTCATGGCCTGGGCGAGGTTCAGCCGGCTGGAGGCTTTGTCCTCGGGTCCCAGAGCGGCCACGTAAGGATTCGCGGCAACCTGCAGAATCGTCATCCCGGAGGCGAGGACATAGAAGGCAACCAGGAACAGCGGGTATGACGGTATGGTTGCCGCGGGCACAAAGATCAATGCGCCGAGACCCATGACCGACAGTCCCGTGGTGATGGAATTCTGGTATCCCAGGGCGGAAATAATTTTCGCAGACGGCAGGGCAAGAATGAAATACGCGGAGAAAAAGATGAACTGCACGAAGGTGCTTTGCGCGTAATTCAGATCAAAAATGGCCTTTAGATGAGGAATGAGGATGTCGTTCAGCACGGTGACAAATCCCCACATGAAAAAAACGGTGGTGATGGCGGCGAGCGCTGTGCCGTAATTCTGCCGCGGAGCGGACGTGGCCCGGACCTGCGCGCTGGGCTGGATCATCGTGTCCGCAGTGTATCGCACCGGGGTGTCTGCGCGCCCGGCTCAGATGCGATGGAAACTACGCAGAATGTCGTGGGTGGTGTAGCGCAGCGCGATGGGCCGTCCGTGCGGACAGCTCATGGGGTACTCGGTGCGGGCGAGCGCCTGAAGCAGCCATTCGATCTTGGCCGGCTCCAGACGCATGTTCACCTTGATGGCCGCGCGGCAGGCGATGGAAGCCGCCATGCCGCGGCGCAGATCCTGAACGGAGGCGCGGCGGAGCTCATTCTCGGCCACCTCGAGGATCTCGCGAATGATGCGCTCGATATCAGCGAGGCTCGCGTCGGCGGGCGCGGCTTTAACGGCGATGGTCCGCGTGCCGAAGGGCTCGGTTTCGAAACCGGCGTGCTCCAGTTCGCCGGCGATGCGGGCATACTCGATCTGCTGGGCAGGGCTGAGCTCGAGCAGCAGCGGCATGAGCAACTGCTGCTTCTCGACGCGGCCGTCGGCCATCTGCTTCAGCACCTTTTCAAACAGGATGCGCTCGTGCGCCACGTGCTGGTCGATGATCCACAGACCGTCGCGGCCGGCGGCGACGATGAAGCTGTCGTGAATCTGGCCGAGCGGGCGGAGGTCCGGCAGCGCGGCCAGAGATTGGACGACGCTCGAGGCGGCGCCCGGCGGCAGAGGCCCGTGCGTATCCGGGACCGGCATTCGCGTAGCGGCGGGCTGCGGCAGCACGGCCGCGACCGGGATCGGCTCTCCGCTGAAATCGAGGCGCGGCGCGGGGCCGGAGGAGGCGTGCAGCGTGAACGCCGGCAGATCTTCGAATCGCTCCGCCGTGGCTGCGGCATCGGGAATGGGCTCGAACCGCTGGTTTTCGATGCGCTGCGTGAAATCCGAAAACGGCAGATCGGCGGCGGGCTGGGGACGCCACTCCGGGGAGAGATTCGATACCGGCCGGGCCTGCATCAGCCTGTCGCGGATCGAGTCGCGAACAAAATCGTGGACGAATGTGCCGTGCCGGAAGCGCACTTCAGTCTTGGACGGATGCACGTTCACATCCACCTCCTCCGCGTCGCAGTCCAGGAACAGAAGCGCGAAGGGGTAACAGGACGGCGGCATCAGATTGTGATACGCCGACGAGAGCGCGTGCATGAGCAGACGGTCGCGAATGAGCCGGCCGTTGACGAACAGGTAGATGGAGTTGCGGTTGAGCTTTTGCACCTGCGGACCGGATATGAATCCGCGCAGGGCGAAGACGCGGCTGGCCATCTCCTCCGGCTCGGCAACGTTCAACTCGCGCTCGATCATGCCGAGATCGATCAGCTCGTCAAGCACGCTCGCGCCAAACACCTGGTAAACGCGGTCGCGGATCTCGGCAACCGGGGTAACGTCCAGCAATTCGTTCGCGCCATGGCACAGCTCGAACGACTTGTCCGGGTGGGCGAGGCTGTAATGCGTCACCAGGGAGGCGATGTGCGCCAGTTCCGTTTGCTCGGAGCGGAGGAATTTCTTCCGCGCGGGCACGTTGAAGAACAGGTCGCGGACGGTGATCACGGTTCCACGCGCGGAGGGGAATTCGTCGCAGGACAGCAGCCTGCCGCCGGCGATTTCGATGCGCGTTCCGGTGCTCTCTTCGTCAGACCGCGTTTCAAGCGCCAGGCGCGAGACGGAGCCGATGGAAGGAAGCGCCTCGCCGCGGAAGCCGAGGGTCGAGATGGCGAGCAGGTCCCGGACGTCGCTCAGCTTGCTGGTGGCATGCCGTTCGAATGCCAGCAGCGCGTCATCGCGCAGCATGCCGCTGCCGTTGTCAGCCACGCGAATGAGTCTTCGCCCGCCGCTTTCGACGTCGATGCGCAGTTCGGTAGCCCCGGCGTCGAGGGAGTTCTCCAGCAGTTCCTTGACGACGGACGCCGGCCGCTCCACAACCTCGCCTGCCGCGATTTTGTTAGCGACCGCGTCCGAGAGGACGCGAATGCGACCCATGGATAGAGCGTAACGCGGCTATCGGCCGTAGCTCTCCAGAAACGCGGACAGCTCCGGACCCAGCGCCTCCTTCTGGGCGATGCACGAATTCATGCGCTCCAGCGTTTGGGCCAGAATGCGTGGACCGCCAGCGTGGCCGGCCATCCGCGGCGCGAAGAACTCCCGGATCTCGTCTCGATGCGTGGCGTCGCAGAACGCCGTGCCGACCTGGGGGAATTCGGCAGCGTCGTCGAGCCCGGCCGCTGTCGGCATCTGTTTGACCAGAGCGTCGTAGTTCCGCCGGACGAATTCCCACGGCAGCGCGCGCGTTTCCGGATACTCGAGGGGTCCGCGGAACAAGTGTTCCGATTCGCGCGGGTCGAATTCGTTTGTCAGCAGAATGGGGAGGGCCGCCCGGGCGATTTCCGGATTGCGAAAAGAACCCATGGCGTCGATGATTTCCTCGCGGAAGCGCTGGTCTTTCTCCTTCTTCGCTGCCGCGTGCAGCTGGTCGAAGAAATGGCGATCGCCAAATTCCGCCGCGATCCGGAGCACCGAGCCGGCCATTCCAGGGTTGACCGCATTGTGATCGCGCAGCCATTCAAGCGCAAGCTCGCGCGCTCGCGCGATCAATACGGGGTCGCGGCCCTGACTGGCGACAGCGGGCACCAGCGTCTCGCGCAGGAGCCGCTCATCCTCGCTCTCGCCGGGCTTCGGCTGCCATCCGAGTTCCTCCGCGCGCCTGCCGAAGTTGTCGCGAATGAACTGCTCCGCCTTCGGCTGGAGGGAAGCCGGGACGATGGGGCTTTCCAGAATCCCGGCAAGGTGGAGATCGGCTTCCACCACTTGTCGCGCCGGATCTTCCGCAAACCTCGGGACGAGGGCCAGCGCTGTTTTCGGCGAAATGGTTCCCGAATGCATCTCCGCATCAACGTCCCAAAGCAGGCCGACACGCTCCGGTTCCGTGAGCAGACGGCCGTTATCCGCGGTGATCTTCGCCAGCAGGTCGGGGGTGTAATTGACGCGGTAATAGCCGTTGTCGCCGGCATTCCCGACAATCCAGTCGGGGCGGGAATAAGTCACGGGCGTTATTCGCGCGGCGGGCTGCGACAGCAGCGAGCACTCACTACGGCTTGCGGCCGCGCTGCCATACCGCATGCACACAGGAATGTCCCAAGTCTGCGGCGGCGCGGCAGGTGAGCCGAGCGGCAAAGATCGGTTCTGGCGCAAATCGACCGAATCACGGTCCAGGGCGACGGACACCACGGGGACGCCCGCCTGATCGAGAAAGCTGTCGAACGCGGGCGTGATGTCCTTCCCCGCCGCCTCGCTGACGGCGCGAGTGAAGTCGGCCGCGGTCGCATTTCCGTCGGCGTGGCGCTTCATATACAAATGCACGCCGGCGCGAAACTTGTCAGGTCCGACCCAGCGCTCGAACATGGCGATGACGGCCGCGCCTTTTTCATACGTGATGTTGTCGAAAGCGTTGGCGATGTCGTCGTAGGAATCGATGGGCTGGCGGATGCGGCGCGCCGAAACCAGGCTGTCGAGCGCCATGGCCTTGGCCCGCTCGCTCGCTTCCGCGACATCCATCTTCCATGTGGGCTCCAGCTCAGCCAGGATCCGGCGCTCCATCCAGGTAGCGAACGCCTCGTTTAGCCAGATGTCGTTCCACCACGCGGTGGTCACCAGATCACCGAACCACTGGTGCGCCATTTCGTGCGCGGTCACCTCGGCAGCTTCGCGCTGCCGGGCCAGCGTGTCGGTCGCGGGATTGGAGAGCAGCAGGCTCTCATCGTAGGTGATGAGGCCGGCATTCTCCATTGCGAATCCGCCCACGCGCATGGAGACGCTGTCGAGCTTCGGATACGGATA
Source organism: Bryobacteraceae bacterium (assembly GCA_035653295.1). GTDB lineage: Bacteria > Acidobacteriota > Terriglobia > Bryobacterales > Bryobacteraceae > DASRCB01. The sequence goes on from DASRCB010000424.1 coordinate 12,126, forward strand.
CGGTATACCGAAGTACCGCTCCAGAGCCGCGAGCTGCCGCGGGATTGTTTCGACGGCATATTTCGTGTCGCCGCTGCGCCCGTGCGGCACGATGATGCGCACCGGCGTATTACCGACCTTACCCGCGTCAACGATGTCGAACGGCCCGACCGCAAAGGCCACCAGATAACTGGGCAGCGGACGCGTTTCGGCGAACTTCACTACCTTCATGCCATTCGGCGCCGGCGCTTCCGATACGGCGGGGTAATTGTTGAAAGCCTCCTGCTCATTCGGCACGCGCAAGGTGAGCTGCCATGGCGTCTTGTAGGACGGCTCGTCAAAGCAGGGAAAGGCCCACCGCGCGCTGATGGCCTCGAACTGCGAATAAACGTACCAGCGGCCGTCCTGTTCCAGCTGGAAAACGCCGTCGCTGTTGCGGCGGTGGATTACACCCGTGTACTCGACGTGCAGTGTGCCCTCGCCCGAAATGGGTTGCCCAAAGTCGAAGCCCATCACCTCGTCTGTGCCGGGGACGATCTTTGCCGCGATCTGGTCCGCCCCGCTCCGCAACACGGCATTCGAGACCTTCAGCTGGTGCGCGTTCAGCCAGAGCAACGATTGCGGCTGCGTGAAGTCGATCTGAATGTCGATGGCGCCCTGGAATGTGTCCTGGTTCGGAACGATGGTCAGCTCCGCCGCGTAGCGCACCGGCCTCGCCGGTTCGTCCAGCCGCAGCGCGGGCGGCGTAACCGAGGCGCGCGCGCAGGTACAAAAGATAACGAGTGCGGCGGCGCCGCACACCTGGGGTAGATTCTTCATAAATGCCGGGAAATGACAAGGGCTCACCAATCGGTGAGCCCGGTTGTCCAGTATAGTTGACGCGCGCCGGAGCCGCAGGTTAGCCGCTCATCGACGCCAGGAATTCGGCGTTGGTGCGCGTCTTGCCCAGCTTGTCCAGCAGCAGCTCGATCGATTCCACCGGCGACAGCGGACTGAGCACCTTGCGCAGCACCCAGACGCGGTTGAGCTCTTCCTTGGGCAGCAGCAGCTCGTCTTTGCGCGTGCCGCTCTTGTTGATGTCGATGGCCGGGAACACGCGCTTGTCGACCAGCTTGCGGTCGAGGTGGATTTCCATGTTGCCGGTGCCCTTGAACTCTTCGAAGATCACGTCGTCCATGCGGCTGCCGGTGTCGATCAGCGCGGTGGCCACGATGGTCAGCGAGCCGCCCTCTTCGATGTTGCGCGCCGCGCCGAAAAAGCGCTTGGGACGCTGCAGCGCGTTGGAGTCGACGCCGCCCGACAGGACCTTGCCCGACGGCGGCACCACGGTATTGTAGGCGCGCGCCAGGCGCGTGATCGAGTCCAGCAGAATCACGACATCCCGCTTATGCTCGACCAGCCGCTTGGCCTTCTCGATCACCATTTCGGCGACCTGCACGTGCCGCGAAGCGGGCTCGTCGAAGGTGGAGCTGATCACTTCGCCGCGCACGGAGCGCTGCATGTCGGTGACTTCTTCGGGACGCTCGTCGATCAGCAGCACGATGAGCGTGACTTCCGGATGATTGGTGGTAACGGAATTCGCGATGCTCTGCAGCAGCATCGTCTTACCGGTGCGCGGCGGAGCGACAATGAGACCGCGCTGCCCCTTGCCGATGGGCGTGAGCATGTCCATCACGCGTCCGGAGTAGTTGTCGCGCGCCGTTTCCAGCTTCAGCCGCTCGTTGGGATACAGCGGCGTGAGGTTGTCGAAGAAGATCTTGTTACGAGCTTCCTCGGGCGGCTCGAAATTGATCGCGTCGACCTTGATGAGCGCGAAATACCGCTCGCCTTCCTTGGGCGGACGGATCTGGCCGGATATCGTATCTCCGGTACGCAAGTCGAAACGGCGGATCTGCGACGGCGACACGTACACGTCGTCGGGGCCGGGCAAATAGTTGTACTCGGGAGCGCGCAGGAAGCCAAAGCCGTCGGGCAGGCATTCCAGCACGCCTTCGGAGAAAATCAGCCCGCTCTTTTCCGCCTGAGTCTGGAGAATTTTGAAGATGAGTTCCTGCTTGCGCAGGCCGGCGCTGCCCTGGACGCCCATATCGCGGGCGACCTGGTTGAGCGCCTGAATGCTCATGTCCTTCAGCTCCACCAGATCGAGCGTGCTCGCGCCGTTGCGCGCGGCCTGCGGCGTGTTGCCTACGGCGTGGCGGCCGTGCTGCCCGCGTCCCTGCGGCGGATGCTGCTGTTGCGGCGGATGTTGCTGCGGCTGCGCCTGCTGTGGCGGACGCGTTTCGGCGCCGTTTTCCGCGGCGGCCGGCGGCGCCGCGGGTTTAGCCGGGGCCTCTGCTGCCGGGGGAGCAGCCGCCTTCGGCGTTGCATCCGCCGCTTGAGGTGCAGCGGCGCGCGCTGCTGTGCGGCGAGGCGCGGGAGCGCCTTCGGGCTTGCCGTCGCCCTTTGTTTCGGTGATCTTTCCGTCGCCGGCTGGTTTTGCCTCGGCCGGCTTCTCAGACCTGCCCTCCGGCTTGGTCTCCGTGGGCGGAGCAGCTACCGGGGCCGGTTGCTGCTGTTCCTGATGTTCCATATCGCTTGCCAAATTTCCCTCACTCCCCGGCCGGTGATGGCCGAGAACGGCACCGGCTCGTGGTCCAGCCGCTCGTTGCGGATGCCTGCCATGCCGTGGTGTTGCTCTTTCTGCGACTTCAACTTGTCCGTCTTCGTGGCGACCACCAGGTACGGCCGCCGGTGGAACTCCAGCCACTGTTTCAGTTCCACATCCTGGTCCATCCACCCACGCCTGCTGTCCAGCAGCAGGAAGCAGAGTTCCAGGTTTCTTCGCTTTTCGAGATAACTTTCAATGAGCTGCTTCCAGCTCGCCCGGATCGCGGCCGGCGCCTGTGCAAAACCGTACCCCGGCAGGTCCACGAAGCAGAGGTTATTCTCCACCCGGTAAAAGTTGATGACCTGCGTACAGCCCGGCTTCGCGCTGGTGAACGCCAGCCCCCGTTTGCCCGTCAAAGCATTCAACAGGCTCGATTTGCCGACGTTGCTCCGGCCCAGAAAAGCAAATTCCGGGAGGCTCTCGGCCGGAAACTGCTCCGGCCGCGCCGCACTAACCACAAACTCCGCTTCCATGAGGCTGAGACGTCCTGGCGAGTCAGCCCCCGGATCGGACCCAGCCGATCTTCGGAAGCCTGCAACAGAATTAATGCGTTATGTTCTCTTCACTCTGCCGCGCTATCTCCACGGCAGGGGCGGTGGCCGCCAGGGGCAGCGCCACGATCTCCCTTTCAAGCGCCAGCTTCAGCACCTCATCCATGGAGGTGACGAAGTGCAGCTTCATATCCCTGCGGATGTTCTCTGGAATATCCGGCAGGTCCTTCTCGTTGTCTTTCGGCAGAATCACCTCGCAAATTGAGTGCCGGTGAGCCGCCATGATCTTTTCCTTTAATCCCCCGATGGGCAGAACGCGGCCACGAACCGTGATTTCGCCGGTCATAGCCACGTCGCCGCGTACCGGTATCCCGGTGAGCGCGCTAGAGATACTCGTGGCCAGGGTAATCCCCGCCGAGGGTCCGTCCTTGGGAATGGCCCCCTCGGGGACGTGCACGTGAATGTCGATATTACGGTAAAAGTCGCGGGGGAGTCCCAGCATTTGAGCGCGAGACCGCACATAGCTCATGGCCGCGTGCGCTGACTCCTGCATGACGTCGCCCAGCTTGCCGGTGGTTGCAAGTTTCCCGCGGCCTTCCATGACCGCCGCTTCCGTGGTCAGAATCGAGCCGCCGACTTCGGTCCAGGCCAGCCCCGTCGTGGCGCCCACTTCGTTCTTCTTTTCCGCCGCGAGGTCCCGGAACTTCTGCGGCCCCAGGTAGTCGGCCACGGTTTGCTCGCTCAGGGTCGACTTCTCCGGCTTGTGGACCTTGCCTTCCGCGTCCGGCGTCTCCGCATCGACAACCTTACGGGCCACCTTGCGGCAGACGTTCCCGATTTCGCGCTCCAGATTGCGCACCCCGGCTTCACGCGTGTAGTACTGGATCAACTGCTGAATGCCGCTCTCGGCGAAATCGAGGTTTTCGTCGTCCAGACCCGCCTGGGCCATCTGCTTCGGAACCAGGAACCGCTTGGCGATTTCCATTTTTTCCAGCTCGGTGTAGCCGGAAAGCCGAATCACTTCCATGCGGTCCTGAAGCGCCGGCGGAATGGTGTGCAGCACGTTGGCGGTGGCGATGAAAAACACCTGGCTGAGGTCGTATTCGACATCGAGGTAATGATCCATGAACATGTAGTTCTGTTCCGGATCGAGGACCTCCAGCAGCGCCGCCGATGGATCGCCGCGGAAATCGGTGGACATCTTGTCCACCTCGTCCAGCATGAACACCGGGTTGCGCGTGCCGGCCTTCTTCATCATCTGAAGAATCTGCCCGGGCAGCGCTCCGATGTAAGTCCGGCGGTGGCCGCGTACCTCCGCCTCGTCACGCACGCCGCCGAGCGACAGGCGGACGAACCGGCGGCCGGTGGCTTTCGCAATGGACATTCCGAGCGAGGTTTTGCCCACGCCAGGAGGCCCGACGAAGCACAGGATGGAGCCCTTCGGATTCTTTACCAGGCGCCGCACGGCCAGAAACTCGAGGATGCGCTCCTTGATCTTCTCCAGCCCGTAATGATCGGACTCGAGCACCTGCTGCGCAAACTTGAGATCGCGGATTTCCTTCGACTTCTTCTTCCACGGCACCGCGAGCATCCAGTCGAGGTAGTTGCGGCTGACGGTGGACTCGGCCGACATCGGCGGCATATTCTCCAGCCGCTTCAGCTCCGCCATGGCCTTTTCGAAGGCGTCCTTGGTCATCCCCGCGGTTTCGATCTTCTTCTTCAGCTCGTCGATCTCGCTCTTCTCGCCGCGGCCGAGCTCTTTCTGGATGGCCTTGATCTTCTCGTTGAGGTAATACTCTTTTTGCGCCTTCTCCATCTGGCGCTTGACGCGGCCCTGAATGGTGCGATCGACGTTGAGCTTTTCGATCTCGATGTCGAGCATTTCGGCCACCCGCGTCAGGCGGTCCACCGGATCGAAAATCTCCAGCAGCTCCTGCTTCTCCTCGATGGTGAGCTGCAGGTTGGCGCCGACGGTATCGGCCAGCTTGCCCGGCTCATCCACGCGGATAGCCGCGATCATGGTTTCGTAATTCAGGTTCTGGCTGAGCTTGACGTACTGCTCGAACAGCGTGGTCACGCGCGAGGTCAGGGCATCGAGTTGCGCGCCCGCCTCCACGCGATAGCCGAAGGTCTTCACTACCGCGCGGAAGAACCCTTCGTCTTCGCTGACGGTCACAACCTTCCCGCGCTCGATGCCTTCGACCAGGACCTTGATGTTCCCGTCGGGCAGGCGCAGGCTTTGAACGATGTTGGCGATGGTGCCGACGCTGTAAATCTCGTCCGGACGGGGTTCGTCCACCGAGGCGTCGTGCTGCGTCGCCAGGAAAATCTTCTTGTCTCCGGCGAGCGCTTCCTCCAGCGCTCGCACACTCGACTCCCGGCCCACCACGAACGGGGTCATCATGAACGGAAAGATGACCACGTCCCGGATCGGCATCATGGGCAGCCGCCGCGTGTCGGATTTCTCCCTGGATGTAAGCATGGAAAAGAAAGGATCGAATGCCGGGTTAGTTGAGCCTGTCCGGTCCCGGCTGGGGTTTTACCTGTACACGAACTGTCCTTAGTATAGCACCGCTCAGGCGGCCTGTGCATCAGCCGCCGGTGTCGCTGCTCCGTATTACGTCCGCAGTACTAAGACTTCCGCCGGTCAGCCGGCCTTCTCCAGTAACTGCACGTTGATGTTCCTGGTCAGTACCATCTCGCGCGTCACCAGGAATTCGCGCACCTTCTTGTGCGAAGGCAGATAGTACATCAGGTCGAGCATCAGGTCCTCGAGGATCATGCGCAGACCGCGCGCCCCGACCTTCCGCTCCAGAGCCAGAGAAGCCACTGCCTCCAGCGCGTCGTCGCTGAATTTCAGCCGCACGTTCTCGAACTCGAACAGCTTTTGATACTGGCGGATGATGGCGTTCCGGGGCTTGGTCAGGATCTGGACCAGGGCGTCCTTGGCCAGATCTTCGAGGACGGCGACCACGGGCATACGGCCAATGAACTCGGGTATGAAGCCGAACTTGATCAGATCCACCGGCTGGATCTGCTGCAGCATGTCGACGTCCCGGCGGCTGCTGCGGCGACCGTCTGGTTTCTCCTCTTCCGGGCTCACGAAGCCCATCGAGCGCGTACCCACGCGCCGGGAAATGATCTTCTCCAGTCCCACGAACGCCCCGCCACAGATGAACAGGATATTGGTGGTGTCCACCGGGGTGAACTCCTGGTGCGGGTGCTTGCGGCCTCCCTGTGGCGGCACGTTCGCGACCGTCCCTTCGAGGATCTTGAGCAGCGCCTGCTGCACTCCCTCGCCGGATACGTCGCGGGTGATCGACGGGTTCTCGTCCTTGCGGCCGATCTTGTCGATCTCGTCAATATAAATGATGCCCTGCTGCGCCCGCTGCACGTCCCAGTCGGCGTTCTGGAGCAGCCGAAGGATTATATTTTCTACATCTTCGCCGACGTAGCCCGCTTCCGTCAGAGTGGTCGCGTCCACAATCGCGAAGGGGACGTCCAGAATCCGCGCAAGGGTCTGGGCCAGAAGCGTTTTACCGGTGCCGGTCGGCCCGATCAGCAGGATGTTCGATTTGGAGAGCTCAACATCGGCGCCGCGCTGCTTGTTCATCTGGACGCGCTTGTAATGGTTGTAGACGGCCACCGCCAGCTTCTTCTTGGTGGCGTCCTGCCCGATCACGTACTGGTCCAGGTATTCCTTTAATTCCAGTGGCTTCGGAAGCTTGTGGGGGCTGCCGTAGGGCTGCTCGTGCCGGTCGTCCTCGAGGATCGAGTTACAGACCGAGATGCACTCGTCGCAGATGTAGGCGCGCGGATAGTCGCTTGGCGACGAGATCAGCTTCCCGACGACATCCTGCGATTTATGACAAAAGGAACAACGGAGGGAATCGTCGGAACCAGCTCGTTTCACGCAATAGCTCTCCGAGAGTCAGATCGAACGACCAGCTTGCTCTCTGTAGCCTCATTATACCAGCGAAGTTCAATACCCACCCCCGAAAACGAGCCTCAGTGCCCCTCAGACTTTTGGGGGTATAAAGTCCGGACCGATTTCGTGCGCCCCTGGGCTACCAACATGCTTTAATTGAGCCGAAGGGAGGATCTTACCTTATGCCGTTGCTTCGCGCCGACCGAGCCCAGGTCTCATGGGATAAAGACAAATCGAAGTGGCTGATCCGCCTGCAGGTGGGTGAAGAGGTGATTCGCCGCTGGTGCAACGAGCCGAAAGGCGCCGGCCCGGAAACCGTTCGCGCGGCCGCGGTCCAGACCGCGCACGACGAAGGATACGAACTGGAGGCCACCGCGGTAGACGTTCAGCAGGCGGCCTGAGTGGAGCGGGCGTTCAGCCCGCCCCCTCACCGGCTCCCCACCACGCCATTGTGTTTCTTTCTGTAGATGTTCGCGCTTTGGCGGTTCTGCTGGCGATTCACCCGAGCCCGCTCGCCGGCCGTCAGACGGCCGCCGTTGGCCGCTCGGTCCCTGTACACCTCGCGGTTGATGGCCGCCTGATGTCCTTCCAGCCGCGCCGTTTCTCCCGCGGTGAGCTGTCCTGATTTGATGCCGTTTGCAATCCGGTCCTGCTGGTTCTCGCGCCGTGCGCCGACCTCGTTGTTGCCATAGCGCTGCCGCGCGGCATTGTGCTTGTCGCGGTAGATCTCGCGGCTCATACGGTTCTGCTGGCGATTGATCTGCCGCCTCTCCTGATTGGTAAGCTTCCCGCCGTTGGCCAGCCGGTCGTGGCGGATCTCATGGTTGATTCCGGCCTCCTGCCGTTCGAGGTGGGTAGTCTCACCGGCCGTAAGCGACCCGTTCGCCACGCCGTTGCCAATGCGCTCCTGCTGGTTCTCGCGCCGCTGCCCGGCCACGCTCTCCTGCGCGAACGCGGCGCTGGCCAGCGCAAGCGCCAGCACTGATACAGTTACTAATCTCATGTCGGTTCTCCTCGCTCGGGAGCGCCTCGTTCGAAATCGCGCTCTCTGAACGGATAAAAACCGCTGTTGCACGAAAGTTGCGCGCAGTGGGAGTTAAAACGATTTCACTTGCCGACGTCCGCCACCAACACCCCGAACGGTGGGAGTTTTACTTCCTTCAGATCCACCTCGCCGCCGCGCTGCGGATTTGCCGCCAGGACGTGGGCCGATGCTGGTCCGATATCGAACTTCATCGTCTGCTCGCGATCGGTAAAGTTGCACGCCACGATCACGGATGAGTCGCCCGCCTTCCGCACCCATGAAAGAACGTCGTTGTTATCCGTGTCCAGCATCGTTTCATCGCCGTCGCGCAGCGCCGCATTCGATGCTCGAAGCTGGATGAGCCGCTCGTACCAAAGCAGCAGCGAACCAGCTTCTTTCGATTCGGTGGCCACGTTGACCCTCACATAGTTCGGCGGGATCGGAAGCCAGGGCGTGCCCGTAGTGAACCCGGCATTGCGGCTGGCGTCCCACTGCATGGGCGTGCGCTCGCCGTCGCGCCCTTTATCTTTCGGCCATCCAACCAGACCCACCGGGTCCTTCACGTCCTCTTTCCGCGTCGGCGGCGTGGTCACCATCCCGATCTCCTGACCGTAGTACATCATCGCCACCGAGCGACTGCCGAGCAGAATGGTGGCGATCACGCGGGCGATGGCATCGTTGTGTTTGCCGTCGCCGTAACGGTCCCAGCTGCGCGGGTTGTCGTGGTTATCGAACACCAGCAGCGGCATGTTGCCATGAAGCCGGGTCTCCGCCTCATTGATCTCTTTGCGGAATTCGCCGACGTCGAGCTTGTTGATGATGCCGACGTGCAGGTCCATCGGAAGCTGCAGCTCGTCATTGTGCGCGCCATACATCTTCATCAGCTCTTCGGAGTTGGGCAGATATGTCTCGCCGATGAGAATGCGGCCCGGAAATTCGTCCGTTACTTTGCGCAGCTCGCGGAGCACCTCATGCACTTCGGGAAGATTATCCGTGACTACGTTCGCGATCAGCGGATCGCCATATGCGTTCTTTCCCCCGAGCGCCTTCTCGTCACGGAGATCCTTCTCCTCGAAGAGTGTCGTAATGGCGTCCAGCCGGAATCCGTCGACGCCTTTGCGCATCCAGAACCGCGCCACGTCGTACATGGCTTTGCGGACTTGCGGGTTCCACCAGTTCAGGTCCGGCTGCTCGGCGTAGAACTTGTGGTAATACCACTGGCCGGTTTTGGCGTCGTACTTCCACGCCGAATGACCGAAGATCGACTGCCAGTTGTTGGGCGGCTTCCCGGGACCCTTGCCGTCGCGCCAGATGTACCAGTCACGCTTGGGGTTGTTGCGCGAACTCTCCGATTCCACGAACCATTTGTGCCGGTCGGAGGTGTGATTCAGGACCAGGTCCATAATCACGCGAATGCCGCGCCCGTGCGCCTCCTTTACTAACCGGTCGAAGTCGGCCATGCTGCCGTACATCGGATCGATGGCCGTGTAGTCGGAGATGTCGTAGCCGAAGTCGATTTCGGGCGACGGATAAATGGGCGCGATCCAGATGGCGTTGGCGCCCAGCGACTTTACGTAACCGAGGCGCTGCGTGATGCCCCGCAGATCGCCGATGCCGTTGCCGTCGGTGTCCTGAAGGCTGCGGGGATAGATCTCATAAATCAGGGCATGCTTCCACCACGGCTCCGCAGCCGCAGCTGACAGCGCGGATGAGGCCAAAAGGGCAAGCGACAGCCAGCATCGTACAGGCATAGGCGCCGCTAAACACTATATGCCTTTGTGGAGCAGGCCATCGGCCTGCGCTCCGCTCGAGGTCTTCCGCTATGCCGACGCCTCCATCTCCTCAGCCATTGCCAGCAGCTTCAACACCGAGTTCCAGTTCCGTCCCGTTCCGGAAACCCCGAGCGCTTTCTCCACGGTCGTCCACGACAGCTTCGGCCGCGCCAGGCCGTTCGCAAAGTACACATAGACCTCGCGGCCGTCGATCCAGACCTCTTCCGTGTCCGACTTAAGTGTTCGTGCTTTCACGACGGCCTCCGGCGAGGGCATGCTCGCCAGAAAGGTGACCAGAAACCTCGCAGCATGCACCTCGCTGCGGTCCGCAATCGGGTTCCTGCGGACCACGTCACGCATCTCCGCCGTGGTGCGAAGGATGACCGGGGTGCGAAAGCCCGCCGTACGCTCCACCGCCTTTTCGATCCGCGAAGCGAGCCTCGCCAGATCAGCGGCGTCGCTTCGAAACACGACGTTCCCGCTTTGTACGTACGTGCGTGGATTGCGCAGGCCGAGTGACTCGTAGATGCCGCGCAGCGACTCCATCGAAATACGGTTATGTCCCGCGAGGTTGACGCCCCGCAGCATGGACACCACCGCGCGCGCCTTACTCATACCGCAGCGCGCGCAAAGGATCGACCCGCGAGGCTTTGTGCGCCGGCCCGAGGACCGCCACCAGCGCGATGGCCAGCAGCAGAACGGGGACGGCGACGAACGTCACCGCATCCGTCGCGCTGACGCCGTACAGGAAGCTGGCGGTAAAGCGAGTCAGCGCGAAGGCCATAAGCAGCCCGACCACGAGTCCCACGCCGGTCACCACCAGCCCCTGCCGCGCCACCAAACCCAGAACGCCGCGCGGACGCGCGCCGAGGGCCATGCGAATGCCGATCTCCTTCGTGCGCGCTCGCGCTGCGTAGCTCATCACACCAAACAGGCCCACCGAGGCCAGCACCACACCCGTTACTCCAAACACTCCCAGCAGCAGCGCACAGAGCCGCGGCAGCAACAGCGACTTGTTTACGTGCTCCTGAAGGGTTTCGACGTTCGACACCGGCATCAACGGATCGAGCGCGCGGATCTGCTCCTTGATCGCGCGTTCGAGCGCGGCGGCCGGAACCGTGCTGCGGGCCAGAACCGTCGTCCCGAAGAAGGATGATAGTGTTGCGTCACCGGGCGCGTCCATCGGGAAATACGCGACCATGGCCGTCTGTTCTCCAAGGGTTCGCGACTTCGAGTTGCTTACCACGCCGATCACCTGTATGTCTTTGGTCTGCGAACCGGTATAGCGCAGCATCTGGCCGATGGGATCCTGAGTCCCATAGAGCCGGCGCGCCATGGCTTCGTCGATCACCACCGTCGAGGTGTTATTCCCTTCCGGCCGGAACCAGCGCCCCCGCAGGAGGGAAATGCCCGTGGTGGCGAGATAGTTTCCGCCCACTTCGTACATGTCCGCTTCAAACTGGCTGGAGGGCGGCGCGCCAGGGCGGCTGAAGTCCATGGATGTCCCGCCGAGGCTCAGCGGCAGCACATCGGTGAACGCGACCGATTGCACCCCTGGAAGCGCCGCGACCCGCTCCTGCAACTGGCGCATGAACGTCTGCGTTCTCTCAGGTGTGTAGTGGTGCAGCGACGGGTGGAAGGCCATGCTCACGACCCCGTTCGCGCGGAAGCCCAGATCTATCGATGAAGCATTCTGGAGGCTGCGCAGGAACAGGCCCGCGCCGATCAGCAGCACCAGAGAAAGCGCCACCTGTACCAGCACCAGAGCATTGCGAATGCCGAACTGGCGCATGTGGCCGAAGCCGCGGTTTTCGCTTTTAAGCCAGGAAACCAGGTCGGGCCGCGTGGCCCGCAGCGCCGGAACAAGGCCAAAGACCAGACCGGTCAGGACCGCCAGCGCCGCGGTGAACAGGAGCACGCGCAAATCGGGGCGAAACTCCAGCCCTACCGGCACCGGCAGGGGCATCTGGAAACCCGCGATCGCGCGCGTGGCGCCCCACGCCAGAAGGAATCCGGGGATCGCTCCGAAGCAGGACAGCAGTATGCTCTCGGTCAGCAGCTGCCGCACGAGGCGGCCGCGCGTAGCGCCGATCGACAGCCGCACTCCGATCTCCCGCTGGCGGGCCGTCGCGCGCGACAGCAGAAGTCCGGCGACGTTCACACAAGCAATCATCAGCAGCATGCCGACCACAATCATGAGCACCGCCAGTAGCGCCGTGGCGCCGGTGTCCACCGGACCGGGCAGGCCGCCCGCCTCCTCCAGCGTCACCGGCCGGAGCTGCTCGGATTTGTAGTACGAATCGTGCAGCCGTTTGGCCACGACATTCACGGCGGTCACGGCCTGCTGGCGCGAAACGCCCGGCCGCAGCCGGCCCATGAGCATGATCCAGTGGGCAGTGCGCTGCTCCTTGTTTTTCGCCACGCTCAGCGCGGGCATGATCTGTTCGGCCATGGCCATGGGGACCCAGAAGTCGGCGATGAGCGCCCGGTCCACGCCGTGGAAGCCCTTGGCGGTCACGCCGAGCACGGTGTAGCGGTTACCGTTGAGCAGCACGTCACGCCCGATAAGCGCGGGATCGCCGCCGAACCGGCGCTGCCACAGCCCATAGCTGAGCACCACAACGGCATCGCGCCCGGGGACCTGGTCTTCATGCGGCCCGATGCCCCGGCCCGTGGCCATGGGAACCCCAACCGTATTGAACAAGTTCCCGGTGACCAACTGTCCCCATATGCGTTCCGGCTCGCCACGCCCGCCCACGCTGGCCGGCACGAGAATGAAACGCCCCGTGACATCCGTGAACACGGCCTTGGTCTGCTCGCGGAGATCGACGTAATCGGGCCAGGAAAATGAGTTTCCATGGCTGAAGTTCATCAGGCGGCCCGGTTCGCGCACGCCGAGTTCGCCCAATAGCATGGAGTCGACGATGGTGAAGACGGTCGTGTTTGCGGCGATTCCCAGCGCGATCGAAACGGCGACGGCAGCCGTGAACCCGGGATTCTGCCGGAAACTCCGCAGCGCGTAAGTGATGTCCTGCCTCAGACCTGAGAACATTCAGCCCTCCAAGTCACGTGATACGCGAGCTTGCGGACAAATGTTCGCCCGGTTTTGCCACTGTGACGCCCGCCTGAGCATCTCTAAAGAGCATGCCAGTTGTCCAGAAGCCGATTCGCCTGAGCACGCGCGGCAATTGCGACGTGATCGATCTCACTTCCCGCGTCGCATCGATAGTCGCCGATAGCGGCATCCGGTGCGGCATCGTGAGCGTGGCCGGGCGGGGATCGACCCTCGGCATCACGACCATCGAGTACGAGTCCGGCGCCGTGGCGGATCTGCGCCGCGCGCTGGAGCGGATCGCTCCGGCGAACGACGAGTACGCGCACAACGCCCGCTGGGGCGACCACAACGGTTTCGCGCATCTGCGGAGCGCGCTGCTCGGGACCACCGAGACGTATCCGGTCCGCGGTGGCGCGCTGTTGCTCGGTACATGGCAGCAGATCATCCTGTGCGACTTCGATGACCGGCCGCGCGACCGCGAAATCACGGTGACGGTATGTGGCGAGTAACGTTCATCGTCCTCTTTACGGCGCTGGGGCCGGCCGCGAAACTGCGGCCGGAGACGGCCAAAGCGTTCGACGATTACTGCCGGTATGCCGAGGTGCTCATGCAGCGGGACCAGACGCCGCCTCATTACCTCTGGATCGATTCTCATCCCGATGACAAGGCGCGTGTCCAGCATGGAGACATGGTGATTGCCTCCGAGCGATCCGCGTCCGGCGCCGGCAACCTGAAGATCCCGGGCGGCGAGGTCCACGACTGGACCGGTACGGTTTTTATTCCCCACGGGACCATAGCCGCGGCTCGCGCGGTAATGCAGGATTACGCTGACTACAAGGTTATCTACAAGCCCGACGTGATCGATTCCAGGCTGCTCTCGCAGCACGGGGACGAGTTCCACGTCTTTCTGCGCTTGTACGCGAAACAGATCGTGACCGTGGTCTTCAATTCCGAGTACGACATCACCTACAGCCAGCCCGATCCCGATCGCATGTCGATTCGCTCGCGTTCCACGCGCATCGCCGAGGTGGATGATCCGGCGAAGTCGATGACCGTGGAAGAGCCGGTCGGCGAGGACGATGGCTTTCTGTGGCGGATCAATTCGTACTGGCGCTTCGAGGAAGCCGACGGCGGTCTGTACGCCCAGTGCCGCGCGATTTCGTTGTCCCGCGGGCTGCCGTTCGGTTTCGGATGGCTCCGCGGGTTCATCCAGCAGTTCCCAAAGCAGTCCATGTCCGACACGCTGGCCGCGACCAGGCGGGCGATCGCCGCGCGCTGAAGCGCCTTCATACCGGTAAAACGCGGGGCTTTCTCGGGTGTTTCCCGGTATTGACCCCGGACCGCCTCCATTCCACGATGATTTGAACCCATGCGGTCCATCAAAAACGTCCTGCCGATTTCCTGCCTGCTGTGCGTGGTTCCGGCCTTCGCCCAGAATCCCGCCACGTCCGTGAATGTCGACGCCGCCGCCAACCAGCACCCGATTAATCCCAACATCTACGGCATCGCCTACGGGGATTCCCACGACATAGCCACTCTGAATGCGCCGCTGAACCGCTGGGGCGGGAACTCCACCAGCCGCTACAACTGGCAGATCGACGCTCATTCGGCGGCGGCGGATTGGTACTTCGAGACCTATTCGGACGGCAGCGGCGCCCCGAGCGGATCGGCCGACGCGTACGTCGCAACCACCCGATCGGCGAACAATGGCGCCCAGCCGATGTTCACCATCCCGATGATCGATTACCTGGCGAATCTCGGACCGAATCGCAGCACGCTGGAAGGATTTTCGGTGAGTAAATATGGGGCGCAGACCGCGGTGGATCCTTACAATTCCGACGCCGGCAACGGCGTGAGCGCGCAGACTGGAAAGAACATCACCGGCAACGATCCCCTGGACACAGGAGTCTCAAACTCCACTTCGATCCAGAAAGCCTGGGTGCAGCACTTTGTGAATACGTACGGCCTGTCCACAAGCGCCACAGGGATCAGATACTACATTCTCGATAACGAGCCGTCGCTTTGGTACTCGACTCACCGCGATGTCCATCCCAGCCCGGCGACTTACCAGGAGCTTTACGACAAGATCATCGCCTATGCCGCCGCCATCCGCTCCGTCGATCCCTCCGCTAAAATTGCGGGCTTCGAGGAGTGGAGCTGGTGGGCCATGTTCTTCAGCGGCTTCGATCAGGCGAATGGCGCTGGCGCCGCGAATTCGGATTACAACACGCATGGCCAGATGTACTATTACCCCTGGCTGCTGCAGCAGCTCTATAAATACAAGCAGACTACCGGCACGTCCCCACTGGATGTTCTGACCGTCCATTGCTACAACGGCACACCGGACAACAACGACGATTCCCTCGCGGCGCAGCAAACCCGCAATCGAGAGACGCGCATCCTCTGGGACCCGACCTTTCAGGACCCGTCGTGGTACGGCGATATCGGCATCAACGGCCGGGTCATCAACTGGATCCCAACCATGAAAGCCATGGTGAACCAGTATTATCCCGGTCTCCAGATCGGCTGCACCGAATATAACTGGGGCGACGAGGCGAATCTGAATGGGGCTACTACCCAGGCCGACGTTCTTGGCATCTACGGACGCGAGGGCTTTGACCTGGCCACCCGATGGACCGTGGCAAAAAATACGAACACGAGCCCAACCACTTACTACCCGACATATCTCGCCAGCCAGATCTATCGGAACTATGACGGTAATCATTCGACCTTTGGCGATACCAGCGTCGCATCGACCGTCGCGAACCCGGATAACCTTTCGGCGTTCGCCGCGCTGCGTAACTCGGATGGCGCCCTCACCGTGATGGTCATCAACAAGCAGCAGGGCAGTACGCCGGTAACGGTCAGCCTCGCCAACTTCCCGAGTTCCGGCGTCGCACAGGCATGGCAGATTAGCTCCGCGACGCAAACATCGATCACCCATCTTGCCGATCTGACGGTAAGCAATAACAACATCAGCACCACCGTTCCCTCGCAGAGCATCACGCTGTTCGTCATACCTTCGGGTTCGGTGCTATCGCCGCCCGCCGCGCCTACGGGGGTGGCAGCCACGGTCGGGAACGGCTCAGTCACGGTGACGTGGAATGCGGGCGGGGGCGCGACCAGCTACACGGTCGGGCGGGCTCAGGTCAGCGGTGGACCGTATACTTCCGTGGGTACGGTGACCAGCCCGTCCCCAACCACCTTCACCAACACGGGCCTGACAAACGGAACTACCTACTATTACGTCGTGACCGGCTCGAACAAAGCGGGAACAAGTCCGAACTCGGCCGAGGTCGCCGCCACACCGATCGTTCCACCCACGTTCGCCTCTTCCGCCAGCGCGTCACCGAACCCTGTCACGCAGGGGGCCAGCACTACGATTACCGCGACCGTGAAGGACACGGCGAACACGTTGACCAATGGTATCGTGCAGGTTCTTGCCGTCGATCCGAACGGCAACACCGCCGCTTCCCAGAACTTCAGCGCCCAGAGTTTCACGGCCAACCAGTCGCGGAACTACACACTGACGTTCACTCCAGCCGTTTCGGGAGCCTTCACCATCGAGGTCGGCGTTTTCAGCTCCACATGGCAGCAGTGGCACTGGAACAGCTCGGCGGGCAGCATTACGGTCAACTCGTCTCTGACGTTTTCATCCTCGGCTACGGCCACCCCGTCGACTGTGGGCCGCGGGTCCTCCACGACGATCGCATTTACGGTCACCGATACCGGAACAGCGAGCCTGACCAATGCCAACATCGAGCTACAGGTCTTCGATGCTTCGAACAACGCCGTGGTGACCAATGTCTGGAGCGGCCAGAACTTTGCCGGCGGCCAGAATCATCAATACAGTTACACCTGGAATGTCCCAGCCTCGCAGGCGACCGGGACTTACACGGCCATGATCGGAGTCTTCGATTCAGGTTGGAGCACAAACTACCACTGGAACAGCACCGGCGCCACGATAACTGTGACGACCGCTCAGGCTCCACCAAGTGCCGATTCCGTTACTCCGAACGGCGGAGCCGGAACGAGCCAGACCTTCGCGTTCCAGTTTTCGAGCGCCGCCGGCTACTCCGATCTCGCTGAAGTGTTCGGTTCCATTAACTCCACGGTCAACGGCGCCGGCGGCTGCCGCGTAGAATACCAGCAATCCACGAATCGCCTGTACCTTCTCAATGATGCGGGAACGGGGTGGCAGGGTCCGATCACGATTAGTGCGGCGGGCACTCTGAGCAACAGCCAGTGTACGCTTAACGGAGCCCAGTCCTCGCGTACGTTATCCGGTAACACGCTGACGCTGAGACTGACCCTGAGCTTCACGCCCGCCTTTGCTGGTCTGAGGAACATCTACGCCGAGGCCATCAATCAATCGAAACTGGCCAGCGGCTGGAAGACTCTGGGAATATGGGACACAGCCGCTCCCCAGGCCGTCCCGCCTGCGGCGAATTCCATAACTCCCAGCGCCGGAGCCGGAACAAACCAGGTGTTCACATATCAGTTCTCCAGTGTGAATGGTTACGGTTACCTGAGCAGCGTTCATGGCCTCATCAACTCTTCCATGACCAACGTCAACGGCTGCCGCTGGTATTACCAGCGAGGCCAGAACCGCCTGTATCTGTTCAACGATCCGGCAACAGCATGGCAGGGCCCGCTTACGCCGGGAGTGGCCGGCGTTGTCAGCAACAGCCAGTGCACGGTGGACGCCGGGAACTCGAGCGTCAGCGGCTCCGGCAACACTCTCACGCTGAAACTGTCCCTGAGCTTCACGCCATCGTTCGCCGGCCTGAAGAACCTCTATGCGTATGCGCAGGACAACGGCTCTGTCAACAGCGGGTGGAAGACAGTGGGTACCTGGAACACGGCGGCGCCGCAGGCTGTCGCACCCACCGCCGATTCCGTCACCCCGAACTCCGGGCACGGGGCGAGCCAGAGTTTCACGTTCCGGTTCTCGAGCGTGAACAGTTATGGATACCTGGCCACTGTCTTCGGTCTAATCAACTCCGCGCTGCAGAATACGAATGCCTGTCGCGTGTACTATCAGCGCTCGACCAACCGCCTCTACCTCTTCAACGACGCCGCCACGGCCTGGCAGGGGCCGCTTACGCCCGGCGTCACCGGTACGACAAGCAACAGCCAGTGTACGCTCGATGCCGGTCAGTCCTCTGTAAGTGGCGTGGGAAACACGCTGGCTGTGCAGGTAGCATTGAGCTTCACGCCGGCGTTTACCGGCGCGAAGAGCATTTACGGCTGGGCCACCGACAACGCGAACCTGAACAGCGGCTGGAAGACGCTGGGGACCTGGACAGCCGGTCCTTAAGCACCGGCGGCATCGTCGCGCCCGACGAAAAGAAGAGCGCACGACAGCAGCGGCAGGCACGACATCGTCAGCGTTACTGGCGTGAACCCGAAGCGCTGGATCACCACTCCCAGCGGCCGCGAAACGATCGCCTGCATGGCCCCATAAGCGAACACCAGCCCCGACACCCCGAATGCCGCGCGCGCTGCCCCGTAGAGATCGACGGGAATGGTGTAGAGGTTCGTGCTCCAGGCGGTCACCAGAAAGAAACTCGCGGAGATCCCCGCCGTCGCGAGCGCCGGAGTGGGAACCCAGGGCAGCGCAGCGGTGATTACCGCCGCCGCCGCGCTGACCACGCACGCCCGTCGCCGCGCGCGGACGGCATCGACGCCGCGGCGAATCCAGAAAAACGAAAGCGAGCCGCCGGCGAAAGCGCCTGCGTACGCGGAAAAAGGAATGATCCACGTGTACTGCGCTGCTTCCGGCGGGGTCAGGTGGTAGGTGCGGATCAGGTAAGTGGGCGCCCAGTTCGTCCACAGACTGTACACGGTCATGCCCAGCGCGTTGGCCGCCATGAGCGACCAGAGCCGCGGGTCGCGCACCAGTTCCCGGCCCACCCCGGCTGCCCCGCGTTCGGTTGCCGGCTGCACCGCGGGCGGAATGAGCCGCTCGGTGAGGATCCACACCGGGATCCACGCGAGGCTCAGCGCGCCCGCCCCCGCGAACACCCACCGCCAGCTGTAGCGATATGCCAAATAAACCGTGAATCGCGGCGCCAGGCCGGCCCCAAAGCTCAACCCCAGTTGCTGCGTGGCGGCTCCCAGGGCCCGCTCCTCGGCGGGCAGATAGCCGCCGCTCACTTTCCCCATGGCCGAGACCCCGCTCGCCTCCGCGGCGCCCAGCAGCACGCGCCACCACAGCAGCTCGGTGAAAGAGTGGACGGTCGCCGTTCCGAAACTCGCCGCCGCCCATACGGCGACCGAGATGCAGATACCGCGCGTGAGTCCAACCCGGTCCAGAAACCAGCCCATAACCGGAGCGCTCAGCGCATACGCCACCGAGAACGCCGCCAGAAGCTCGCCGTACCGCGCATAGTCAAACGGGAATTCCGGACGCGCGCGCCAGATGTCCACCATCGTGGCCAGCACCTGCCGATCCAGATAGTTCAATACCGCGGAGAAGACGAAGATGACTACGGCGACCCAGCGCAGGCGCAGCATTGGCAGAAACCATTACCGCACGGCCCTCGCGCTTATCAGCGAATGCCGGGAGGAATGATCGTCTTGTGATTGATGATGGCGCGTTTGAGCTGGTCGCGGCTCAGGCCACGCACATTCGACAGCTTGGCGTTGCTCAGATTGGTGCCGGAGAAGGTCGCGTTCCGAAAATTCGCCCCGGTGAGGTCGGCGCCCGAGAAATCCGTGGTGGTCAGATTCGCGCTGGAAAAGTCGCACTGCCTCAGGGAAGCCTTGTCGAAGAC
>DASRCB010000425.1:0-15645 GCA_035653295.1 Bryobacteraceae bacterium
TAACGTCAGCCGTAATTTCTGCGTCTCCCCGCCGTGCAATTTCACCACGGCGCGCCCGGGGTGCCCAATTCGTACCTCAAAGTCAAACGGTGCGGACCGGCTCCAGTTCCTCTCGAATTTTTCCGCCGCAGCGGGCGGCCCGTCTCCGGCACAATTCGGAGGGACAGCTTATCACGTCCGTGGAGGAAACACCATAGGGCGAAAATGTTTTTATTTCAGGCCGGCAGCGGCGATAACCGCCCGCGATTGTTACGCTGGTTTTGAATGCCGGAGGGAACAAGAAGCGCGTCCGAGCGTGCCGCCGCGGCCGCCGCGCCGCCGACCCCGCACGTTGCGATCGACGACTGGCGTTCGCGATACGAGTTTCTGACCGAGGCGTTACCGCAGATTGTCTGGATCGGCGATACCGAGGGCAGGACCGAGTTCGTGAATGCCTGGTGGTACGAATACACCGGCATGCCACGGGGTGAAGACGTCAATAATTACTGGGCGCGCATCGTCCATCCTGCCGACCTGCAGTTGACAGTCGCGGCATGGCAACAGGCCAGCGCCGCCGGCGAGCCCTATTCGCTCGAATTCCGCCTGCGGCGCGCCTCCGACCAGTCCTGGCGGTGGCACATGGCCCGCCATCAGCCGTTCCGGGGCGCTGACGGCCGTGTCCTGCGCTGGATAGGGACGGCCATCGATATCGACGATCGGCGGCGCGCCGAGGAGATCGTCCGTGGCAACGAAGAACGGCTGCGGGTCGCCCTGGCCGCCTCCAGCACCGGTACGTGGCGCTGGGATCCGGAGCGCGACTGTTTCAACCGGGGCGAGAACCTGAACCGCCTGCTCGGCCTGGAACCAGCCGTAATGAGCGGCAGCCTCGCCGATTTTGTGCGGTGCGTCCACCAGGAGGACCGCGGACGCCTTCAGGAAGCAATGCAGCAGGCGCTGCACGACACCGCCGAATTCGACCTCGACATCCGCGTGGTCCGCCCTGACGGCTCCCTGCGCTGGTTGCGCGATCAGGGCCGGGTCATTCCGGGCCGGGCCGGAGATGCTCCGTTCGTGACCGGCGCGTGCGTGGACATCACCGAACGCAAGCTCGCCGCCGAGGCGCTGGCTCGCCAGGCCCAGCAACTGGCGCGCTCGAACGCCGACCTCCAGCACTTCGCGTATGTCACCAGCCACGACTTGCAGGAGCCGCTGCGCATGATCGCCAACTTCGCGGATCTGCTGTCCCGCCGTCACGCGGACAAGCTTGACGCCGAGGCCCGCGAGTATCTCGAGTATGTGGTCAACTCAGCCCAGCGCATGAGCGCTCTCATCCGCGATCTGTTGTCCTACTCCCGGCTGGTGAATGTGGAGAACGTCCCCATGGCGCCGGTGGACGCCGCCGCCGCGCTGAAATGGGCGCTGCTGAACCTGCAGGTCACCATCGAGGAAGCGAAGGCGCAGGTCACCAGCGATCCCCTGCCCCGTGTGCTGGCCGACCAGGTGCAACTGGTGCAGTTGTTCCAGAACCTGGTCGGTAATGCCATCAAGTATCGAGGTCAGCGGCCCCCTGAGGTGCACATCTCGGCGCAGCGCGACCGCGACCTGTGGCGCTTCTCGGTGCGTGATAACGGCATCGGAATCGCGCCTCAGTATCAGGAGCGCATCTTCGGTGTTTTCAAACGCCTGCACGGGCGCGAATACCCCGGCACGGGCATCGGGCTGGCCATCTGCAAGGCCATCGCCGAAAAACACGGCGGGCACATCTGGGTGGAATCCAAACCCGGAGAAGGCGCCACGTTTTTCTTCACCATCCCGGCTGCGACGCCGTAAAGCTACTGCGCGGGCGCGGGACGGTGATGTACGCCGGCCCCGTGATGCACGTTCTGCACGAGGGCTTCGAGCTGCTTCTCGGGAACGGCCAGTGACAGAATCATCGTATTCGCGCTGGCCTGAAGCTGCAACGCATTCACCAGCGATGCCACCATCGCCGCGGCAGGGTCTTTCTGCGCGTTCATGGTGACCATACCGAGGAGAAAGCGCACCGCGTCTACCAGCGCCTGCGCGTCCTTCTCAGAGTTCGTTACCGCCTGGCCATTCACCTTCACCGTGTCTCCGAACTTCACGCCGGCGCTGGCCTGCTGAACGGACTGGAACAGGTTGCTGCCCTGCATCGCGTTATTGACGCTCGGGTCTGGAACGGCGACGGCGAATTGCGACAACGGAGCCAGAGTGACGAACCACAGATCGTTGCCCGCGCTTGCGTTCTGCACCGCGGTCTGCAATTGCGGCGTTAGCCCGCCCCCGCCATGAAGCCGGCCGATGGCGCCCTGAACCGACGCCGTATCCCCGAGGATCGCGGTGGAGCTGTCGGGGAAGGCGATGGAATGAAGATCGCCCTCGTGATCTTTGTTGCCGGTGATCACGGCAACTCCGGAAAACTGCGTTACCGTACCACCGTGCGCCTGCGCCGCGGATTGGACCTTCGCCGGGTCGAATGAGCCGCGAGCCAGCACCAGGCCGTTGGCGCCGGGCTGATGCGGCCCCGTGGAGGCAATCAGCACCTCGGAGATGTTCTTCCGCGGATCAAAGCCGGTTTCGGTCATGAGCTTCTGAAGCCCGGGGTCGTCCGGTTTGACCTGGGAAAGCATGTACTGGCCGAAGGGCGACGCTTTGGCCTGGTCCACCTGGATGCCGAACACCACTTTGGCGTCGGGCATCACCAGATTCAGAAGATTCTGGTCAGCCGCAAAAGCGCCGGTCACCGCCAGGCTTGCGACAGCGAAAAACTTGTTCACAAAGCACTCCTCACCGGAGCCTTACGCGCCGCGGGCTCCGGCAGTTCCAAAATAGCAGCCGCCCCCTGCGCCGCAACTTCCTCCGACACAGCGCGTTTAAGTCTGTAAGGAGCGGAAAAGAACCGTGCGAAGCCGCCTTGCGGCAGCGATGTGCGTAGTTCTAAGTGCTGCCGCCGGGTTCGGCGCGCGCAAGCCAGCCCCCGATGCGCCGTTCCGGGCGAAACTCGATCGGAACAGCCACGCGCTGCACGCCGTGGAGCGGTTGACCTTCGGTCCGCGGCCGGGCGATGTCGAGGCGGTGCGCCGCCTGGGAGTAAAGAAGTGGGTCGACCTGCAACTCCATCCGGAGCGCATTCCCGAAAACCCCGAGTTGGCCCGTCGGCTCGCGCCGCTCGATTCGCTGCGAATGAGCACCCTCGAGTTGCAGCAGCACTACCCCACCAGGCAGTATGCGCGCGCGGTGATGAATGGCCGCGCCGAGATGCCCGACGATCCGGGCGCGCGCCGCGCAATCGAGAACATGATTGCGCGCTTCAAAGCGAAGCAGGACGGGACGAAATCCGACGCGCAAGTGACCGATCTCCGGGAAATCGTCGCCGGCGATGCGCTTCGAACGCTTCGCACCGGGACGCGTGAGGATAAGCGCGCTATCCTGGTCTCCCTCCAACCCGATCAGGTCCAGCAAGTCGCTGAAGCTCTCCCTCCCGGAATGCGCGCCGGGCTGATCGCCATCGCGCCCACATCCGTCCGTCGCGAACTGCTGGCCGTGAACTCGCCCGAGCGCGTGATCGCGGACGACCTGGCGGAAGCCCGCGTCTACCGCGCGATCTACAGCAACCGCCAACTCGAGGAAGAGCTGACCGACTTCTGGTTCAACCACTTCAACGTCTTTCTGGACAAGGGAGCGGATCGCTACCTCGTAAGCGAATACGAGCGCGACGCGATTCGCCCGTACGTGCTCGGGCGTTTCCGGGATCTCCTGGAAGCGACCGCGAAGAGCCCGGCCATGCTGTTCTATCTGGATAACTGGCAGTCGATGGGCGCTCATTCCGACGCCGCGCAGCGCGCCCGCCGGGATCGTGGTCTGAATGAGAACTACGGGCGCGAACTGCTGGAACTGCACACGCTCGGCGTGGACGGCGGCTATACACAACGCGACGTGACGGAAGTCGCCCGCTGCTTCACCGGCTGGACAATAAAGGGTCCCGTTGAGGGCGGTGGATTCTTTTATAACGACCGCTGGCATGACAAGGGCGCGAAAACCGTGCTTGCCGTGGCCATCCCAGCTGGTGGCGGTGAAGAGGACGGCGAGCGAGTGCTGGACATACTCGCAAAGAGCCCCGCGACTGCTCATCACATCTGCCTGGAGCTGGCGCAGAAATTCGTCGCCGATAATCCTCCTGAGCGCCTGGTCGCCCGAATGGCGCAGAGTTTCCTGAAAACGGACGGCGACCTGCGCCAGGTGTTGAAAACGATGCTCGATTCGCCGGAGTTCTGGTCGCACGGCGCAGATCGCGCCAAGGTCAAGACCCCGTTTGAAATGGTGATCAGTGCCGTTCGCGCCAGCGGCGCCCAGGTCGACGACGCTCACGGGCTGGTGAACGAGATCGCGAAGCTCGGCGAGCCGTTGTACCGCAAGCTGGAGCCCACCGGTTACTCCAGCATCAGTGCCGAATGGGTGAGCTCGGACGCGCTGCTGGATCGAATGAACTTCGCGGCAGCGCTGGCCACGAATCGGATAGCCGACGTGCACGTGGATACGGCGCAATTCAACGGCAAGGCGGCCGACCTGATCGCTCACGCTCTGCTGGACCGCGAGGCCAGCACCCAGACCCGCGCCGCGATCGAGGAGGCCGATCCGTTTCTGGTTCCCGGTCTCGTCCTCGGCTCTCCCGATTTTCAAAGGAAGTAGTATGCCACTCTCTCGACGCGCATTTCTGAAAAGTTCCGGGCTGGCGATGTTCGGCATCGGCGCGGCCCCGGCCTGGCTGTCGCGCACCGTTTATGCCGCGTACGATCGCGGTAACCGCCGCCGCAAGGTGCTGATCGCAATTTTCCAGCGGGGCGCCGTTGACGGCCTGAATGTCGTCGTCCCGTTCGGAGACAAGTCGTATTTCGCGCTTCGACCAACCCTCGCCATCCCGGCGCCGGACGGAACGTTGCAGACGGCGCAGGATCTGGACGGCTTCTTCGGCCTCCATGCGTCGCTCGCGCCGCTCCTCCCTGTGTTCCGTGACGGCCATCTGGCCATCGTCGAAGCCGTCGGCTCGCCCGATCCGACGCGCTCGCATTTCGACGCGCAGGACTTCATGGAATCGGGAACCCCGGGCCGCAAGGGAACGCCGGACGGCTGGCTCAACCGCGCGCTCCTCCCTCCGCGTTCACCCGTGCGCGCCGTCGCCATTGGACCGCGTCTACCCCGATCCCTGCGCGGGCGCAATACGGCGATCGCGCTGGAAAAACTCGATGATTTCCAGGTTCGGGATGCGCACATGGCAAGCCCGTTCGAGGCTATGTACGATTCGAGCGCCGACGCCCTGCTGCACGGCACGGCGCAGGAAACGTTCGAAGCCGTGAAGCTGATTCAGTCCGTCGACAAGCAGCCTTATAGCCCGCGGAATGGCGCCCGGTACCCGCCTGGCCAGTTCGGCGAGGCTCTGCAGCAGATCGCGCGTCTGATCCGCGCCGACGTCGGGCTCGAAGTCGCGTTCGCCGACATCGGCGGCTGGGATACGCACGTCAACCAGGATCGCCAACTGACCAACCGCCTGAACGAATTCGGCCAGGGACTCACGGCTTTTTACCGCGATATGGGGGACCGCATGGCCGATGTACTGGTGGTGACCATGTCCGAATTCGGGCGCACCGCGCACGAGAACGGCAACCGCGGTACGGATCACGGGCACGCCAACGTCATGTTCGCCATCGGCGGCGACGTTCGCGGCGGGAAGATCTACGGCCAGTGGCCCGGCCTCGCGCCCGAGCAGCTCAACGAAGGCCGCGATCTGGCGCTGACAACCGATTTCCGCGACGTGCTCGCAGAAGCGGTATCAGAGCATCTGGGCAATCGCAATATTGCCGCCGTCTTCCCCGGCTACTCGAGTCCAAAATACCCCGGGATCATCGCCTGATCCAGGTTTTTGTGGGGCACGCTCTCAGCCCACCTTCGGTACGCACCATCCCCGGAAAGGTGTTCCCGGCTATCGGAAAAAGACGAACCTCCGAATGGCGATTCGTGCGCTGCGGTCGGCTCTCGGCTGCAGCAGGTGGAAGCGCACCTGAACCTCATCGATCTGCGACGATCGCATTCGGCCGGGAATGGGGAACCGCAAAGTCTGCGAAAGCGCCGCGCTCACCGGAGCCTCGCCAAGCGTGAGCCAGGGTGACCCCGCGATAGCGCTGTTACGGACTTCCAGCTCCATCGTGACCGTGGCAAAGTACTTATCGCCATTGGCGATGAGCACACCGATCGCCGAACAGCATCTCAGGTCAATGGAGCGCCCGAAATTCTGCCGCGCCTCCATCGTGAGAGGCGCGAAATCAGTGGACCGGAAACTCATCTTCTCCGGGTCGCCGTGGGTGACGAACGAATTCGCCGGCGGGTCGCCCGGCCCTTTGAAATACCAGTACGCGCCGTAGAAAGGAATGCTCAGGGTGTCGAGTTGCTTCGCGGTGAACAGGCCGGCGCGCGGCAGCGGCGCGACCAGGGTAACGTATTTCTGGGTATCGGGCCAGAGTTCGACCCCCGGCCACGATTCGCCCTCGACGATGGCGCGCGTTTCTCCCCTCGGGCGACCGTCCATCGGGTTCGCCTTCGCCTGTGCCTTCGGAGCGCCGCCGAACAGCACTCGCAGCACGCGGGCATCATCCGATCCCCCACCGCCCGATCGAGGGCCGCGCGGATGGTTCAGATAGGGCGTGAGTCCGCCGGCGGAAAACGACACGCCAAGCAGGAGTGCGGGAACGACGCGGAACTTTCGCGGCTTTCTCCGGCGGAGCGCCGGGTGCAGCCAGACGGAGCGTGCGGTGAGAATCCATGTCAGGCATCCGGCTGCCAGCGCGAGCGCAAGGGCACAAATGCGCCATGCCCCCGCGGATGTCGCCGCTCCTGCCAACTCGAATCCCATCCCGGCGCAGACCGCCGGCGCCAGGCTCCGCACCGCGTCGCGCTCGGGCGGTCCGGAACGCGTCAGCGCAGCGCGGGTCAGCGCGGCCGCCATGATCGCCGCGATTGCCACCGCCCACGGCGACTGCTCCCTGTAGAAGATGAACAACGGCGGCAGCCATGTCGCGACGCAGGCGACATCAAGCGCGGTACCGATCCTCTGGCGCTCGGAGCCGCGCGACAGCAGGCGCGCAGCCGCCCACACGGCCGCGGCCGTGGCGGCAAGGACGGGAATGGTGCACTGGGTCGCGAGCGCCCACAGGCCGAACCAGGAGAGCGTATGCAGCCGCAATTCCGGCGACAGCAACCAGGTCAGCCCGACGGCAAACGTCAGCCCCAGCGCGGACGGTCCCCACTCGCGAATGGGTTCCGGCGGGCTTTCATTCAGCAGGCCGAAGGAGGGCATCGCAGCGCGGCCGGAGCCGACCGCCTCTATGTAGACACCGACACAGCCCCGCCGGTTCCAGGGTCTTCTCGCGCTCGGCGCTACACGTCTTCGCCGGCCTCGGGGGCGGGCAGCTCGTCATGCTCCCGCGCTACCCACACGTAAACGGTCGGCAGCACGATGACGCTCAGCACCAGGGTTGCGAAAAGGCCGCCAACGATGACAATGGCGAATGGCCGCTGCGAATCGGATCCGATCCCGTGCGACATCGCCGCGGGCAGCAGCCCCAGCGTGGCCACCAGCGCAGTCATCATCACCGGCCGCAGGCGCAGCACCGCGCCCTCAATCGCCGCATCCATGACCGTGTACCCGCGCGCTCGCAGCTGATTGATGTACTCAATCATGATCACCCCCGTCTCCACCGCCACGCCGAAAAGGGCAAGGAAGCCCACCCCCGACGAGACGCTGAAGTGAGTGCCCGTGACAAACAGCGCATACAGACCGCCGATGGGCGCCAGCGCAATCGTCACCATCGCCACGCCCGCCCATTTGAAGGAGTGGAAGGCCGTGTACAGCAGCAGAAACATGATCATCACCGTCACCGGCACGATCACCGCCAGCCGCGCGTTGGCGCGCTTCTGGCTCTCGTACTCGCCGGCCCAGTCGATCGTATAACCCGGCGGTAGTTTCACTTTGGCTGTAACACGGCGAATCGCCTCTTGCACCGTGCTGCCGAGGTCCCGCTGCCGGACGCTGTATTTGATGGCGATGTAGCGCGAGTTCGCCTCGCGGTAAATCATCGACGCGCCGTCCTCCACCTTCACATCACAGAGCTGGCTCAGGGCCACGCGCTCGCCCGAGGGCCCCAGCAGGCGGATATCGCCGATCTGCTGAATGGTGCTGCGGAACGGCTCCTGATACCGGACCGTCAGGTCGTAGCGTTCCTCGCCTTTCAGCATCGTGCTCACGGCGTTGCTGCCGATCGCGGTCTGCACCGCGTCCTGCACGTCACTGACGTTGATCCCGTAGCGAGCGGCCTTCTCGCGATTCACCGCCAGGTTCACATTCGGCTGCCCGATGACGCGGAACACGCCCAGATCAGCCACGCCCGGGATGTTCTTCATGACGTCCACGATCTCGTCGGCTTTCTCTTCCAGGGTGCGCAGGTCCGTGCCGAAAATCTTGACGGCCAGTTCGCCCTTGATGCCCGTGACCGCCTCTTCCACGTTGTCGGCGATGGGCTGCGAGTAGTTCCACACCACGCCGGGGATCTTCGACACCTCGCGATCCATGGCCGCGATCAGCTCATCCTTGTTCCCGTGAAACTGCGACCGCCACTGCTTTCGCGCCTTCAGGTCGACGAAATACTCGGTATTGAAAAAACCGGTGGCGTCCGTGCCGTCATCCGGGCGGCCGACCTGCGAAACCACCTGGGTGACCTCCGGGAAGCGCGCGAACGCCTTCCGCGCGCGGTTCATCACGGCGACTCCGTCCGTCGGCCCGGTGCTGGGCGCCAGCGTGCCGCGCGCCCAGATGGCGCCTTCATCCAGATGCGGCAGAAACTCCGAGCCGATCAGCCCGAACCACATCAGGGCCACAGCGCTGGCCAGCAGCAGCGCCGGAAAACCCAGTGTCACCCAGCGATGCCGCACGCCCCACACCAACGACTTCCGGTATTGCGATGTCAGCCATTCCAGCACCGGGTTCCGCCACTCCTTCGCCCCTTTCCGGAACAGGAGGCTGCTCAGCACCGGCGCGTGCAGCAGCGAAAAAACCAGGGCGCCGATGAGCGCGAAGGCGACCGTCCACGCCATGGGCCGGAACAGCCGCCCCTCCACGCGCTGCAGCGTGAAGATGGGCACGTACGCGGTTATGATGATCAGCCGCGCGAAGAACACCGGCCGCTGCACCTCGTGAGCCGCCGCCGCGATCTTCTCCATGATGGTCCGGTCGTCACCATAGCGGTTGCCGAGGTGGCGCAGGATGTTCTCCACCATAACGACCGACCCGTCCACTACCATTCCGAAATCGAGCGCTCCGAGCGACAGCAGGTTCGCGGGAATGTGGCTGATGTCCAGACAAATGGCCGCAAACAGCAGAGCGAAAGGAATGGTGATGGCCACGATCAGCGCACTGCGCAGATTCCCGAGAAACAGAAAGAGAATCACCGCGACCAGGAAAATGCCTTCCAGCAGGTTGTGCAGCACCGTGTGGGTGGTCATGTCCACCAGGTCGTCACGGTCGAGGTACGGCACGATCTTCACGCCGGGCGGCAGGAAGTGCTCGTTGAGGAACTTAACCTTCTGGTGCAGCGCGGCCAGAACCGTCTCCGGCTCGGCGCCCTTGCGCATCAGGACGATGCCTTCCACCACGTCGGGGTAATCGATCACCTTCCCGTTCTCGCGATGGATGGCCTTGCCCAGCTTGCCCAGACGGATCTTGGCCCCCTGCACCACTTCGCCGATATCGCGGACGCGCACCGGCGTCCCGTTCTGTACTTTCAGTAAGGTCTGGCCGATATCGCCCGTGTCCTCCGCCAACCCCACGGCGCGGATGTTAAATGCCTGTTCGCCGTGCTCGATGAAGCTGCCGCCGGCATTGGTGTTGTTATTGGCGATCGCCTGCTCCACCTGGCCGATACTGAGCCCGTAATTCACCAGTTGGTTGGGGTCGAGCCGGACCTGATACTCCTTCGTAATCCCGCCGAAGATGGAGACGTTCGCCACGTCGGGCACGCTTTTCAGTTGCTTGAGCACCACCCAGTCCTGCAGCGACTTGAGGTCCATCACATCGTATTCGGGATTGGTGCTGGTCAGCGTATAGAAATAGATCTGCCCGACCGGGCTGAAGTCCGGCCCGATCTGCGGGCTCAGTCCCGCCGGCAGACTCACCATCGACAGCTTCTCCAGGACCTGCTCCCGGTTCATCAGATTGTTGGAGCTGTCGTCGAAAATCATCGTCACGCTGGAAAGCCCGAACAGCGAAACGCTGCGCAGCGCCGTCAGATGCCCTACCCCGTTCATCTGCATTTCGATGGGGATGGTGACCTGTTGCTCCACCTCCTCCGCCGCGCGGCCGGGCCACTGCGTGATGATGTTCACGTAATTGTTCGCTACGTCGGGATACGCCTCGATGGGCAGGTTGTGGAAGGAAACGTATCCCCAAATGAGCAGCACCACGCCGGCCGCGAGGATGAGGATGCGGTTGCGCAGCGCGAAGTCGAGTATTGCCTGGATCATGAAAAGCTACTGCGAGACCTCGCTGGAGAACTGCAGCGAGTTG
Source organism: Bryobacteraceae bacterium (assembly GCA_035653295.1). Taxonomy (GTDB): domain Bacteria; phylum Acidobacteriota; class Terriglobia; order Bryobacterales; family Bryobacteraceae; genus DASRCB01. The sequence continues at coordinate 10,607 of DASRCB010000425.1, forward strand.
GCCACCATCTGCGTGCCCGGCTCCACGCCGGAGATGATTTGCTGCATTCCGCCCGAATCCGTGGCGCCTGCCTGCACCTCCGTGCGCCGGAACCGATTGCCTCCGGCGGGCACGAACACCCAGTATTTGTCGTGCAGGCGCAGCAGCGCGGTGGCAGGGGCCACCGTGCGCATAACCTGACTCTTTGAACGGAACGTAGCCGTGGCGAACATGCCCTGGCGCATCAGATTGCCCGGATTCGCGAGGTCCAGCCGCACCTTCGCGGCCCGCGTATTCGGGTCCAGAATTTCGCCGATGTTATCCACCCGCCCGCGCAGCACGCGGTCCGGATACGCATTCAGCCGCACTTCGGCGATATCGCCGAGATGCACCTGCGCCAGGTTGTTCTCGTAAACGTCGCAAACCAGCCACACCCGCGACATGTCCGCAATGGTGAACAGATTGGGCGAGTTGTCCAGCGATTTCACACCCGTTCCCGTCGTCACGTTCTGCTCTACGATCACACCGGAAATCGGCGCGCGCACCTCCACGATCGAGCTGGGATGGTCGATGTCGGCGCCCAGCACGCGCAGCCGCTCCGTGGTGGTCTTTACGTCCACCTGCGCCTTGTTCTCTGCGTCCTCGGCGACCTCCAGCTCCTTGAGAGCCATCGCCCCGTGAGAATACAGTTCCTGGGCGCGGTCCAGTTGCCGCTTCGCCAGCTTCTCGTCGGCCACCGCCTTCTCGTGATCGGAGAACGCGGCCGAAAGGTCAGCACTGTTGATGCGCGCCAGCACGTCTCCCTTATGCACGAAATCGCCAAGCCGAACCCTGACCTCGATCGCGCGTCCGCCGGCCAGCGACAGCACCGGCACGGTGCGGCTCACGTCCGGCTGCACTGTGCCGGTGACGTTCAGCTCGTTGTAGGCCGGGCGCTGCTCCGCCGTAACCAGCCGGAATCGTTCAGGCCTCGTTACCTCCACGGTATTGGCGTCCGGCGCTTCCTCCACCTGCACTTTGGCCGGATCGACGCTGTCTGCCGACGCGTTCTGCGAGCGGCAGCCGGCCAGCAGCAGCGCCGCCGCACACACGCCACCTCCCATAAACAACCTTCGATTGATCACATGACCTCACGCCCCACCGCGAAGTTTAGCTGGCTGGCGGCGGTCAGCCAGGAACCGATGAGGTTCCGGTAATTGAGTTCCACCGTGCGGTAATCGTTCTGCGCGTTGAGAAACTCGAGCAGTGACGACCCGCCGTGCTGGTACGAGTACGTCACCGTATCGCGCACGCGGAGTGCCTGCTGCAGGTATTTCGTTTTGTAGGCCTGCAGCAAAGTGGTAGTGCTCTTGAGCGTTACGTATGCCGAATCGACGTCGCTGAACACCTGCGCCTCGTTCGCCTGCCGAAGGCGCTCCTGGTGTTCGATATCGATTTGCGTGCGCAGCTTCTCGCCCTGATTGCGATCGAAGATGCGCAGGGGAATGTTAACGCTGATTCCCATGTACACCGGGATAGGCGGATTCTTGGCGAAGTCCACCCCGAAAGTGGGGTCAGTGGAACCGTTGGCCACCGCCAGGCTGTGGTCGGTCCTGGCCTTGTCCACGGCTTCGGCCTGAGCGCGCAGATCGGGACGCGTCTGAAGCGCCGTCAGATGCAATTCATCGAGCGGCTTCAGTTGATCGCTGAAGTCGAACGGGCCGGTAACGTCGAACTGGTCCACCGCGGTGCGGTCATCGAGCAGGGCCAGCAGCGTGATTTTCGCGGTGCGCAGGTTAACCTCCGCGTTCTGCAGATCGGTTTCGTACTGCACCCGCTGCAGCTCGAGTCGATCCAGATCGAGCTGCGAGATGTCTCCCGCTTTGAACTGCTCGCGGCTGATGCCCAGGACTTTGTCGTAGTAATCGAGGTTCTGGTGGGACAGCTCGACGACGGCTTTGGCCTGCAGCGTCTGGACGAACGCGTTTCGCAGATTGAACAGCAGGTTGCGCTCCAGATCGTTCTGCTGCAGCTGCGCGATGATTGTTCCTTTCCTGGCGCTCTCCAGCCGCAGTTCGCGCTTGTGGCGGCGCTCGTGCAAATAGGTGGAGGACCATGACGGCAGCGCGTACTCGAATGGGTTGTAAACGTTGCCGTTGCCGTTGACGCGCGGCTGCGTGGTAAACGGATTGATCTGGTCGAGTATAAACGTGAAGTCCGGGTTCGGGCGCAGATACGCCGTAATCTCCTCCGCCTTCGATTCATCGATGTTCAGCTGTCCCGCCCGCAGCGTCGGATTCACCATTTCGAAGCGGGTGCGCACCTGTTCCCAGGTGTAGGCCCGCTGGGCGAAGCCGCCCCGAATGAGCAAACCGAACGCGATTGCAAACAGAACGCGGCTGGATTGTCGCATTCCCTAAGTCTCCAACAGAACGCAGATGGGCCGTCGGCGCGGCGCGCCTCAGGCGTCAGTCGGGGTTAGAGAACGGCAGGGGGCGCCCGGGTGCGGAGCAGCGCGCTGGAATTCGACTCCAGAGGCGCCTGCCCGGCATACTGGAGAGATCTGCGTCCCGCGATCGAATGAAGCAGTCCCGATGGGGGCGCAAGCGAGGCCGAAGGAGGACGGGGCAGAAACGCTAGTGCGGCCGGAATGCCAGGCGCGGTCAGGTCTGAGGCCGCGTCGAGCGTACCCGGCCATGCGTCCGCTGCCGCCGAACTCCCGCGCGCGAAGCGGCCGCTGCCATCGTTGATCCACACGCCGACGGCTTCGTGCGAAGCCACCGTGGTGAACACCAGATCGACATCGCGGTCTCCGTCAATATCGCGCGCGCTGACCTGAATGCCCGGGATCCCCGGCGCGACGCCATCCACCGCGAACGAGACAACGCGTCCCGCGCCGGAGCTGAGCTGAATTCGGACCTGATGGCGAAAACCGTGAACCGCGACTTCCGGCCGTGCGGTCAGGATGTCGGGGCGCCCGTCGCCGTCGAAGTCGGCCACCGTCCAGCCCGTACCACCGTAGGTCTCGAACGGTGAGGGCAGCGCCGGAGCGTTCGCGGCAGCTACCGCAGGAGCCAGGGCCAGCGTAATGAGCGCTACGCTGAATGCACACCTGTAGCTCAGCCTGTTCATCTCCTCCGGGACCTTACCTATTAGGCTAGCAGCATGTCGGCGGCGTCTGCCATGGATGAGCTCGGGGCCTCCAGGCGCTCTTCCCCGAGTGGCCCCTCCGCGCGGAACTGCCCCGAGTTTGTCGGTGTCGAATTAATTATGGCCCTTTGGTGGCCCAGGCGAGCTGATCTTTCGATAATCCCGAACGCCGTACTTTTCATAGCCGCGGCCATCAGTGTTGCCGTACTTTTCTCCGCATCGCTGCCGTTCACCCTCGTGCCGAGGCTGTCGGAACTTGCCGCGATGGCGGGTTCATTGGCGTTTGCGTCCGCCGCTGTGCTCGTCTTTTTCCGCTCGCGCATTGCGTACGGGATCGCAATTGCCGCCGGCCTGCTGTTCCTGCCGTGGGTCGTCGAAACCGAAGTTGCGCTCCGTCCGTGGAACCCATGGACGTTCCTGAACTACAGCGGGCCGGCGCGTGATGTAACTGGTACCCAGCTGACCTTCATGGTGCGCATGATCGTCTCCGTGGCTCTGATAACCATTGCCGCCTGCTGCGGGCTGTTCGCTCTTATTCGCTGGAAGTGACGCGTGAGCAACTGGGCCGGCATTGCCGTCGGCCTGCTGATCGTTGCCGTTTGGTTCGTGCGCTCGGCCTGGCCGTACCAGACGGCGGAGATTCGGGACTCATCAGCGGCGAAATTCCGAATTCTGCATGTCCAGAAGCACGGTTTGCAATTCGATGAGACACTCGTCACGGCGGCTCGGGATACCCGCGCCTGGACCTCGCGCACCAGGAGCCACCTCTTCCAGTACCAGTTCGCGCACGCGATTCGCCAGTCCATAATTCCGCGTGAAGATCTAACAGCGTTCCTGCGATCAGCAAACGCATGGAGGCTACAGATCCCGGCTGCGCATTCATTATGGAGTTGGAATGCGGAAGGCTGGTACGTCGTTCTGGACGATCAGCGCCTGCTTACGTTCACCACCGAGTCGCGAAGCGCGCCACCGCCTCCGGTAACCAAAATCTTCAACGAAATCGAGGCGCTACCGAGTGATCCCGTCGGATCCTTTTTCCTTCGCGACATCTGCTTCGGCTTCTGTTATGACCCCATCGCCGCACTTGGTTTCACGGATCTGCGGGGCAGAGACAAGCTGCTCGGCTCGAAACGATATGCTCACTAAAAGTGTCTACCGAACCGGACCGCAGCCTCCGCCCGTTCTCAGCGCACGAATGCAAACGCATGGCCGTGCTGGAAGGCCTGCCGCTGGCCTCCTTCGGCGCCCGCGCCGCCGCGCTCGTCATCGATTTCCTGATCGCTCTGGTGCTCTTTCTGCCGATCATCGCCGTTTACGTTCTGATCGCCAGCCGTTTCCTTCCGGCGGACGCCCACATCGATATCGAATTCAACTTCTTCCATAACTGGTACAGCCTTGTCTGGCTGGTGCTTTATTTCGGCGTCTCGCTGTACATCGGCAAAGGCCAGACCATCGGCAAGCGCCTGCTGCGCATCCGCGTGGTTTCCCTCGTTCATGACCACCTCTCTCTCTGGCACTGCATCGAGCGCGCGCTCGGTTACGGCGCATCGGCGCTGGAAGGGGGCTTCGGATTTATTCAGTACTTCGTCCATCCAAACCATCGCACCGTACACGACCGCATCGCCGAAACGATCGTCGTACGCGACACGCCACCGGCCGCCCGCACGCCGTTATAAGATAGTCCCGCCATGGACCTCACCCGACGCGACGCCGTAAAAACGGCCGCGACAATTTCCGCCCTCTCCTGGTCTCGGATTCTCGGCGCCAACGACCGCATCGGCCTCGGCGTTATCGGCCTCGGCGAGCGCGGCACGTATGTTATGACCGTCTTCCAGAAGAACCCGGAGATCGAAGTGCGCGCTTTGTGCGACGTGTGGGCCCAGCGCATGGGCGCGGCCCGGCAGAAAGCGTCGAATGCAAAGACGCTCGCG
>DASRCB010000426.1:0-10194 GCA_035653295.1 Bryobacteraceae bacterium
GCGTGGTCCGCGACCCTGAGGCGAGCCGAATATTCAACGTCCGCCCCGTCGGGCTCAGGACCGCGATCGCCCGTGCGCTCGCTAACGAAGACCGAGTTGCGGCCGAAACTCGCTGGTCAGACGCAGCGTATTACGGGGTACGGGTAGCGGCGTCGGAGCCCGGAGCCGATACCTTGAGCAACATACAGCGAATCAGAGTTCCGCTTCCTCCGACCGAGGCGTTCGCTCCCATCCGCCGCATTGGAGGGCGGACCGGTTGGTATTTCGGCAACTGGATGTGGAGAATTCGGGGATTGGTGGATTTGATGAGGGGAGGGGTCGGGATGCGGCGTGGGCGGCCAGACCCGGAGACTCCTCTGGTGGGAAGCACGCTGGATTTCTGGCGTGTGGAGATTTATGAGCCAGACCGCCGCTTACGCCTAATGGCGGAGATGCGAGTCCCAGGGCGGGCGTGGCTCGAGTTTCGCGCGGAGCCGGAGGGACAATCCACCGTCGTGCGCCAGTGCGCCTATTTCGAGCCGCATGGTCTGGCCGGCTTGCTGTATTGGTACTCGCTCTGGCCCATTCATCAGGTCATGTTTCGGGGTATGCTGCGGCGCATTTCCGCCGCGGCCCTGGATCAAGCGGCGCCAGGCACCGAACCGAGGGCGTCCGCCTGCGGAACGACGGCATGATGGCATTTTGTTTCAGCCTATTCGCTCTGGCCGTCGTTGCGGCCGGCCGGGCGCCTGAAATCGGTGTCGGCGAGCGTCTCCCGGAACTTCGCGGTGAATTTCTCACAGGCAGGCCGGTCGTGCTGCCGCAGGCAGCGCAGGGCCGTGTCGCACTTCTCCTGTTGGGCTTCACCTACAAGTCGCGTTTCGCGGTGGAAGCCTGGGCGAAGAGGTTCCGCATGGAGTTCCCGTCCGATCCTCGGCTGACGTTTTTCGAGGCGCCCATGATTGGCGGTGCGGCGCGGCTGGCAAAGTGGTTCATCGACAGCGGCATGCGGCGAGGCACTCCCAAGTCGGATTATGAGCACGTCATCACTGTCTACACTGATACCAGGGCCTGGAAACAGCGTGTGCGCTACACCAACCCCGACGCCGCGTACTTGATTCTGATCGATCGTATGGGCAAAATCGCGTGGCTGCATCAAGGAGCATTCGACGATGCCGCGTTTCGAACGCTCGCTTTGAAAATCTCCCAGCTTGTGGGCGTGGAGTGAAGAGGCACTGTCGTGGCCGACTACATCCTGCAACGAACATTGACTGTGCCGCGGCCGTTAGCCGCAGTGTTCGACTTCTTCAGCCAGGCCGGGAATCTCGAAACGCTCACACCACCCTGGCTGCATTTCAAGATTGTGACGCCTCAGCCGATCACAATGCGGCAGGGAGCGACAATCGCGTATGAACTGCGGGTGCGCGGTATTCCGGTCCGCTGGTTGACGGAGATCGAACTGTGGCGTCCGCCCTACGAGTTCGTGGACATCCAGTTAAGAGGACCCTACGGCTCTGGCGCCACACCCACCGCTTCGAGGAATGCCACGGCGCCACCCGCATCGTGGATATCGTGCGCTACGCGCTTCCTTTGGGACCGCTGGGCCGGCTAGTGCATCAGGTCGCCCGCGACTTCGCGAAGATCTTCGACTACCGTGAACATCGTGTTCGAGCACTTCTTAGCTAGCCGTCTCTGCCGCCGTTCGGGTCCGCAGACAGGCAGCAAAACGGAACTTTTTCGGTACGGCACGGGTTCGCCGCCCGCTAACGAAGAAGTGGCAGCCTCTTCGGCTTTCGCCCAGAGACTCGGAGGCCGCTCGTCCGTTATCGCGTCAGCTCAATCTTGAGCCGCTTTCGGACGTCATTATCGACGTGCAGCGTGCCGTGGTATTGCTGGACGGGATGAATCTCGGCGCTTCCGAGCGTCGCGCTCTTCTCGGGCACAGTGCCGTCTCCGGCGGGCTCGACGATGGATGTGACCTTTTCGCAAGTGCCCAGCGCATTCCTTTGCGCGCGAACGCCTGTAACGGTCTTCAGGCTGTAGCCGAAGATGCAGATGGTGGGCACAGACGGTTGCGGCCGAAGCTCGCCGCGGAACTCCGCGGCCATGTGCAGCAGCGGCCCGCATGTTTCGGGCAGCCATCGCGCATCGGATAACCAATCGATGGCAGCCCCGGCCTGATCGCTTGAACAGGCGTACGCCGGCAGCAGCTGGAACATTGCGGGATAGGTCATGATTACGTCGCGCAGCCTGGCGCCCATGATTCCGAATGGAAGGAGTGATCCGCCGGCTGCGAGGTTCATCACTGCTTCCGGAGCGCCCTGCTGCGGGCCGCCGAGACAAACGAGCCTTTCCACACGCCGGTGTCCTCCGAGGCGATCGACGTAGTAACGACTCACCAAAGATCCCATGCTGTGCGCAATGATGGTCACCGGGCCTTGTATGTCCCAGTTCTCGATCGCCGCGCCCAACTGCCGTGCGGATACCCGAAGATCCTGGCGGAAGTCATAGGCGAACTCCAGCAGGTCCCTGCCGCGCTCATATCCGACCGCTTCTTCAAGGAAATGAATGAGCCTGCCATAGCGCTCGAGCTTAAGTATGTTGGGGACAATGACCACCTCGTCCACGAGCCCGCGCGGCTCCAAAGCGGGCGCACCCGTTCCATAGCGGTAGATGTCCGGGTTCGTGAAGAGCTGGCGGGCATTGGGCCAGACCCTCTCACTTCCGAGCCACAGGTTCGAACCCATGAACCCAGGCACCACCACGACCGGCCGCTTCACCGCCCGCGATCCTGCTCGCGGCTCCATGATCGTGAGTTCTTCTTCGACAAATCCCGCCTTGAACACAAGCCGGGCATCACCGATGCGGGCCACATCCCCATCCTTCAGCGCGTGCCTCGTGACGCGCTCGCCTCGAACGAACGTGCCGTTGTCGCTGTTCAGGTCGCAGAGCATGAAGGAACTACCGGAGCGCTCGATGCGGGCGTGGTATCGCGATGCCCGTGGAGAGTCGATGACCAGGTCGTTATCGATTCGGCGCCCGATCGTAAGCACGTCCCGGTCCAGCGTAACTTCCGAGGTGCTTCGTGGTGTCGTGACCGTCAGGCGCGGCGTGCGCGTTTCGTGAACGAGCGTGTGCAGGGTCTGCAGCGCCAGCGTCTTATCCAGTTCCGCCGGCGTATCGATTCGAGTGAGCTCGAGATCGTCGGATGGGGCGCCCGTCTGAAAGCACAACGTGCACGCGCCGATGGTAATGCGATCGCCGGATTTCAGCTTCGCGCGCTGGACCGGCGTCCCATTGACCTTCGTTCCGTTCGCCGAACCAAGATCCACGACGACACAGCCGTCGCTGCCGCATTCGATACGCGTGTGGCTGCGGGAAACCTTTGGATCCTGAAGGCTGATATCGCTTGTCGCAGCGCGCCCGACCGATATCTCAGCCTTGGAGAGTGTGAACTCCTGTCGCTGGCCGCCCGGAAGCAGTGCAGTAAGTAGCCCGAAACTCACCACCGGTCGATTCTACCCTGAACCCACAGTGCATGCTATAATTTTGCTCCCGGAGCAGGTTCCTTGCCGTACTCGCCATCCGAGGATGATCTTCCCACTATCCGTGACTCGCAGGATTCCGCCGAATGGGTGGACGAAGCGCCGCAGAACGATTCGGCGCAGGCGGCAATGGTCGGGAAACGCATTGGCGCGTACGAAATCGTGCGGCAGATCGGCAGCGGCGGCATGGGCTCTGTTTATCTGGCCATTCGCGCCGACGATGAGTTTCGAAAGTACGTAGCGCTGAAGATCGTCCGCTCGGGTTTCAGCGCAGGCGGCCTGCTTAGCCGCTTCCGCCGTGAGCGCCAGATCCTGGCCGCGCTCGACCATCCGAACATATGCAAACTGCTCGACGCCGGGTCTACACCGGAGGGCGATCCCTGGTTTCTGATGGACTACGTCGAGGGCTCGCCGATCGACGTGTACTGTGACTCCCATAACCTGGCGATTGCGGAGCGAATTGCCCTCTTCCGGCAGGTATGCGGCGCCGTGCAGTACGTGCACCAGAATCTCGTCGTGCACCGCGATCTCAAGCCGACCAACATCCTTGTCACGGCCGAAGGCTCCGTCAAGTTGCTCGACTTTGGAATCGCGAAGATCCTGAAGCCCGAGTTCCGGATGACGCCGATCGACGTGACGCGCATGGACGAGCTGATCATGACGCCGGCGTACGCCAGTCCCGAGCAGCTTAGTGGGCAGCCCATGACCACCGCCAGCGACATCTACTCGCTCGGGGTGCTGCTTTACGAACTACTCACCGGCCGCCGCCCATATCGGCCAGGCTTGAAATCCGTCCGCGACCTGCACCGGGCCATCTGCGAGGACGATACCGAAAAGCCAAGCACGGCGATTCTTCGGAATGAAGACTCACACGCGGCAGCCACCGTTCAGGATCTGAGCCGGAAACGCCGTACGTCGCCCGAGAAGCTGCAACGCGCGCTCCAGGGCGAACTGGACAACATCGTCCTCAAGGCGATGCGCAAGGAACCGCAGCGAAGATACGCTTCGGCGGAACAGCTCTCGGAGGACCTCCGCAATTACCTGGAGGACCGGCCCGTAAGCGCGCACGAAGATTCCTTCGGTTATCGCGCCGGGAAATTCATACGGCGCTACAGGACCATGGTGGCTGCCGCCGCGATTGTCGCCGTTTCGCTCATTGCCGGCATCCTGACGACCACTGCCGAAGCCCGAATCGCGAATCAGCAGCGGGCGCGGGCAGAGCGGCGCTTCAATGAGCTTCGCAAACTGGCGACCTCCTACCTCTTTGAATTCCACGATGCAATTGCCAAAGTCCCGGGCACGACCAGTGCTCGGGAACTGGTTGTCCGCCGCGCACTCGAGTACCTCGACAGTATGGCGAAAGAGGCCATCGGAGATCGCCCGTTGCAGCTGGAATTAGCGACCGCTTATCAGAAGGTCGGAGATGCGCAGGGCCGCCCTGGATTCGCGAACATCGGCGATCGCAGCGGAGCGCTGGAAAGCTATCAGCACGCGCTCGCTATTCGCAACGCTCTGGCCACCGCCGGCGATGCCGATGGCAGGCTGCGGCTGGATCTGGCCACAACCCACGAGCGCATCGGCGACGTTCTGCTGGTTATGGGCAAGTCGGCGGATGCGCTGCCCAGTTACCGCAAGGCCTACGGTCTGCTCGAGAACCTGATCTCGGCTAAGCCGGGCGATGTCGAAACGCAACGCGAGTTCGCCGGTACGTGCGAACGCATCGCCCAGGCGCTGGCGCAGACGGGGCGGGTGGCCGAAGGACTGCAAATGGAGCAGCGGGCCTTACCACTACGGCAGGAACTCGCGGCCAATCGGCCGCATGATGCGGCGGCGCAGCGGGACCTGTTCATCTCCTTCATCAAGGAGGGCGACCTGCTGCGCGCGAGCGGCGACCGCACCGGCGCGATTGGCCGCTACCGTGAAGCCCTGCCGGTCGCAGAAGCGGTGCAAAGGATGACTGACGATCCGGTGAAGGCGGCGCGAGAAACGGCCGCCGTTCACGACAAGATCGGCAATCTGCTGCTGGCCATGGGTGATGCGGGCGGCGCCATGGAGAATTATCAGGCCGCGCTCCGAGCGCGTGCGCCGATCGCCGCAGCGGACCCGAACAACGCTGAACTGCAGCGCGACTTGTCACTGAGTCACTTTAAAATCGGCAGCGTTCTTGAAAAGAAGGGCGATACGACCGGCGCTATCGCGGAACAGAAGGAGGCACTCCGGATCGACACAACGCTGATGGCGCGCGATCCCAACAACGGACAGGCGCAGCTTGACTGTGCAAGCGACCATGACAACCTCGGCGATCTGCTCATGAAGTCCGGAGACCTGGCCGGCGCCCTTTCCCACGAGGATCAGGCGCGCGAGCTTCGCGAGCGGGTCGCGGCGCGTGACGAACAGAACGTTGATGTTCGCAGCGACCTTGCAATGACCTATGAGCAACTCGCCGCAGTGAATACGTTGTTGGCGAAACGAGGCGGAAAGCAATACCTGGAGATGGCTGATAACTGGAAGGCACGGGCGGCGGAAGTGCTCCGGCAATTGCAGCAGCGCGGCGTGCTTGACGCGAACGGGACTGCCGAGCTGAAAAAGCTCACTATTAAGAAAGCCGGCTTAAGTCAGCGCTGAGCGGATCGAACAGGAAGGCGTCCGAGCTCTGTCAGAAGTCTCGAGTGTGGTTCTCGCCAACGGCCACCGCGAGAATTCCCGCTGTTTGCCCTGATCGCGGGCGTCTCCCGCATCAGGCGTTAATGCACGAATTTTTCCAGCTGCCAGTCGCCGTTCAGGCGAAACAGCATCACCGGAGGCTCTTCCTGGTTGAACTGGCCTTTGCGCACCCCCATTATGGGCAAGGGATTCGGAAAGCACGGATTGTCCAACCTCACTCCAACCCTCGACGTGACCAGTTTCGTATTACTCTCCGGTCCGTCGTTCGCGCTAACCATTTCAAGGATAGTGAGCGGGAACCTCCCCCGAATCTGAACGTATGCGGACTGCTGGCCAGGCTCGGTGTACACGACATCATCATCGAACCGGAGCGCACGTCCCGCCGGCATGAGCGGACAGACAGACCGGCCCTGATTCGGGTCGGTGGGCGGCCCCCAAAGTTCAGAGCGAACCCCGCAGTCAACCTCTGGTGAGGTGAGCATCACCTGTTCCGCTTCGACCCTTATGGGCGCCGCCTCAATCAGGTTCCGCGGGTCATCGGGTGAACGGGAACACCCCATATTCATGGCCAATGACAGCAGCACCATGGCCAGCACGAGGCCAGGCGCCGAAGCATTGCTCCGGAGACCGCCTCTTTGTACAAGCTGTGTGTATCCTGCCATTCTGTATGCGTGGAGCCGATTCACGCTCGCGTCCGGTTAGATCATCGGATGTTCTGAAGGGGTTAATTAGGTTGGCGCGGGCGCCAGCTTTTCGAACTGCGGGGCAGGATGAGTGTCGCCGAGCCCGTCCGAACGCGTCAGGGGGCTCAAGTGACGCAAACGTGCTCGTGATGAGTGCTCCTAACGATCTCAATGTACGCGGCGCGCGTCTTTATCGCGGAAGCAAGCTGTCGCTGACGCCTTACGCGAGAACACGGGATCATGCCGGACCTGTTCAGTTATCTGACCGACACAAACATCGCTGTCCGAGACGTCAACTGCTCCAGGCTCAGTCGCTCTACCGCCTGCAGACCGATCTTCAATGCCCAGCATGCCCGCCCGCTCCTTCAGGCTCATCTTGTATGAGACAAGCCCACGGGGCCGGATCGAGCCCTGGCCAGCCTCTAATCGATTCCGGCGCCCGGCAGCTCATAGTAAATATCGTCTGATTCCTCGCACCGACGCTGGCGGCATATAAGTATGATCGAGGATGGAATGAATCGTACCGGTCTGCCCGCCAACCGAGAAACGGGGCTTGACAGGGATCCGTCCCGGCCTTACCTTGACGGAAATGAACCGACAATGCAACGCAGAACGCGACGTTCCCCTGCCGCGATGTGGAGATTGTCACGCGCTCATCGAGGTCGAGGCGTGCTTCGAACGGCTACGGAGCGAGGCATCCCGTTGCTGATAACGCCCCTGAAAACGGCCGCGCGCTGAGTTGTCGAGTGGACATCGCGCCCGCCCCATGAGTCGCTTGCTGATCGTCTCTCTCTGCCTGACCTCGCTCAGCGCCCAGACTCTCTCGCCTGACCTGTTTCGTGAGATGCACTGGCGTTGCATCGGGCCGTTCCGCGGCGGCCGCACCCGCGCCGCCACCGGCGTCCCGGGCCACCCTAACCTTTTCTACATGGCCCAGGTCAATGGCGGCCTGTGGCGCTCTGACGATTACGGCCGCGTTTGGGCGCCGATCTTCGATAACCAGCCCACGCAATCGATCGGAGCTGTGGCGGTTGCACCATCCGATCCAAACCTGATTTATGTCGCCAGCGGCGAGGGCCTCGCGCGGCCCGATTTATCGGTGGGCGACGGTATCTATCGATCGAACGATGGCGGCCGCTCGTGGACGCATCTCGGCCTGCGCGATGGACAGCAGATTCCGGCGCTCGCCGTCGATCCGCGCGACGCGAACCGCCTGTTTGCGGCGGTGCTGGGCCACCCTTACGGTCCCAATCCAGAGCGCGGCATTTATCGATCAATGGATGGCGGCCAGACGTGGCAGCCGGTGCTGCATGTCGACGACAACACCGGCGCATCGGATGTGCAGTTCGATCCCGGGAATCCCGACGTGATCTGGGCTTCGATGTGGGAGGTGCGGCAGGCTCCCTGGGAGTTCGACAACAAATACTCCGGCACGCATGGCGGGTTGTTTAAATCGAGCGACGGCGGCAAGACCTGGCGGCGACTGTCCCAGGGTCTGCCGGCGGACCTTGCTCAGATCTACGTGGCCGTCGCGCCCAGCGATCCGCGTCGCGTATACGCGACATTGTCAACGATAAATGAGAATACCTTTATTTATCGATCCGACGATGCCGGCGAAACCTGGCGTCGCATTACCGACGACCCGCGTCCCGCCATGAGCATCGGCGGCAAAGGCGGCGACCTTGCCGTGCCGAAGGTGGATCCAAGAAACGCGGATCGCGTGTACGTCACCAGCGTGGTGGCGTGGCAATCCGCGGATGGTGGAAAAACCTGGCAGCATTTCCGTGGCGCACCCGGCGGTGATGACTATCAGAACATCTGGATCAATCCCGACAACCCCGACATCATTCTGCTGGTCAGCGATCAGGGCGCGCTGGTCACGGTCAATCGCGGTGAGACGTGGAGCTCCTGGTACAACCAGCCCACCGCGCAGCTTTACCACGTTTCGGCATCAAACACGTTTCCGTACTTCGTGTGCGGTGGGCAGCAGGAAAGCGGTTCGGTGTGCACGTCCAGCCGGGGCAACGACGGAGAAATCACGTTTCGCGAGTGGCATCCCGCGGGCGCGATCGAGTACGGCTATGTAGCTCCCGACCCCAGCGATCCGGACATCGTCTACGGCGCGGGCCGGGGACAGGTCTCGAAATACCATCGCAGCACGGGGCAGGTGGAGATGGTTTCGCCGACGCTGCTGCTGGGGACGGAATACCGTGCCGACCGCACGCAGCCGATTCTGTTCTCGCCAGTGGATCCACACGTCCTCTATTACGCGGCAAATGTGTTGTTTCGCAGCACGGACGGCGCGCACACGTGGCAGACGATCAGCCCTGATCTTACGCGCCCGCATCCCGGCATTCCGGCAACGGTCGCCGATCTCGCATCCCACGATCCGAAAGCGGACAAGCAGCGCGGCGTCATCTATTCCATCGCGCCGTCGTTCCACAAACCGGGAACGGTCTGGGCGGGAACAGACGATGGCCTGCTGTGGATCACGCGCGACGGCGGCGCTCACTGGAATGACATCACGCCTCCGGAGTTGACGCCGTGGAGCAAGGTGACGCAGCTCGAGGCGTCGCATTTCGATGACGATTCGGCCTACGCTTCGGTGAGCCGTTTCCGGGTGGATGACCTGCGGCCGTACATCTACCGTACGCACGACGGGGGCCGCTCGTGGCGGCTCATCACGGGGGGCCTGCCGCCCGGCGCTCCCATCGATACCGTGCGCGAAGATCCGGTGCGTAAAGGTATGTTGTTCGCCGGCAGCGAGAAGGCCGTGTGGTTGTCGTGGGACGACGGAGATCACTGGCAGAGCCTGCAACTGAATCTTCCGCACACCTCGATGCGCGATCTGATCGTCCATGGCAACGACCTGATTGTGTGCACGCACGGACGCTCGTTTTGGATTCTCGACGACATCACTCCGCTGCGGCAAGTCAGCCAGGCCGCAGTCGCGAACGGTCCCTGGCTCTGTAAGCCCGCGCCGGCGATTCGCGTCCGCCGCAGCACCTATCCCGACACACCCCTGCCGCCCGATGAGCCCGCCGGCGAGAACCCGCCGACCGGCGCCATCGTCGATTACTATTTGCCGGGTTCAACAGCAGGGCCGGTCACGCTGGAAATTCTCGACGGCGCCGGCGAAGTGGTGCGTCGCTGGTCGAGCACCGACCAGCCCGAGGTCACGCCCGAGTCGGTCTTACGGCAGCTGATTCCGCCGGTGTGGATCCGGCTTCCGCGGACGCTGCCCGGCTCCCCGGGAATGCACCGGTGGGTCTGGGACCTGCACTATCCGGCGCCCGATTCGACCCATCATGAGTACCCAATCT
>DASRCB010000427.1:0-2858 GCA_035653295.1 Bryobacteraceae bacterium
ACAGCGCCCGCCGCTGCCGCAGGCTGCGCACGCCCTGCACCACCTCGTGCAGCGGATTCCAGTGGAACGGCTCGCGCGATCCGGAGGCGGGCACGCGCGTGATGCCCAGGCTCGCCGCCGATCCAATCACAGCGATGGCCAGCAGCGCGAGGCCGACCTTCAGCAGTTCGTGCTGCCAGTGCTCGAACAGCAGCGTCCCGAAGCTCGCGCCGACGACGATGGCCACGAACGTGGTCAGCTCCAGCAGACCGTTGGCGCGCGACAACTGCGCTTCGCCGAGCATCTCCGGCAGGATGCCGTACTTGGCCGGGCTGAAGAAGTTGGCCTGCACCGCGAGCAGGAACAGGACCAGCAGCAGCAGGCCGATGCTGTGCGACAGCAGCGCGCCAATCCCGGTCACCATCACGACGATTTCCCAGACCTTGGTCCACTGCAGCACGCGGGTCTTCGAGAACCGGTCGGCGATCTGGCCCGCGGGGCCCGCGAAAAGCAAAAACGGCAGCACGAAAACGGCCCCGGCCAGCGCCAGGTAGCGGCTGCCGAGCGCCGGGTCCGCGGCGATGCGCAGCGCCATGATCGAAACGATCATCTTGTAAACGTTGTCGTTGAAGGCCCCGAGGAACTGCGTCCAGAGAAACGATTCGAAGCCGCGATTGGCCAGCAGCGTCGCGTATCCCGAATCGCCGACCTGGTGTTTCTGCCTCATACCAGTGTGTTAGGGCAGCCGCGTGGCCGTTGCCGGTCCTTTTGAATCCAATCGGCTGCGGGTGGGCCGGACAGAACCACCATGCATAAAATGTCCGAAGATGTACAATTCATGCATGGATGCGTTTACAGGCGCGGAGCGGCGATTCCTGACCGCGGTCTCCGGTCTGGCCTGGTGCAATCCCTTCCTGCCCGAGCGCATCGAGCTCGAGCGCGCCGCGCTGGGCCGCGACTTCGTTCCCGTCGGACCGGTGTGGAGCGCCTCCGTTACCGATCCCGACTCGACGCGCCCCAACGTGTCGAACCTGCACCGCCGCCTGGAACCGGTGCTCGAAACAGTGCACCGGCGGCTCGAGAACCTGCCGGATGTCAACGCGGCCGATCTGTCGTTGTACGAGGATTCCGTCCTCTATTTCCTGTACCAGCACTATTACGCTCGCTTCGTCGCCGCCGGCGGCCGGTGGCAATTCTATCGTCAGTTTCTGGCCGACTGGAAGCGCTTGTTCAGCCTCAGCGGTAAACAGTTCGAAACCGCACTGCAGCCCGCCCACGTCTTCGCCTGCTTCCGGCAGATCCAGCGCGCGTTCCTCCACACCTTCGACAACATCATCGGGAATTCGATGCCCGCGGCCGAGCTGCGCGCCAGCGTTTGGCAATCGGTGTTCACGCACGATATGCGCCGCTATCGGCGGGCGCTGTACCAGCGCATGGGCGACTTCCCCACGCTGATCACCGGCCCGTCCGGCACGGGCAAGGAGCTGGTAGCTCGCGCGATTGCCGGCGCGCGGTACGTGCCCTTCGACGCCGAGCGCATGACCTTCGCCGAGGCCCCAGGCGAATCGTTCTTCGCCATCAACCTCGCGGCGCTGTCTCCAACACTCATCGAATCGGAACTATTCGGGCACCGCCGCGGGGCGTTCACCGGCGCCGCCGGCGATCGCAAAGGATGGCTGGAGTCCTGCCCTGATACCGGGTCCGTGTTCCTCGACGAGCTCGGGGAAATGGATCTCGCGATTCAGGTGAAGCTCCTGCGCGTCATTGAAACGCGCCGCTTTTCGCCCGTCGGCGATACCGCTCTGCGCGTCTTCCGCGGTAAGCTGATCGCCGCCACAAACCGCAATCTGCCGGAAGAGATCCAGGCGCGCCGGTTCCGCGACGACCTGTATTACCGCCTCTGCGCCGACCTCATCCGCACGCCATCGCTCAGCGAGCAGATTCGCGAATCGCCCGAGGTGCTCCACGAGATCGTCTTCTACATGGTGCGGCGCACCGTCGGCGATGAAGCGGAGCGGTGCCTGCCTGAGGTCGAGGCCTGGATGGAAAAGCACCTGCCCCGGGATTACTCCTGGCCGGGCAATTATCGCGAGCTGGAGCAGTGCGTCCGCAACATTGTCATTCGCCGCTCCTATCAGCCCATCCCCGATCAGTCCGCGGCCAATGATCCGTTCCTTGCCCGTTTTCGCGCCGGCGAGTTGAAGGCCGATGAGGTGCTGTCATACTACGCCGCCCTGGTATATCGTCACGCCGGCAGCTACGAGGAAGCCGCGCGCCGCCTCGGCCTCGACCGCCGCACCGTAAAAGCGAAGGTGGAAGCATACCTGACTGCAGCTCAGCACCAAATCGCAGCGGTGGGGCGCAGGCCCTCGGCCCGCCACTGAACTTTCCGATTGTGGTGCATGCCTTTGGCTTGCACCCCCGCATCACCGCCTTTGTGGGGCAGGCCCTCGGCCTGCGGCGGGCTCCCAGCCCGCCAGCTCTGCGATCCATCCCTGACACCCCCTCTTCATCGCCCTTGGTGACGACGCTCGAAGAATGAATCGCGACACCACCCCGAGACACGACCGTAAAAGCAGCCCACCCATCTCACCCCGGTCACGCGACTTCGCCGCTAGCTATTTCCCCCCTAACCCTCTGCAAACACGCCCAATCCACCTCACCGTAACGCTCCACACGGTTCGTTTTCGCCACCCCTGGACGATAAGATCCAGGCAGATAAGGAGCACTTTTCTCTCATGTCAACCGCAGCCCAGCACGCAGCCAATATCCGCAACGCGGCCCTCTCCACCGGCCCGCGCACTCCCGAAGGCAAAGCCGCCTCCAGCCGCAATGCCCTCAAGTTCGGGCTCACCTCCAAACAGGTCCTACTGCCTCAC
>DASRCB010000428.1:0-19291 GCA_035653295.1 Bryobacteraceae bacterium
CGCGGGCCTGCGCCGTGAAAGCTCGCCGCGCCACGCGTTCACAAATTTCCAATACCTCGATCTCCCATGGATTCATCGTTTTCGCGAAAATCACATATCGCTGCCGCACGCCGCCCGCGCGAAGATGGGCGCGAAAGAGGATCCCATGGCTACCGACAAGCAAATCGAAGCCTCCCGGAAAAACGGCGCCAAATCGCACGGCCCCGTCACCCCCGAAGGCAAACAGCGTTCCGCGGACAACGCCATCAAACACGGACTCTGCTCGCGCCGCATCCTGCTGCCCGACGAGTCCGAGGAAGAACTCCAGCACCTGGAACTGCACTGGCTCCAGCAGCTCTACCCCCAGACCGCCGCCGAGCGCGACCTGGTTATGGAAGTCGTCTCCGCCGATTGGCGCTTCCGGCGCTACCAGCGCGCCGAGTCTCAAATCCTCGAGCTCGAAATGGAAAAACACGCCGGCAGCCCTCTCGCCCTCGGCGAGGCATTTCGGGAATTGGCCGAAAAATCCAACAACACCCTCGTCCTCCTGAATCGCTACCTCGTCCGCGCCCGGCGCGAGTTCGAGAAGGCGCTCGCCACCTACCGCGAAGCCGCCGAGATCCGCCGCAAACAGCAGATCGTCGACGAACGGGTCCTCACCAACGAGGAGTTCTTCCATAAATGGGGCAGGCCCATCCAGGCCGACCCCGATTCGCCCCCAACCTACTACCACCGCGAGCTGGATTTTCTGCCGAACGAACCCAAACTCGCCAACTTCTTCCTCTGGGACCCCGAGAATCCTCCTTTCGGAGTGCGTCCGTAGCCCCCGTATGTGACCCGAATTGCCCGCCACGAACCCGAGAACGCCAATGGCGATGCCCCAGCCATGTCCAAACACCCCTGGTCCGCCGTATTTTTCCTGTTGACAACCCCGCCGCCTCATCGTACAGTCATACTGTGCTAGTTGAGTAGTACAGTTTGCCAGCATGGTGCTCAAGCTCAATCCCGCGTCCGGCGTCCCCATCTATCTCCAGCTCATGGAGCAGATCAAATACGCCATCGAAACGGGTGCGGTGCGCGCCGGCGAGCAACTGCCCGGCATCCGCCGGCTGGCCGAGGATCTGGTTATGAACCCCAATACCGTGGCGAAAGCGTATCGGGAACTGGAACACGAAGGAGTTATCGAGCTGCGCCACGGCTCGGGCGCCTTCGTCAGCGAAAACGGCGGCAATGGCCGCGGGCGCGCCGACCGCTTCGATAAAGCGAAGCCGGTGCTGGAAGCGGCCATGCGCACCATCGCCTCGCTCGGTCTCACCGAGGAGGAAATGCGCCGGCTGTTTGAAAACGAGTTGAACGAGCTGCGTGAACGGCGCGGCAGGGCGGCAGGAAATGGGCGAACCAGCCATTGACGCGCGCGCGCTTCAGAAGCGCTATGGCGCGGTGGAAGCATTGCGCGGATTGAGCTTCGGCGTGCCCCAGGGGTCGCTCTACGGATTCCTGGGCCGTAACGGCGCGGGCAAGACCACCACGCTGAAGCTGTTGCTCGGCATGGCCCGTGCCGACGCCGGCGAAGCTTTCGTTTTGGGTCATCGCATCGATAAGGCCGCCGAAAGCGTTGCGATTCGCAGCCAGACAGCGTTTGTCAGCGAATCGAAGGATCTGTACCCCTTCGCCACCGTCGAGCAGATGCTCCGCATCACCCGCGGCGCATATCCGGGCTGGCGGACAGATCTGGAAGCACGCTATCTGCGAATGTTCGAGCTCGCGCCGGAGCAGAAGGTGCAGTCGTTGTCGCGCGGAAATCTCACCCGCCTCAACCTCCTGCTCGCGCTCTGCCGCGGCGCCAGGCTGCTGATCCTCGATGAGCCCACGCAGGGCCTCGACACCGTCGTCCGGGAGGAAGTGCTGCAGGCCCTGGTCAGCTACGTAGCCACCGAGGAGGCCACGGTTCTGATGTCCTCGCACGAGATGCACGAAGTGGAGCAGATCTGCGATCGGGTCTGCATCATCGATCAGGGCCGCAACATCCTGGAAGGCGAGCTCGACGATCTGAAGGCGAACTTCCGCCGCGTGCGGGCCACCTTTGCGCAGCCCACGACCCACGCGGTTGCCGCCCTGAACGGCGTGCGTAACGTGGTGCAGGACGGCCGCACCGTCTCCATGCTGGTCAACGGCCACGTCGAAGCCGTCGTCGAACACGTGCGCGCCCTCGACGCAAGCGCGGTAAACGTCGACCCGGTAACCCTGAAAGAAATCTTCCTCGACCTGGTGAGGCCCCGATGACATTCGCACTGAAATCCTGGCTTGAGCTCCGCCGCCGTATCTCCATCGCCGCCGCCGTCTGGGTGTTCATCCTCATCGCTTTCATGACCCCGCCTGCGTTCGGACCCAGTC
The DNA here is from genome assembly GCA_035653295.1 of Bryobacteraceae bacterium. Taxonomy (GTDB): domain Bacteria; phylum Acidobacteriota; class Terriglobia; order Bryobacterales; family Bryobacteraceae; genus DASRCB01. The sequence continues at coordinate 2,374 of DASRCB010000428.1, forward strand.
ATGCCAACGACGGCTTCCGCGCCTTCGCATGGGTGGACACCGTCATGCTCGTCTGCTTCGGCGCGATGCTCGCGGGCAACGGCGTCATGACCCAGAGCTGCGGGTGGGCCGGCGGACGCATGGCCGATTCCGTGCTCTTCACCTTGTCGCTGCCGTTCAGCCGGCGGCGGCTGTTCCTGGCTCGCGCGGGCCAGGGCGCCATCGCTCTGCTGCCAACCGTTGTCCTGTTCTGGGCCCTGCTCCCGCTGCTGGGCCTCCGTCAGCCCGTCTGGCCTCACGCGCTCATCCGCGCCCTGCCGTTTCAGCTGCTCACGGGGATGGTCGGGTACTCCGCCGCGTTACTCGGCCTGTGTCTGTTCAGCGAGACTGTTTTTGGTTTCGTCGTCGGCGGGGTCGGCGCCATCGCGGGACTGGGTTCAGGCCTCGAATGGCCCCCCTCCCGAAGCATTCTGGATTTCGCCTCCGGCGCGACCTACGTGATCACCGGCCACATCTCGTGGACCGCCGTCGCGGCGTGCGTCGTCCTGAGTTGCCTGTTCGTCGTTTTCGCCGTTCGCGCCATCGAACGGCGCGAGTTCTGAATTATTAGGAAATCACCGGAAAGGAATATGTCCATGGGACACGAGCCAGGAGTGTCGGCGCATGCGCTGGAAAAGCGATTCGGCGCCGTCGTCGCGGTGCGGGATTTCAATCTCACCGTCAATCACGGAGAAATCGTTGGCCTCCTCGGGCCGAATGGGGCGGGGAAGACGACGGTGCTGCGGATGCTCGCCGGCATTCTCACTCCCGATTCCGGCAGCGTCACTGCCGGAGGCGCGTCGATGAGCGAGAATCCGCTCGAGGCCAAACGGCGCATCGGCTTTCTCTCCGGAGACACGCAGCTGTATCAGCGGCTGAGCCCCCGCGAGATGCTGCGCTACTTCGGCCAGCTCTACGAACTGCCGCCCGATTTCCTGCGGAAGCGCATTGCCGAGCTCACCGGCGAGCTGGACATGGACTCCTTCGCCGGCCGGCCATGCGGGACCCTGTCGGCCGGGCAGAAGCAGCGGGCCAACATCGCCCGCGCTTTTCTGCACGATCCGGACATTCTGATCCTCGACGAGCCAACGAACGCCCTGGACGTGATCACCGGCCGTTTTATCGTCGACGCAATTCGATCGCGGCGCGCCGCGGGACGAGCGGTGCTGTTTTCCACGCACATCATGGGCGAAGCCGAGTATCTGTGCGACCGGGTCGTCATGATCCATCGCGGCGCGGTGGTGGAGCAGGGAACCGTGGCGGAGATTGTCGCGCGTTCGGGCCGGAAGACGCTCACCGACGCGTTTCTGGCTGCCATCGGAGCGGAGGACAACGGGAGGAGCATTCAATGAGGCCGCGTATTCTGTGGACCATTTTTCGCAAGGAGATTCGGGAGTCGCTGCGCGACCGGCGGACGATTACCGCCATGGTCGTGCTCCCCGTGCTGCTGTATCCGATGATGATCCTCGGCATCAGCTGGCTCCAGAACTCGGAGGAGGAGAAGACGGCGGCGCACGCCTCGCCTGTCGCGGTGTGGGGCGATGCGACCCCGCAATTGCTGGAGGCGCTGCGTGCCGGGCACATCGAAGTGAGGCCGAGCGTTGCCATGCCCGCGCAGCTTGCCGCGCAGCTACAGTCCGGCCGGGTGCCTCCGGTCAGGCCGAAGCCGGAAGACCCGGATGAATCTCCTCAGAAGCCGAAGAAGCCCGAGCCGGACACGCCCGTAACCCTTGCCGCGCGCCCCGTGCTGCTGAACCGCAGCGTCGATGCGGTGCTGGTGCTCTGGCCGGATTTCGCCGCCCAGCTGTCGGAGGGGGGCCTCGGCCACGCCGCGGTGCTGTACGATTCGGCGCGGCCCGCTTCCGACAAGGCCCACGAACGCGTCGACGCCGCGCTCACGAAATTCCGCGAGCAGTTGCTCGCCGCGCGCGAGCGCGAGGATGGACTGCGGGCGGGCTTCGCGCAGGCGGTTGAAGTCGGTGACGCCAACGTTGCCCCGCCATCGCGCCGGGCCGGATTCGGCCTCGGAATGATGCTGCCGTTCCTGCTCATCACCATGTGCCTGACCCCGATCTTCTACGCCGCAATCGACAGCACCGCGGGCGAGAAGGAGCGCAATACCATGCAGACCCTGCTCTGCGCGCCGCTGCGGCCGCTGGAGATTATCGGGGGGAAGTTCCTGGCCGTGGCTGCCATCGGACTGGTTTCCGCCGGCGTGAATATCACGAGCATGTCGCTCACTATGGCGCGGATATCAGCCGGCGCGTTCGCCGGCTCTGTCGCGCTGCATCAGTACGTGCTGGCGTTCCTGCTGCTGATTCCCATCGTTCTTCTGACTGCGGGCGTGTTTCTCGCGGTCAGCGTCTTCGCCCGCGATTTCAAGGAGGGCCAGAACTACCTCATGCCCGCGCTGATGTGCATGATGCTGCCTTGCGGCGTGGCCATTGTGCCGGGCATCGAGCTGAACGCGGTAATGAGCTTCGCGCCGGTGGCCAACATCGCGCTGCTGATCAAGGCGGTGATGATGGGCGAAGCCGCGCCGGACCTGTCGTTCCTGGTCATCGCGTCGTCGCTTCTCTATACTGCGCTGGCCGTCGCGGCCGCCGCCCGGGTCTTCTCCCGCGAGGCGGTGCTGGTGGGCGGCAGCGATACCCTGCGCGGTTTCCTTGGTATTGACAAGCCGGGCGCCGTTCGGCCCGGCGGCGCGGCCGCGGTGCTGATCTTCTGCGTCGCGCTGGTTACCGCTTTCTATGGCAGCCTCCTGCTTCAGCCCTATGGGGCGCTGATGCAGATCGCGATCGTAGAGGTCGCGTTCCTGCTCGCGCCCGCGCTCCTGGCGGTGAAGATGGGCCACTTCTCCGCCAGGGAGACACTGCTGCTGCGCATGCCCGGCTGGCGCGGCATCGCGGCCGCCGTGCTCGTAGGCGTCTCGGCGGGCGTCGTCGGCGCCGGCGTCGGCATGCGCCTGGTGCGCCCTCCCGCGGATTTCGCCCGCGCGCTCGAGAAATCGCTGCTCATGGATAACCCGCACATGCCGCTCGCGGTGTTATGGCTGTGCATCGCCATCCTCCCGGCGGTCTGCGAAGAGCTGCTGTTCCGCGGCTTCATCCTTTCCGGCTTCCGGGATCTCGGCAAATGGGCCATTCCCGCCACGGCGCTGCTGTTCGGCCTGGCGCACGCTTCCATCTATCGCATCCTGCCCACGTTCATCGTAGGCCTGTTCATCACCATGCTGGCGTGGCAGACGCGCTCCATCGTCCCCTCGATCATCGCCCATGCGCTGAACGACGGCCTGATCGCGACCCTGGTGCATGTTCGTCCCTCGTGGCTCGACATGAACAGCATGCGCGAAGTTCCATGGACATGGATCGCCGCCGCGGTAGTAGTGCTGGCTCTTGGTTTCGCGCTGATCAGCCGCCGAGCATCGCTCGAGGCCCCACATGGCCACAGCCTCGCCTCGGCGGGCGCGCGATAGAATCGCGGTTTGATACCCGCATATTCGCGACGGGATTTGCTGCGCGCCTCGGCCGCCGGCCTGGGCGCGCTCGCGCTCGCGGCGGACAAGCCGCGCTTCAACGTGAATGATTATCACGTTCACCTCGACCAGAAGTTCACTCTGAACGACGCCGCGGCGCTGGCGAAGCAACTCGGCGTGAAGTTCGGCATCGCCGAACACGCCGGCAGCCGCGAGTATCCGTACCCGAACCTGATCGATACCGACGACAAGCTGAACGCGTGGATCGATTTCCTCGAGAATCGTCCGGTATGGAAAGGCGTTCAGGCCGAAGGCATCGATTGGTGGCGGCAGTTCTCGAAGGAGCTGATCATCCGCCTCGACTACTGCCTGGGCGACGCCATGACCTTCATCGAGAAGGATGGCCGGCAGGTGCGGCTGTGGGTCCCGGAGCAGGTAAAGATCAGCAGCCCGCAGGACTTCATGGATCGTTACACGGCCTTCAACGTCGAGGTGCTGAACAAGTCGCCGCTGGACATCTTCGCGCATCCGACATATCTGCCCGAGGTGCTGCAGAAGGACTTCGACGCGCTGTGGACGCGCGAGCGGATGGCGAAGGTTGTGGACGCGGCGAAACGCAACGGCGTGGCCATCGAGATTGACGCCGAGTTCCAGCTTCCGCGCGCGCCGTTTCTGGAGATGGCGCGCAAGGCGGGTCTGAAGTTCTCCTTCGGCGCGAACATCCGGCCCGGAACGGCATCGCGCCTCGACTGGTGCATCGCCACGGCGGAGCGCTACGGGCTTGGGAACCAGGACCTTTTCGTCCCCGCCGCGCAGGAGCAAAAGCCGCTGCTGCGCCGGGGCTTCGCCCACCCCTGAGCGCTGCTGTCATCTATCAGCCCGTGAGATGGTTGTGGTGCATCGCCTCACGCGCTCGCTGGATGGCTTCGACGAATCGCTTCGCGCGGACGGTGAAGACCTCGTAGTGGCCGTCGCGCAGACTGGCTGAATCGATGAGCGCGCCGCTCACTCCGACGGCCTTCGCGCCGGCGCGCAGGAATTCGCCCACATTCTCCACGCTCACGCCGCCGGTGGCGATCATGTCGATGTGCGGGAAGGGCGCCCGCAGCGAGCGGATGTACTTCACGCCGCCCATGGCATCGCACGGGACGATGCGCACCGCGTCCGCCCCAGCCTCCCATGCGGCGAGCACTTCCGTGGGGGTGAGCGCGCCGGGCATGACGACGCGCGAGTAGCGCCTGGCCATCTCCACGGTTTCCAGACGGAGGCAGGGCGCCACAAGGAACTGGGCGCCGGCGAGCAGACACGCTCGCGCCGATTTGGCGTCCAGCACGGTGCCTGCGCCGAGCACCATATCGTCGCCAAATCGTTCCGCCGCGTGCCCCAGCACATCGACCGCGCCGGGCACGGTCATGGGGATTTCGGCCGCGTGGATTCCGCCGCGAAGCAGAGCTTCCACGCAGCGGAACGCGGTATCGGCGCTCCCGGTGCGCACCACGGGCACGATTCCGATGTCGTAGATGGAGGCAAGCACGTTCGATCGTTCCATAGAGGTCTTCCCGCTGTTGTAGCAGGTTTGACCTGGACGCCGGATTGCGGCACAATGCGGCACATGCAGTCATCACGCAGGAAATTCTTCGGCCGGGCGCGAAATCTCGCCGCCGGCGCCGCCGCGCTGACGCGCGTGTCCGCGGGACCGCGGGAAACGGCGGAGGCTGGCGAGGACTATTACGACAAGCTTGGCGTCACGAAGATCATCAACGCCGCCGGAACCTACACCATCCTCACGGCATCCACGATGCCGCCGCCCGTCCAGGCGGCGGTAGCGCGCGCGGCGAAGCATCCGGTGCGGCTGCTGGAGCTTCAGCAGAAGGCCGGCGAATATCTCGCCCGGCGCCTGAAATGCGAGGCCGCCATGGTGACCTGCGGCGCCGCTTCGGCGCTCACGCTCGGAACGGCTGCGTGCATGACGGTGGGAAACACGAAGGCGGCTGCGCTGCTCCCGCTGGATGTCGCGGGGCTGCGGAACGAGGTGATCGTGCAGAAGGCGCATCGCTACGGTTACGATCACGCGCTGACCAACTGCGGAGTGCGCTTCGTGGAAGTGGAAACGATGGATGACTATCAGCGCGCCTTCACCGATCGCACGGTGATGTGCCACTTCTTCAACGCCGCCGAGGGTGGGACGATCTCGCGCGAAGACTGGATCCGCATCGCGCACCAGCACAACGTGCCCTGTTTCAATGACGCCGCGGCGGACGTGCCGCCGATCTCGAATCTGTGGAAATACACGCAGATGGGTTTCGATCTGGTGACGTTCTCCGGTGGAAAGGGCATTCGTGGGCCACAAAACGCGGGCCTGCTGCTGGGGCGCAAAGACCTGATCGAAGCCGCCGCGGTCAGCAACAATCCGTACGACGAGACGGTGGGGCGAGGCATGAAGGTGGCCAAGGAGCAGATCGTGGGCATGGTCGCCGCGGTGGACTGGTTCCTGGGGCAGTCCGACGAGGAGATGCAGGCCGAGTTTCACCGGCGCGCCGACTATATTGCCGGCCAGCTCAAAAAGGTGTTGCCGGTGCGCGCGGAGATCTTCGTTCCGCCGGTCGCCAACCAGGTTCCACATCTTTTGATCCGGTACGACCAGGAGAAGATCCGGATCGCGCCGCGGGCGGTTGCCGCGGAGCTTCGCGCGGGAACACCGAGCATCGAACTGAATCCGGCTACCGGGACGGGCCATGGAAGCGCGGGGCTGCCCACCGACGAAAACACCATCGTTGTCGGCGTGTGGATGCTCGAGCCCGGCGAGGAAGCGATCGTGGCCCGGCGTCTGCGCGAGGTTCTCCTGAAGGCTGCAGCGTGAAGGCGCGCCGGACGATACACTCGATAAAAGCAAAGTGTCTGAAACAAGCGCTCCAACGCAGCCGATGCTGGAGATTGCGGGTCCGGTTCCGCGGCTGACGCCCTCGGTGGCGGAGGCGATTCGCGCGGCTGCCACGTCCGCCGACGAACCGGGGACACACGTTTGCGGGTTGCTGGTCAGCTCCAGCGCGGCTATGACGGACGCGGTCGTGGACCAGGTGGAATTGCTGCCGTGCTACCAGGGCGCGGGCCACCCGCTCGCCTTCGAAGAGTTGACCGCGCTGCGGGACAGAGTTCAGGCGATTCGCGCGCAGCCGCAGCGGCGGATCATCGGTCTGCTCCGGACCTTTTCACAGGACCCGCTGGTCTTCTCCAGTAACGAGAACAGCAGCATGCGGGAAATGGTTCCCGGGTGCGGCTGGCTCTTGGCGGTGAAGGCATTCGCCGGGGGCGACGTTCGGGCGCGTGCGTTTCGCCTTCAAAGCGACGGGTGTGCTCTGGCCGCCGATTTCCCGTTGGGGGGGTCCACGCCTTCTGCGCGCGCGACGGCGCAGGCCTCGCCAGCAGCGGCAAGGATGTTTCGGGTGATTGGGGCGATCCCGCCGGCGGCTGCTGCGGTAGTCGCGGTGCTGACCATTGTTGCGGTCACCTGGATGTGCATTCGTCTACGCCCGGCAGCGCCGCCGTCCAATCCGGGAATTCGCGTGGGCAACGATGGCGACCTGCTGGGTCTGAGCTGGGATCGTGGCCTTCCGGCGGTGCAGGGCGCGACGGGCGCGGTGTTGCACATCGACGATGGCGGCCAGCCGCGAGAAGTTCGCCTGAATGCGGCGCAGGTGGCGAATGGCCTGGTCCTTTATCGCCCGGCATCGGGCGATGTCAGCTTCCGCCTGGAGATTTACGGCAGGACAGGGCAGGCGCTGCGGGCGAGCGTGCGTTGGATCGACGCCGCGCACGCCGTGCATCCGCCGTCCACGCTCGGCGCTGTGCCTTCGGACGCGGGTGCGAAGCAGATCGTGGAAGCTTCGCATCCGGGCTCCGCCGATGAGCCCAGGCCGCCCGTAAGCCGGGCGGTTGCTCGGCGCCCGGCGGGCGAGGGGGTTGCTCGCTTTGTGGTGAAAACGCCCGGGGTGCGGCTGGCCGTTCGATCTTTGGACCGTCCGCGCGCGAAAGAGCGGCCGGTCACAGCCGGCACAGTGCGGCTGCCGGAAGGCCACTGGGTGGTGTACGCCACGGCGCCGGGCTACGAGCCGTTAGCGGTTCGCTTCCTGGTGAACACGGCGGGACCGGCCGATGTGTTGATTCGACTGCGGGAGCGGCAGCACGCCGGACAGCATCACAGCGGCGCATCCGATCGCCTCAGGGCGGGTACCTGAGCGTCGCTGCTCAGGATACCGGTCCGCGGGAGGAAGGCTTGCGTGCGCGAGGCTGGGTGAGCAGGAGCCTGGCGTTGCGCAGCGCCGCGACGAGGAAGGGGACAGGCGAGCGGAAGACCCGAGTCTCGCGCCAGTCGGGAGCAGCGCCATAGACCGCGTAGAGGGCGCCGCCGAGACCGCGCCGCTGTTCCGGATTGTTGTTCATCAGCCCCACCATTCGACCTCGTCCGCGGGGGGCGAGGCGCTCACATTTCCCTCTTGAAATGTTTTATGACTCCGTTCCGCCGCAAAGTCAATAGTCAATCGCGGGCGCCGGTACCCCGAACAACTACCGAACGGGGCGCTGCGGTCTTTTCCGGGCTGTCGGTAACGCGCCGGCGCCCGTATAATCGTCCTGCCGTGGCGCCGCTAATCTCCGCTCTCGTGCTCGCCGCCGCCACGGCGATCCTGATTTACATATGGCGCAAGTCGATGCCGTTCCGGTAGAGCGCGGGATTCTTTGTGCGGGGCGGCGCTTTCGCGAAACTGGCGCAGTTCGGCGGAGAACCGTGCGGCCTCGAGATGCTGCCAGACCTGCTGCTGGGGCATGTCCAGCAACGCCGCAATCTCGGCGGCGGTCACGCCACTTTCCAGTTCGTTGTAAACAAAAATATCCAGAAGCTCCGGCATACAACACTCTCGAGTAGTTGAATCGGCCGCGCCAGGCGGCGGCTTTAGCGCGGAGGCGCCGTACCACCCCCTCGTACTGTAATGCCTATTACTTGACCTTTCCACGTGCGGATCGGATATTAAGGTGGATTCAAAATGGTCACCGAGGCCAAGAGGACCGTCGCTTGTCCGAGCTGTAAGTCGACGTCGGTTTCGCGTTCGCATCGCCGCAATCTGCTGGAGCGGCTGTTGCGTCCCGTGATGACGCCGTATCGATGTCAGCTTTGCGGCCAGCGCTTTTTCCACACAGAATTTCCGGAGACGCGGACGAGGCTGGCCCTGCAGACACTACCTGTCCCGGTGATGATCGCAATTGCCGTTGTGGCCGTCGCGCTGTGGCCCATTCGCAGGCAGGTGGCGCGTCTGTTCTCTCCGGCGGCGTCTCTGCTCGGCAGCGGCATTAACAGCCTGCATCCCGGGATTCTGAGCATCACGCTGTTCATTGGCGCGCTGCTGGCCTGCGCGCTGATGCTGCTCGGGGTGCTGCATTCGGCGCGCGTTAACGCGCTGGCCGACATACGGTACCGCCTGCGTAAAGTCGAGGATTTTGTCACCTCACGCGAAGCCGATGCGCTCATGACCGAGGAAGTGGCGGAAGATGGCGGCGAACCATCCTCCGCTACAGACGCCGAAGGAGGCGCGGAGCAAACGGCCGCGCGGGTCGTGCCGCAACTGGCGGTGCTGCGCGCGCAGGTTGCGGGAACCGCTTCGCTGCGGCCGGAGGTGGAACGCGTCGGGGCCGAGGTTCGGGCGCTTCGCACGGACATGAGCGCTCTGCAGGCGATGGGCCCCGAGCTGGAGCGTTTGAGCACGGATGTGGCCGCAGTACGGGGAGAATTGGCGGCCGCGAACACTGAGCGCCAATCGGAACTGGAAGCCCTCGGGAGTGAACTGCGGACGGGCATTGCCGGGCTTAAGGCGGAGGCTGCCGCGGCGGAGTCGAGGCATAGTACCGAAATGGAGGACCTGCGCAGCGACGTTCGAGGCCTGCGGCCCGAGCTGGAGGCGCTGAAGTCGGATACGGCCAGGGAAAATGAGCAGAATCGTTCTGACGTGGCGGCGATTCACGAGCAGCTGGGGGCGCTCTGTCCGGAGGTGGAGGGAATCAGGAACGGCGTGGCCGCCGTTCGGGGCGAAGCGGTGGCGGCACAGGAGCGGGTCGATGCAGAACTGGCGGCGATTCGCACCGAGTTCGCGGCGGGCCTCGATGCAGTGACGAGCTACGTAGCGGCGTCGAGCGATCAGCACCGTTCGGAGCTGGGCGCCGTGCAGGAGCAGTTGAGCGCCGAAGTGGCGAGTGTAAAGGATGAGCTTGCCGCGTCCGTGCAGCAGCGCTCGGAACTGGCTGCCGCGCAGGAGCGGCTGAATGCTGATGTCGCGGCGATTCACGGCGAGCTGTCGGCCGGCGTCGAGGCGGTGAAAAAAGAAGTTGAAGCGTCCGCGGAGCAGCGGTCTGAGCTGGCGGCGGCGCAGCAGCGGGTTGATGCCGAAGTGGCGGCGATTCGCGGCGAGTTCGCGGCGGGACTCGATGCGGTGAAGAGCGACGTGGCGGCGTCGAGGGATCAGCACCGTTTGGAGTTGCGCGCCGCCTCGGAGCAGCTGAGCGCCGAGGTGGCGACTGTAAGGACGGAGCTTGCGGCTTCCGTGCAGGAGCGGGTCGATGCCGAAGTGGCGGCGATTCGGGGAGAGTTCGTGGCGCGGCTCGAGGCGGTCAAGGGCGACGCGGCGGCGTCGAGCGATCAGCACCGTTCGGAGCTGGGCGCCGTGCAGGAGCAGCTGAGCGCCGAGGTGGCGGCTGTAAAGGATGAGCTTGCCGCGTCCGTGCAGCAGCGCTCGGAACTGGCTGCCGCGCAGGAGCGGCTGAACGCTGATGTCGCGGCGATTCACGGCGAGCTGTCGGCCGGCGTCGAGGCGGTGAAAAAAGAAGTTGAAGCGTCCGCGGAGCAGCGCTCTGAGCTGTTGGCGGCACAGCAGCGGGTTGATGCCGAAGTGGCGGGGATCCGCAGCGATCTGGCGGCCGGACTCGATGCGGTCAAGGGCGACATCGCGGCGTCGCGGAATCAGCACCGTTCGGAGCTGGGCGCCGCGCAGGAGCAGCTGAGCGCCGAAGTGGCGGCGATTCGCGGCGAGTTCGCGGCGGGACTCGATGCGGTGAAGAGGGACGCGGCGGCGTCGAGCGATCAGCACCGTTCGGAGTTGCGCGCCGCCTCGGAGCAGCTGAGCGCTGAGGTGGCGAGTGTAAAGGCTGAGCTTGCCGCTTCCGTGCAGGAGCGGGTCGATGCCGAGGTGGCGGCGATTCGGGGCGATCTGGCGGCGGGACTCGAGGCGCTGAAGAGCGACGTGGCGGCGTCGAGCGATCAGCATCGTTCGGAGTTGCGCACAGCCTCGGAGCAGCTGAGCGCCGAAGTGGCGAGTGTAAAGGCTGAGCTTACCGCTTCTGTGGAGCAGCGCTCGGAACTGGCGGCAGCGCAGGCGCGGCTGAACGCGGATGTCACGGAGATTCACGGCGAGCTGCGGGCCGGGGTCGAGGCGGTGAGAAACGAGGTTGACGCATCCACGCGGCAGCGCTCCGATCTGTTGGCCGCGCAGGAGCGCGTCAGCGCCGCCGTGGAGACGATTCGCGCGGAGGCGGAAAGCCGCGCCGGCGCACTCATGGACGAGCTTGAAGCGTCAGGCAGACAGCACCGTTCCGAGCTGGCGGCAGCAGAGGCCCGCATCAACGCCGACGCGACGGCAATCCGCGGCGAAGTGGCGGCGGCGACCGCGGAGCTTCGTTCCGAGCTGGAGGCGATCCGGAATGAACTATCAGCGACGCTGGGACTGCGGCCGGAGATCGAGCGGTTGAACACGGAGATGATCTGGGCCAGCGCACAGTATCGATCGGAGATCGAACGGATGGGGCGCGAGCTGAGCGCTATTGCCGGGTTGCGCGGAGAGATCGGGATGGTGGCCGAGCAGCAGCGCACGGACCTGGACCGCATGCGCGGCGAGTTCACGGCGGAATCGGCGCGACAGCAGGCGTTTCTGGAGCAGCTGCGCGACGAGGTAGCGGCGTTCGACGCCCGGCATCGCAACGAACTGGCGGGCGCCGGGGAGCAGCATGGCGCCGAAATCGGAAAGGTGCGTCAGGAGATCGAACGGGTGAGCGGTGAGCTGACCGCGCTAAACGAGCTTCGCTCCTCTCTGGAGCAGATTCGGGCGGCGGTTCAGGCGGGCGCTGGGCTGCGGCCGGAGATCGAGCGCCTGAGCCATGAACTCGCCGGGGTGGGCGAGTTGCGCGCTTCCGTGGCTCAGATTCGCGTAGAAGTGGCGGCATCCGAGCGGCTGCGCTCGGAGATCGCTCGCATCGACACGGAGCTGGCGGCGGCCGCTGAGCTGCGGCCGGCGATCGAACGTCTGCGCGAGGATTTCGGGGCTATTGCCGCGGCACATGAATCGGCGATCGAAGGCCTGGCCGGCCAGGTTGCGGCATCATCGGCCGAACTGCGTGCGACGATCGAGCGCATTCATGGAGAGCTGTCGGCGGGTGTTGGAGAGCAGCAGTTGGTTCTCGCGGGCGAGCGCGAAGCCGCCGCCGAGCTGCGTGCCGCCATCGAACGGGTGAACACGAAAATGACGGCGTCGCACAAAGTCCGGAGCGCGCAGATCGATCGCATCAATCGCGAGCTGGGGTCGGTGAAGCTGCTGCGCGCCGAGATCGAGCGGGTGAACAGCGAGCTCGCGGCGACGGCAGACCTTCGCTCTGCGGTGACGCGAATTACCGGCGAGCTGGATGTCACCGACGAGCTTCGGTCGGCGATCGACCGGCTGAGCAGTAAAGTGGTTGCGGCGAACGATTTGAGATCCGAGGTAGCAAGCCTGAACGCCGAAGTCGCGTTTCTGCGCGCCGAGGTGGCGCGCCTGCAGGAGCTTCGGGACCCGGCGCCGCCGCCCGAGCCGGAGCCTCCGGTGGTATCGGAACCGCTGCCGGAAGCGCCCCTGGGCGAGGTTGCGGGAAACCTGTTCGATCCGGTGCGGGAAACGCACATGGAGGGCCTGGAGGCGCTGCGGCGCGGGGACATGGGCGGGGCCGAAGCTCTGCTGGGCCGGGCTCTGGCGCTGTGCCAGGAGCGGGGGGAATCGCCGCTGGCGCGAGGGGTGATCCAATACGATCTGGCGCGACTGGTGGCTGCTCAGGGCGATGCCGATCCGCAGATCCGGCTGGAACGTTATGGGTCGGCGGTGGATCTGCTGCGCGCCAGCCTGGCGGCGACGAACGGCGAGATCCATTTCAAGTTTCTGGGCGATCTGGATGACGGGGGCGCGTTCCACGGCCTGGCTTCACAGCCGGAATTCGAGCCGGCGGTCATGGATCTGATGTCCAGGATTCAAGTCGCGTAGGCAATTCGACCCGCTAAAATCACCTCGGGTCCCCGGGGTGTACTAGACTGGCCAATATGTTACGGTTCAGTGCTCTGCTGATCGTGCCCGCGCTGATTGTCGCGGCGCCGTCCGACAGCAGCCCGTTTGCCGGGCGATGGGATTTCAACATGCCGCACCAGCATGCGGCCTGGCTCGGGATTCAGGGCAGCGGCTCGGATCTCCAGGTGTGGTTTCAGCCGACCGGCGGAAACGTATTTCAGGTGAAGAACTTCAAGGTGAACGGATCGCACCTGACGCTGCAGCTCTCGCCCTCGAACACCTGGGAGCTCGACGCCAACGGGGACACTCTGACAGGAACGGCGAAGCGGGGCAGCAACAGCGTTCCGGTGAAGGGCGTTCGCGCGCCGGAGCTGAAACGAAATCCGCCGGCCGCATGGAGCGAACCGGAGCCATTATTCAATGGACGGGATCTCGAGGGTTGGGAGCCGATCGGCAATCCGGCGAACAGCCACTGGAAAGTGCAGGACGGCCTGCTGGTCAATACCGAGCACGGGGATAACCTGCGGACCACGCGAACGTTCACCGACTTCAAAGTGCATTACGAAGTGAACTGCCCCGAGGACGGCAACAGCGGCTTTTATCTGCGCGGCCGGTACGAGGTGCAGATCGAGTACGAGCCCCTGTCCAACAATCCGCCGGAGCGGCGGATCGGGTCGATTTACGGGCGCATCGCGCCGAGCGTGGAGCTGCCGCGCAAGCCGGGCGAGTGGACGGCATTCGATGTGACTCTGGTGGGCAGGACGGTGACGGTGGTGCGCGATGGTACGACGATCATCGACCACAAGGAAATCGAGGGCATCACCGGCGGCGCCCTGGATGCGAACGAGGGCGAACCTGGGCCGTTCTACATCCAGGGCGACCACACCGGCGGGCTGAAATTCCGGAACATCACGGTCGCCGTACCGAAATAGCCCGGGCGCTCACTGCTTGTCGTAGACCTCGGTGGTCGGCTCGTTGACACCGGCCGCGCTGCCCTTGCTGGTGAGCGTTTTGCCATCATCGGACACGCTCATGTTTCCCTTATAGACCTCTTTGCCTCCGATTTTCTCAACGAAATCGAAGGAGCGATCGCCGGTTTTTGTGGCCGCGAGCGTGAGGCCTTTGGGCACGCGGGGCCCGCTGGCGGGATGGTCTTTTCCATCGAATTTCAGCGCGCATTTTGCGTGCTGCGAGGGAATGTCCCAGTTCACGCCATCCTCGCCATTCGGGGCGAAACTCATGACCTGGCTGGAATCGGTGTCCACCTTTGTCGTCTTCCACGTTCCGAAGAAGCCCGAGCCATCGCCCACGCGTTCGAAGGTGTCGGTTTCGTGATAACTGGAGCCGTCGGGATGCGTGCCCTTTTCCTCTTCGGTGAGCGTCTTGCCGTCGTCGGAGAGCTTGTCGGTCGCCGTCGCCACAACCTTACCTTTGAGGCGCGTGGTCCGTTCCCAGGTTTTGGGGTCGATCTGCTTCACGGTCACCATGCGGCCGTACAGGCCGGGATGTTCCTTGCCATCGGTGGTGAAGGTCATCGATTCGTTTCCGGAGGACCAGCGGACCTTGCCGTTGCCGGCATCCTCCCATTTGAATGTGGTCCCGGTGAACTGGCTTTTTGAGGGGTCGAGTTTCCATTTCCCGATGAAGGGGTTTTCCGCCGCCACGGCGCAGGCCGCAGCGAGAAGCAGCGCGCAGGTGAATTTGCCGGTACGAATCAAGTCGGTTCTCCTTTAGCACGAAGACGTGCAGTCACAAATTATCTGCCGAAGGGTTATCTGAAGCAAGGTCCCCGTACGGCCATTTCGGATAAAACTCCTCTTGTGCGGAATTGAAAGGAATGTTACAGTTTCTTGTCCGGTAATTTGGCGCACGCTTCTGACGCCTGAACAAGGCGCCTCAGGCGGGAGCTATGCTCTGCCGCCGAACAATTCCCAACCGGACGCAACGTGGAGGAACTTTTTAATGAGCAGGAAGTTCTTGTGGGCGGCTCAGGTTACCATCCTGGCAGCCGCGGCGCCGGGATTCGGCCAGAATGTCCATCCTGAGGAGGTGGAGCCGAGCCAACTGAAGATGATCAGCGATCATGAGGCGCGCAACGCGCTGGGGCACGTGACCGCAAGTTTCGGAACACAGAGCGAATCGACGGCCGCGATTCGGACGGGCGCGACCGGGGCGCTGCCGTTGTCGACCTATACCATCAAGGCGCAGAACGGCGCGACTTACAGCGGCATGATTGTGGGGGGCCAACCTTCCGGCGGGTCGACCACCACCGTACCGACGATCGTGATTCCCGTAATCCTGAAGATCACCCAGGGCGGCCGGACGTACACTTTCGATCCAACGGTCACGGATCCGGGTTGCATCGGCACCCAGACGGCGCTGCAGCTGACCCAGAGCTCGCCGCTCTTCAACAACGCGGGCTACACCATGAATGGCGTTAACGTGGGGATCACGCAATACGCGGACGCGTTTCTGCGGGGTGAATTCTGGACCCAGGCATCGTCGGGTTATCACGTGCTGCTGAGCCAGTCGCAGGGGGCGGCGCTGACCATCAGCGTCAACGCCAGCCGTAGCGGCAATACGACCGCGGCCGTTTACAGCGTCAGCGGCACGCAGTGCGGAACAGGAACGACGACGAATCCGGCCGCGAAGCTGGGGGTGGTGAATATCAACACCATCGACTCGCTGCTGCGGCAGTATATTTCCGCGCACGGGATCAACGCATCGCAGTTTCCGTTTTTCGTGACCTACAACGCCGTGATGTCGAATGGCGCGGCCAACAATCTGAACAACTGCTGCATTCTGGGCTATCACGAGGCTGAGGCCAACCCCGGGCAGACCTACGGCATCGGCGAATTCGAGGGCCGGAACCAAACGGTGTTCAGCGGCGTTTCCGACGTGTCCGCGATATCGCACGAGATCAACGAATGGACCAACGATCCCAACGGCAGCAATCCGACGCCGGCATGGGGCAACGTCGGCCAGGTGAGCGGCTGCCAGACGAATTTCGAAGTGGGCGATCCCCTGAGCGGCACGCTGATGCCGACGGTGACGATGGGCAGCTTCAACTATCACCTGCAGGAGCTGGCGTTCTTCTCGTGGTTCTACGGCGGTACGTCGATCGGCGCGGGTGGCGGGTATTCCAGCCACGGCACGTTTAAAGGTCCGGCGATCGCATGCCCGCCGGGCGGGACGAATTAGCGGGGGTTGGGGTGTGGGGCAGTTAGAGCTCCCTGGACAGGCCTGCTCCACAATCCGCATTTCAGCAGAATGTCTAAAATGCAGGTGTGCAAGCCCAAGGCTTGCACCACAAAATCCGCGTGCAAGCCCAAGGCTTGCACTACAAGGATGGCCAAGGCCCGGATCAGGAGGCCGGCTGCTGTGGTTGGCGAAACTGGCGGGCGGCAATTTCGCCGACCATTGCGGCGCTGTAGGGCTTGACGAGGCGCGGAAGATGACTGAAGCGCTCCGGAAGCATGTCGCTCTCGTAGCCGGTCGCGAGGATGACCGGAACACCGGCGTCGAGCAACTCCTCAGCCAGAGGCAGACTGGTGGTGTGAACGAGCTTCACGTCCAGAATCGCGCCGGATAAAACATTGGCGCGCACGAGAGCCTGCGCTTTTTCCAGCGTGCCGGCGGGGCCGATGACGGTGCCGCCCAGCGCGCGAAGCATGAATGACAGGTCGAGGGCCGCCAGCAGCTCGTCCTCGACCACAAGAATCGCCAGCCCCGCCAATACTGGGTTCATATTCCTCTCATTCATGTATCGTCGACCGTGAACTCGATCTCGCATTCGACCCCGTCGGGGTGAAACAGCAGCCGGGAAAACCCGCCGAACAGGTAGGGCAGGCTCTGCTCAATCAACTCCGTCCCAAATCCCCTGGTGGGATGATCGTTGACGACACGGACTCCGCGCTCGCGCCAGTTCATGCGCACAGCACGTCTGACCGGGGCGCCTTCCGTGCTCCAGTGAATGTCGATCACGCCGGACTCAGCCCCGAGCGCGCCGTACTTGGCGGCGTTGGTGGCGAGCTCGTGGAGGGTCATGGACATGGGCTGTGCGACACGCGCGGGAAGCTGG
>DASRCB010000429.1:0-13135 GCA_035653295.1 Bryobacteraceae bacterium
TGATCGATCCCGAGCCGCAGCGGGCCTACATGTATAAACGCGGCATGCAGATGCAGGCCGTAATCGATGGCGTCCTCCACGCGGGGAACGGCGATTATTCGCCCATCGAGCTGGCCCTGGCCGATCTCTTCCGCGACTGAGCGGCTCCGCGGCGGGCAAACAGCAGTCCAGACCAGGTTTCATCCACGGCGCAGACCTTGTAATCGACCCAGCCGCGCTCGAGAGCGAAGTTGCGCACGTCGTTCTCGACGACGTCGGTAACGATTCCGGAGGCGCGCTTCGGCCACACGATCCAGAGCCCGCCGCCCTCCATCACCTCCGCCGCGGAGGGATCAAAGCGCCGCGCCAGTTCCGCCGCGGAGCGCACGAACAGCAGCACACGATACGCACTGCCGGGACGGCGGCGGACCTGCGCACCTTCGGGCAGGGGCGCAAGCTTGTCCTCGAAAGCATCCGGCGCGCCCGCCAGCCACACCACGGAATCGGGCTTGATGCCCAGCTTCTTCGAAAGTGGCGTGCCCGAATAGCCGGCCATGATGTCGGGCTTCACCGGAGTTTCCGGCGCCGTGCGGATGGCGCGCTCGATCGCAGCCGCGATTCCTCTCCATCGGCAGAAAACAGCGTCGGGAAAGAGGCTTCTGATCTTCTCAATCTTTTCCGGTTCCCCGCCGGCGAACACAAGCGGCACGCGTCTGGTGCCGGAATAGCCTCGCAGCAGGGTCGCCACGCCGCTGCCCTGCGATGGCAGCCGGCTCAGGTCAATGACGAAAGCATCGGGGATGTCCTGCCGCAGATCGCGGACCCGGACCTCGCCCTGTGGCGCGGTGTGCCGGACCGTGTATCCCGCCGCACGAAGCGCTTCGATGCGCTCCTGCGCTTCGATGGGTTTCCAGTGAATCAGCACGACCTTTCTCATCTCTATTGACGCCTTTCTGCCGGGAGCGCCTCCGTCGCGATTTTACAAGAACGGCGACCCCCTCGACTGCTACACTGAAATCGCTTTGCCGGCCCTGCCGTTCGAAACTCTGCCGCTGGAACTGAAGCGCCGCATGGAAGCGGGGGAACGTTTGCGCCTCATCGACGTCCGCGAGCCGCAGGAGCACGCGGTGGCGAGCATCTCCGGCGCCGAACTCATCCCCATGGGGACAGTACCCGCCCGCCTGACGCATCTGGAAGCGCAGGCGGATGCGGACGTCCTCATCGTTTTTTGCCACCATGGTGTACGCAGCCTTCAGGTAGTGAACTGGCTGCGCGAGCAGGGGATCGAGAATTGCCAGAGTCTCGCCGGCGGAATTGACCGCTGGGCGGCCGAAGTGGACGCCGCCGTCCCGCGGTACTGAAACAGCCCGGCCGCGCCCGCATCTAACTTCGCGATGAAATATCTCGTGACCTTCGTCGAGCGGACGGACGAAAAGGGCAACAACGTCGAGAACCCGCCGGAGTTCGTTGAACCGGAATTGATGGACGGCGTGGTGCTCGACTGCCGCTTCGTGGAGCGGCTCGAGTCGCCAAACATGCACGTTCAGGAGGTCCCCGACGAGGACGACAGCTTCCTCAGCATCGGGACCGAAGTGTGGGAGTATGACATTGCCGACGGCCGCGAGCAGGAGTTTAAAGACGCGCTGTTGAACTCGCAGATGGTTATCGAGTTCGAGGAAATGCAGGACGATCCCGCGTTCCGGGCGTAATCCGAGGCGCGCCAAATACTCACGGCTATGATGGAGATATGGGGTCTGGCCTGCGGCGCTGGGCGTGCGCCTTTGGTGCGCTCGCATTCGCCTTCGTTCCCGCCTCTCCCCAGGTAATCGAGTTCGATTCCGGCGGCCTGCACTATAAAACTCTGACGAAGAATGGTTTTACCGTGATGTTCGCGGTGCTGCCGGCGCACGTCCGGCACTGGGCGGTGCTGCAGGTATCCGTAGCGAACGGTTCGTCCCTGCCGTGGGTGATCAAGCCGGAGGACTTCTCTTATCAGAAAGAAGACGGCGAGGTCGTGCAGGCGTCCGATGCCGGCGATGTAGTTGATTCGCTGCTCGCAAAGGCCGGGCGTGGCGATGTTATCCGCCTGGTCACAACTTACGAAGCCGGCATCTACGGCAACAGCCGCCTGCGCTCCACAAATGGGTACGAGGCCCGCCGCCGCGACGCGCTGGCGGAGGTTTCATCGGCAAAGCTGAAGGCCGCGGCCGCGGCATCGGCTATCGTGCTGGTGAACACGCGCCTTAGTCCGGGCGAGTCGACCGATGGCGCGGTGTTTCTGGCAAGTGCCGGAAAGACACTGGGGCCGGGAAAGCTTGTTGTCCATGCCGCGGCCGAGACATTCGAGTTCGACAGCGACGGTCTGCCGGTCAGCTCTCGCTAGCGCGACGCCCGCCGCCGAAGTCGTTGTGGGCAACGATCCCAACGCCTTCTTTTATGGAGACCAGTTGGTTGGCACGGATTGCGGCGAAGGTCTGGCGGGCGCCACTGGGCCAGCGCACTTCGAGATCCGCGGTCTCGGCGGCGCCAAGGCCGAAGTGCAGGCGCGGATCATTCACTGAAAGATAGCTGGACTGGGCCGCAAGGGCGCGCGCCTGCTTCCGGCCGCTGTAGCCGGCGATGACCATGGCGCCGATGGCGCTGCGGTTCGATTTCACCCCGATGAGCTTTACCTTCAGCCAGTGATGATGCCCGGTCACATCGTTGCGCAGCAGCGACGGCGGCTCATTGATGTTCATGATCAGGATGTCTACGTCGCCATCGTTGTCGAAGTCTCCGAAAGCCACTCCGCGGCTGGCATGCATGTCGGTGATGCCCGGCCCTGCCGCGTCGAGCAGTTCCTCGAATTTTCCTCCGCCGAGATTACGGAAAAGGATCCGCGGCGCTTTATATGGGAAATCGGGATGTTCCTTTTCTACTTCGGGGTAGGTGCTGCCTCCGACCCAGAAGATGTCCGGCCAGCCGTCATTGTCGAGATCGACGATTCCGCAGCCCCAGCTGATATAACGGCTCTCGACGCCAAGACCGGCGCGATTGGTCACTTCCTGGAAACCAGCGCGTCCTATGTTGCGGTACAGCGCCGGCGTGTCCTCGGTGAAATGCGTCTTCAGAACATCGAGCGCGCCATCGGTATCGAAATCACCAATTCCGACTCCCATGCCCGCCTGCTCACTGCCGTCTTCGTTGACGGCGACGCCCTGTTCGAGGCCGGCGTCGACGAACTTGCCATCCCGCTGGTTCTGGAAGTAGAAGCTGGGCACTGAATCGCAGGCCACGTAGATGTCCTGCCAGCCGTCGCCGTGAAAGTCGGCCGCTACCGCGGTCAGCCCGTATGCCGGCGCGACAGCGGAAATGCCGGCGCGCTCGGTGACGTCGGTGAAAGTGCCATCGCCATTGTTGTGGTACAGCAGGCAATGCTCGGGCTTCAGTCCACGCGGACCGCAATTCACGGGAATACCCTTGAAGTTGCATCCCGGATTCCTGCCCGTCGGCGGGATGGTATCGAAACTGAATTCCAGATAATTGGACACGAACAGGTCGAGGCGCCCATCGCGGTCGTAGTCCACCCATGTGCAGCCGGTACCCCAGCGCGTGCCGGCATGCAGCAGTCCTGCCTGTTTTGTCACATCGGTGAACGTCCCGTTCCCGTTGTTTTTGTAGAGAACGTTCTGGCCCCAGTAGGTGATGAAGATATCATCAAAGCCGTCATTATCGTAATCGCCGACCGTGACGCCGTACGCCCAACCCTGCCGGGTGAGGCCTGCCTTTTCCGTTACATCGGTGAAGGCGCCGTCGCGATTGTTGTGATAGAGGCGGTTGGAAGCGCCCGGCACGGGGCCGTCTCTTCGCGTGCCGGAGAGCAGGAAGATGTCCATCCATCCGTCGTTGTCGTAGTCGATGAAGGCAACTCCGCAGCCCATCGTCTCCAGGATGTAATCGACCCGGCCGGGAGGCCCATAGATGACGGGCTGGCGCAGGCCCGCCTCGCGGGCGATATCGGTGAAGCGGGCCTGGAATGGCAGCCCCGAAGGCTTTCCGCGCGGCTGCGGTTTCACCCCGCGCGACGCCATCTGTGCGCGCAGCGCGGGCGAGGCGGCGAGAATTGCGAGAAGGTCCCTGCGAGTCATCGACAGCGGAAAGGCCCAGTATAGCGACCCCGCGGGAATGCTCCGCCCGCTGTGCCACACTGACCTTTAGTGGCTTGGTTCACCAGACAAAAAGGTCCTCTCGACGACCCGCCGCCCGAGGGTGAGCGCCGCGTGCGCACCGAGGGATTGTGGCAGAAGTGCGAGCACTGCGGCCAGATCATCTGGCGTAAAGCTCTGGAGGAGAGCCAGCAGGTATGCCCGAAGTGCGCCTGGCACTTCCGTCTCGACGCGCGCACACGCGTCGCGATGCTCCTGGATGACGGGGTCTATGAAGAGTTTGACAGCGGGCTGGTGTCCTCCGATCCGCTTGGGTTTGTGGATTCGAAGCCGTATCAGGAGCGGCTTGCCGCCATGCAGGAAGCCACGGGCATGCGCGATGCCGTGGTCGCCGCCGCCGGTGCGCTGAACGGCCGCCGCGTCCAGTTGTGCGTGCTCGAGCTGAAGTTCATCGGAGGGAGCATGGGCGCGGTAATGGGAGAGAAGATCACGCGTGCCGTCGAACGCTCCATGACCGAGCGATCGCCTCTGATCATTGTGTCCGCATCGGGAGGAGCGCGCATGCAGGAAGGACCGGTCAGCCTCATGCAGCTGGCCAAGATCTCCGCCGCGCTGATGCGCCTTGACGAGGCGAAGATTCCCTACATCAGCGTGCTCACGGACCCGACCACCGGCGGCGTGACGGCGAGCTTCGCCATGCTGGGCGATCTGAACATCGCCGAACCTGGCGCGCTGATCGGTTTCGCCGGCCCGCGGGTAATCGAACAGACCATCCGCCAGAAGCTGCCCGAGGGGTTCCAGCGCTCGGAGTTTCTTCTGCAGCACGGGTTTCTTGACGCCGTGGTGCCGCGCCCGGAGATGAAGCCATGGATCTCGCGGGCCCTCGATTTCTACATGTCATGAACTTCGCCGAGCTTTATCGAAACGAACTGCACCAGACTATCGACGCCATTGACGTGAGCGGGGTGGAGCAGGCCATCCGCTGGTTCACGGAAGCCCGCGAGGCGGGGCGTCATATTTTTGTATGCGGCAATGGCGGCAGCGCGTCGACCGCCTCGCACCTGGCCTGCGACATCGTGAAAGGGGCCAGTTACAATCGCGAATCCCGCTTCCGGATCATGGCACTGACCGATTCACTGCCCACCCTGACGGCTTATTCGAACGATGTCGGCTACGATTGCGTGTTTGCCGAGCAGCTGCGGAACTTCGCCGAGCCAGACGATGTGGTGATGGCGATCAGCGGCTCAGGTAATTCGGCGAATGTGGTGGAAGCGCTGAAATACGCGAACTCGATCGGCTGCCGGACCATCGCACTCACGGGCCGCGATGGAGGAAAACTCGCCCCTCTGGCGCAGTTGAATATTCACGTGCCCATGCACCATATGGGGCGCATCGAGGACGCCCACATGGTGATCTGCCACATGATCGCCTATTCATTCATGGATCAGGATGGCTGCGAGGCCAACCGATCGGCGCAAGCGCGCCCATGACGCCCCACTGAATATCTTTAGGAATCGACCGGCTGACGCCGGTTTGACAGGCGTCGCCCGCCACGCGCGAGGCCGAATACAGCGAGCCCGCCGAACAGGAGCACTCCGCTTGCCGGCTCGGGAATTGTCGTGCCAGCCAGCGAGAACGCCGCATTGAACGTCGGCGGCGTTGCACCTCCGACAATGTCTGTACCGACGCGCAGCCAGTCAGGATCGAGGTTGCCATCTCTAATCCAGGCCTGCAGATCCGGACTGAACGGAGTCGTGCCGGGTCCGCTGATGGGCCCGCGCGACGCCGATAACCAGTAGAATTGTGCGCCGTTGGTCAGCTGCACCTGCGGGACGAAAAAGTAGTGGTCGGCGGGCAGGTCAAAAGGCGTGGCAAAGGTGAAGTCAATTTGCACCTCGGCTCCTCTTACTGCTCCGTTTCCACCCGTCGTCTGGTTCGGGCTGGGATGAATGCCCCCGGGTCCGACGCTGTTATTCGCTGTAAAGGATGCGGCCAGCGTTGAGGTCACAAAAGACAACTCACCGGCGCCGCTGTCTTTACCGCCCAGAGCGTTATCCGAAGGGGAGTTGATCCGAGTCGGTACGGCTGGAGTCCGGACCGTGTCCGAGTCCTTTGGGAAGACTCTGTATATCTCCACGACGACGTCCGCAACACTGGTGGCGCCGCCGTTGGCCGAAGGCGCCAGCAGTCCGGTGAGCGATCCTCCGGTAATCAGGGTTTCCGCGCTCAGCAGGAAATCGTCGGCCGCTTCGATTTCGAGCTGGCCGGGAGCGTCCGGACGCGTGGCCATTGCCATCGAATTGTTCGGCGTCAGGTTGTTATAGATTACATCCGTTCTTGCGACGCTGGGTAACAGTCCGCCGAGCGCAACTACAGCAAGGTACAGTATGTTACTTCGCATAGTCCTCCTCCGAGGGTCCTCGACCTCCGAGGGATACTAACAGGAATGTCCCCGGGATTGGAAGAGCTATTTCGCTCTTGAGTGAGAGAGCATACAAAGAATAATCCCGGCGAACTTGCTCGAACGGGCACCGGGTCAGGACAAGTAACACATAAGACAGAGTGCGCTCATTACTCCCATCCACCGCCGAGCGCGTTGTAAAGCTGCACCAACGACAATCGCTCGTTTAACCTGGCGCGCGCGAGATTCAACTGGGCGGAGAACCAGTTAGTCTGGCTGGTTAATACTTCGAGATAACTGGTCGCGCCACCGCGATACCGCAGATCAGAAAGCCGTGCGGCATCCTGCGCGGCGGCGGTCAGCCGCTCCTGATGCTCGCGGAAATCGTGGTACTTCTGATAGGCGATGAGCGCGTCGGAGACCTGTCGAAATGCCGTCTGGATAGTCTGCCGGTAAGTCAGCAGCGCCTCCTGTTGCTGGGCTTCGGTAAGGCGCAGGTTGGAACGCAGGCGCCCGGCTTCAAATATTGGTTGCGTAAGGGGCGCGCTGAAATTCCACACCGCGCCGGGTCCTGTGAAGAGGCTCGCAAGATTCGAGCTTGCAATCCCGCCGCCGCCGGTCAGAGAGAGGCTGGGGAAGAACGCCGCGCGAGCGACGCCTATATTGGCTGTCGCCGCCGCAAGTTGCTCCTCAGCGGCTCGAATGTCGGGACGGCGTTCCAGCAGCCGCGAAGGCAACCCCGCAGGGACCACTGGCGGCGCGGGCTGCTCGGTCAGCGGAAGCCCTCGCGGGATTGCATGAGGGTTGTCGCCGGCCAACGTGCTGATGAGGTCTTCCTGTAACCCGATCTGGCGCTCCGTGTCGGGGATCGTCTCCGCGGCTGTCTCCACCAGTTGCTCCGCCTGGCGGACGTCCACCATCGCGGCCGCGCCGCCGTTGGCCAGAGTCTCGGTTAACGCCAGCGACTCGCGCCGGGAAGCGAGCGTGTTCCTTGAAATGTCCAGCTCCGAGTCGAGCTCGCGCATTTGGAAGTAAGCGGTCGCAAGGTTCGCGACGAGCGTACTAATGACCTCCTGCCGATTCCATTGTGCGGCGAGCAGTTGAGCGCGCGCCGCCTCCGTTGCGCGGCGATATCTGCCCCAAAAATCCGGGTTCCACGAGAACAGCGCCTCGAGCTGAAAATAGCTGAAGGTGAAGCCCGGCAGGCGCTGGCTGCTGAATCCGGGGCCTGCGCTTACCGTCGGGAACTGGTCGGCGCGGGTGATGCCGACCTGCGCCTGAGCCTGCAGGATCCGGCTGGCGGCAATCTGGACGTCGTAGCTGCTCTTCAGCCCCGTCCGAATCAGGTTCTGGAGCTCCTGATCCTCAAACAGCGCCCACCATTTCTCGTCGCCCAGCGAGGTCGCGCCGGCAGGCTGATCCACCGGCGCATGGTAATACTGGTCCGGCACACTCACCGGCGGCCGCTTGTAATTCGGCCCTACACTGCAACCAGCCAACATCATCAGCGCGAGGCAGGGGGACGCGCTCCTCACGCAGGCTCCTCCTCGGGCGCTTGCTCATCCCCGGTCTTGCCCCACCCTTTCACTCGCGCCATCAGCGATTCGACAACATCGAAGGTCACGGGTATGAGAAAGATGGCCAGCAGGGATGCGGCCAGCATTCCCCCAATGACCGCGGTGCCGAGTATTCGGCGCGAGACGGCGCCCGAGCCACTTGCGGTCCACAGTGGGATGCAGCCCAGGATGAACGCGAACGCCGTCATCAGGATGGGGCGCAGACGAATGCGTCCGCCGATCAGCGCCGCCTCGGCCGCGCTCCTGCCCGATTCGTATTGATGTTTGGCGAACTCGACGATCAGAATCGCATTCTTGGCCGCCAGCCCGATCAGCATCACCAGGCCGATCTGGGCGTACACATCGTTGTCGTAGTGGCGCGCCCACAGGAACAGATATGCGCCAAAGACCGCTACCGGTGTCCCCAGGAGAACGCTGAAAGGAAGAGACCAGCTCTCGTACTGGGCGGCAAGAATCAAAAAGACGAACAGCAGCGATAAACCGAAGACCTGGAGCGTCGAGACGCCCTGCGCCGCCTTCTGCTCCTGGTAGGACATGCCCGAATAATCGAAGCCCATTTCGCGCGGCATCGTCGCGGCGAAGGTCTCTTCGAGAGCTTTCATGGCCTGCCCGGAGCTGTAGCCAGGCGCCGCAGCGGCATTAATCTGCGCGGCGTGATACTCGTTGTAGCGCATTGTGAATTCCGGGCCGGCGATGCTCTTTTCACTCGTGACCGCGCTCAGCGGAACCATCTCCCCACGGCTGTTGGCGACGTAAAACTGTCCCAGGTTCTCGATGCGCGTCCGGTAGTCGCCTTCCGCCTCCACATAGACCTGCCACTGGCGCCCGAACCGATTGAAGTAGTTCACCAGATACCCGCCCATGAACGCGCCCATGGTTTGATACACGTCGGCGATGTTCACCTGCTGGCGCTCCACCTTGGCGCGGTCGACCGTTACATACTCCTGGGGCACGTCGGGCAGGTATGACGTTGCAATGCCGGTGAGCTCCCGCCTTTTTCGCGCCGCCGCTACAAACCTGTTCACGTTATCGGTGAGAAAGGCCAGGTCGGAGCCGGACCGGTCTTCCAGGATGAATGTCACGCCGCCGGAGGTGCCAACGCCGGGAATCGCCGGTGGCGAGAAAGAAAACGCGACGCCATCGGGGATCTGCGCCAGAGCCGAAGTGATATGACGGCGGATAGCGTCGTATTGCTCCTCGGGCCTGCTGCGCTCGTCCCACGGCTTCTCGGTGACGAAGAAGAACGCGCTGTAAGTGTTCTGGACACGGCTGAGCAGGCTGAAGCCGATGACGGACGTGCAGCCCTGCACGCCAGGCGTATGAAGAACGATGTCCTCTACCTTCCGCGCAGCTTCGGCGGTGCGCTGGAGTGATGAAGCATACGGCAGCTGCATGTTGACGTAAACGTAACCGAAGTCTTCCTCGGGAAGGAACGAATTCGGCAGTTTGCGGCCGATCATGACCGCCGCGACGGAGAGAACCACCAAAAGCACCAGGGCGATCGCGACTTTGCGGATCAGGAATGCGGAGGCGCCCACGTACCCCTCGGTCACGCGCGCGAACCCGCGATTAAACCAGCTGAAGAAACGGCCCAGTAATCCGGGCTTCTTCTTACTCTTTGGTTTGAGCAGCAGCGCCGAAAGCGCGGGACTGAGCGACAGCGCGTTAAACGCGGAGATGATGACGGAAATAGCGATGGTGACGGCGAACTGCTGGTACAGGCGGCCAGTGATTCCACTGATAAACACGGTGGGGATGAAGACCGCCGCCAAAATCAGAGCGACTGCGGTGACTGGTCCCGAAACCTCCTCCATCGCTTTGACGGAGGCGTCGCGGGGCGACATGCCCTCCTCGATGTGCCGCTCCACCGCTTCGACCACGACGATGGCGTCGTCGACCACAAGGCCGATGGCGAGCACCAGTCCGAACAGGGAGAGCGTGTTGATCGAGAACCCAAGCATAGGGAAGACTGCGAAGGTGCCGATCAGCGACACCGGAACCGCAAGCAAAGGAATCAGCGTGGACCGCCAGCCCTGGAGGAACAGATAGACGACCAGCACCACGAGGCCGAGCGCTTCCAGCAGGGTCCACAGGATCTCCTTCATGCCGGCGGTCACTGAGGCGGTGGTGTCGAGGCTGACGGTGTAGGCAAGGTCGCCGGGGAACCTCTGCGCCAACTGCGCGATTCGGGCCCGCACGGCGCTCGCCGCATCCACGGCGTTTGATCCGGGGAGCTGATAAATGGCCAGAACCGCCGAAGGATGGCCATTGTAACGCCCGCGCAGGTTGTAGAACTGCGAGCCCAACTCCAGCCGCGCAACATCCCTCAGCCGGAGGATCGAGCCATCCGGATTCGCGCGCAGGATGATATTGCCGAAGTCCTCCGGTGAGATCAGGCGTCCCTGCGTGCGTACCGTATACGTGAACTGCTGGCCTCGCGGAACAGGCTCTCCGCCGATCTGCCCCGCGGGATTCACGTTGTTCTGCGCCTGCAGCGCGGCTATGATCTGCGGAACCGTGATCTGGAGTTTCGCGAGTTGATCGGGCTTCACCCAGCAGCGCATGGCGTACTGGCCGGCGCCGAAAACGTTGATCTGCGCCACGCCGGGCACGCGCGTCAGCTCGTCCACAAGGTTGATGTATGCATAGTTGGCAAGAAACACAGCGTCGTACGTGCCGTGTGGCGAGTAAAGCGCGATCAGCATCAGCGGCGCGGTCGGCGATTTGCGGATCACCAGACCGGCGGTGTTCACCTGCGGCGGTAGTTGCGACTGGGCCTGCGAAGCGCGCATCTGGGTCAGCACCTGATCGATGTTCGGATCGGTTTTGACGTCGAAGTCGACAGTGATCTGCGTCGATCCGTTATTGGCGTTGACCGAGTACATGAAGTTCATGTTGTCCACGCCGGTGATCTGCGCTTCCAGCGGCGCGGCGACGGACTGTTCGAGCGTCTGCGCGTCGGCCCCGGGGTAGGTCGCCTGGATCTGGATTTCCGGCGGGACGATCTTCGGGAATTGCGCTACCGGCAGCGAGGCCATGGATACCAGGCCTACGATGACCATGACGATGGCGATGACGATGGCCACGATTGGCCGCCGGATAAAGAACTTAGACATCGCTTGTCAGGACTCCTGCGCGCCGGGATCAGGCTTCGGGGCCACAGCGGCGCCGTCTCTCACCTTCGATGTCCCTTCCGAAACAACGCGATCGCCGGCGCGCAGTCCGCCGCCGCTGACAATCCAGTTCTGCCCTACGCGATCTCCTGGCTGCACGGTTCGGATGCTGACGCGATTGCCCGCCCCCACAACAGCTACCTGATACCTGCCCTGCAATTCCGTAACGGCCCGCTGCGGGACCAGCAGCGCCCCCTTCCTCATAGCCGTCATGGCGCGGACACGGCCAAACTGTCCGGGGCGAAGGACGTTCCCGGGATTGGGAAACGCGCCCACGATGCGAATGGTTCCGGTTTCGCTGTTCACCTGGCGGTCGGCGAAGGCAATGCGGCCCTGGTGCGGATAGATGGTTTCGTTGGCCAGGGTCAACTGCAGCGGGACAGCGCTGTTAACGCGCAGCAGATCGGGCCCGGCGGAGGTCCGCATTCGCCCCGCCAGCGCCATATACTCCTGTTCGCTGATCGAAAAATATACCTTGATGGGATCCACCTGCGAGACCGACGTGAGTACGGTCGTTGGACCGACGAGATTGCCGATCTGCGTGGCCGCGGTGCCCGCGATACCGTCGATGAGTGATCGGACGTGCGTGAAGCCGAGGTTCAGCTGGGCCTGTTCTACTGCGGCCTCATTGGTCTGGATGTTGGCCTGGGCGGACTTCACCTGCGCCTCGTCCTGCGCCTGGGCCTGGATGTCGTTATCGAGCTGGCTCTGCGCGATGGCGCGCGCGGCCGCGAGGGGGGTATCGCGCTTCACATTGATGATGGCAAGCCCGAGCTGGGCGTGGGCCTGCGCCAGTTGTCCGTGCGCCTGCGCCAATTGCCCGCGCGCCTGATCCAGCGCGGCCTGGAACGGCCGTGGATCGATTTCGAACAAAACCTGGCCTTTGTGTACGAACGAGCCTTCGCGGTAATTCTGCCTGATCAGATACCCACTCACCTGCGGCTGAATATTGGCGTTCACGTAGCCGTCGAGCGTGCCAACCCAGTCACCGTAAATGGGAACGTCTCGTTGCTCAACGGGCGTGACCAGAACCTGCGGCGGCGCGGGAGCTCGAGCCACGGGAGCGCTCTCTCCGGTGCAGCCGACCAGCAGCAGCGTGCTTCCGGCAAGCGCAATGGCAGCGAAGAATCGACGCTTCATGGCAGTTCCCCTCGAACTTCCTGATCCAGCCGGGCTCCAAGCCAGGCAGAGAGAACGGTTTTGTACTCCCGAACATACTGCCGCGCCTCGCCCGGAGTCGCTTCGGCGTAAAGGTGATTCAGGCCCTTCAGGAGTTGCATAGTGACCGCTGCGAGCCGCAGCGCTTTGCCTCGGTGCATGCGCGGCTTAACGGCCATCAGACACCTGGCGAGCCGAAGTCGCAGCGTTTTTCGCAGCGGGGCGGGACTTCGTGTCGCCGAGGGAGCATCCAGAAGGGCCAGAAAGGCAGGATGGCTTTCGACGAAGTCGATACTCAGCGCGATGAGCCGAGCCACCAGTTCCTCCAGACTCAGACCACTGGCCTGCTGCTCGAGGGCGGCCAGCCGCGCCTCGAAATCTCTGCCGTACTCGGTCCGCAGCGCATGTGTAATGGCCTGTTTGTTAGGAAAGAACTGATAGAGCGAACCGATGGGCGCGCCGGCGCGCTCGGCTATCGCGCTCATCGTGGTGGAGTCGTAGCCAACAGCCGCGATGGTCGCCGCGGCCGAATCGAGCAGCTGAGCGACGCGCCGCTCGCCGCGCTGCTGGCGCGGTATGCGTCGGGGCGCCTCCGCCAAATGCGAGTGCATACTCACATATTGTAAGCCGCGCGTCCGGTATACTATGAGGATCATGCGCCGCATTATGCGGCGCATGATCCTCATAGTATACCGGACGCGC
>DASRCB010000430.1:0-6829 GCA_035653295.1 Bryobacteraceae bacterium
TTACATTTGGGACCTGCGATACCGTCATCACCTGCTGTGGGTGTGGATCCTGGGACTGGTGGTGGTCAGCCACATGGTGCGGCGGGAGCGCGCCGCGAGCCTGGGATTTCACCTGCGCAATCTGCGGCAGTGTCTGGACGAGTTCCTGCCGATGCTGCTGTTCCTGGCCCTGGCGGCGATGGCGGCGGGCACGCTGCTGCAGACCACACGGCAGATCCGCTTCGGTGACGCATTCCTCGCCTGGTTCGGCTACCTTCCCTGGGGCACGTTTCAACAATACATGTTGAACGGCTATTTCCTGAACCGCCTGGCGCGGACTATGGAGCCGCGGCCGGCGAGCATCGCCTCGGCCGTGCTGTTTTCCGGGGCGCACCTGCCGAACTGGTTCCTGATGGCGGTCACGCTGCTTGCCGGGTACTACAGTGCGAGGCTGTATCTGCGCCATCGCAACCTGTATTTTCTGGGGATTGCGCACGCCACGCTGGGGTTCCTGCTGTTCCTGGTGGTGCCGGATTCGATCAGCCATCACCTGGTAGTGGGGCCGGGGTGGTTTGGGCGATAGCGGCCACACGATCCCAAAACCGGACACCTGGAAATTCGCTGCCAACGAAATATCCCGTTCCGGCGTCTAATGTTAGAACCGGTTCACGATTGGCAGGCGCCGTGCCCTTTCCGGCGAGGCACGCAACATGGATATACAGCGCAAAGGTGTAGGGAAGAGGAAAGCGATCCGCTGGACGGCCGGGATTCTGGTGTTGATCGCGGTGGTGGTGGGAACGACGGTCGCGCTCGGGAAGCTGAAGCCGGCGGCGCCGAGCGTCGATATGTCGACGCTGTGGCCGGATACCGTCAAGCGCGGGCCGATCGAGCTCGACGTGCGCGGCCTGGGGACGCTGGTTCCCGAGGACACGATGCTGATCACGGCGCGCACGGACGGCCGGATCGAGCGTATCCTGATCAAACCGGGCACGCCGGTGAAGGCCGATTCGGTAGTGATGGTGATGAGCAGCCCCGAGCTCGAAAACGCTCTTTTGACGGCGGAATACGCGGTCAAGGCGGCCCAGGCCAACTACGAGAATCTCAAGGTGACGCTGGCCAAGACGCTGCTGGATATGCAGTCCGTCGAGGCTCAGGTGGCGGCAGATTACAACACGGCCAAGCTCGAAGCCGACCGCGATGCCAAGCTGGCGAAGGAAGAGCTGCTCCCCAACGTGGATGCGGAGATTTCGCGCGTCAAGGCGCAGCAACTGGCTGAGCGCCTGGCCATCGAGAAGAAGCGCCTGGCGACGTACGCCGATCAGGAGAAGGCGCAGCTCGATGCCCAGAAAGTCACGGTGGATCAGTTGCAGGCCGATTACGAGCTGAAGAAAAGCCAGGTCGACCAGTTGAAAATCCGGGCCGGCTTCGACGGCATGCTGCAGGCGCTGCCGGCGACGATGACGCCGGTAGAGGAAGGGCAGAAGGTAACGGCCGGAACGGCGCTCGGCAAGGTGGCGCAGCCCAAGCACCTGAAGGCGGAGCTGAAAATCGCGGAGACGCAGGTGAAAGACCTCGCGATCGGCCAGCCGGCGGACATCGACACCCGGCTTGCCGGCGGCGGCTGGGATGGACACGTGCACGGCCACGTTTCGCGCATCGATCCCTCGGTTTTGAACGGCACGGTCACGGTAGATGTGGCGCTCGAGGGGCAGTTGCCCTCCGTGCTGCGTCCCGACCTGAGCGTGGACGGCACCATCCAGTTGCAGAAGCTGGACGATGTAGTTTACGTCGGGCGGCCGGTTTTCGGACAGCAGGACAGCACGGTGCAGCTTTTCCGCATCGATCCGGACGGCAAGTATGCCACGAAGGTGAAGGTCACGTTCGGGCGCAGCTCGGTCAGCACCATCGAAGTGAAGGAAGGATTGAAAGTAGGGGACCGCGTGATTCTTTCGGATATGTCTGCCTATGACAATTACGATCGAATCAAATTGAACTAAAGTGGCAGGAATTCCGTAACGAGGAACAAATGGCTATGGAGAACGGCTCTCAATCGCTCATCCGGCTGGATAACGTCAGCAAGGTGTTCGTCACCGATGAAGTGGAAACGCACGCGCTTTCGGGTGTGCACTTCGAGGTGAAGAAAGGAGAATACGTGTCGATCTCGGGTCCTTCGGGCTGCGGCAAGTCGACGCTGCTGGCGATCCTGGGCCTGCTCGACACGCCCACCGACGGTACGTATTATCTAAACGGCAAGCCGGTCACCGGGCTGAAGCTTTCCGAGCGGGCGCGCATCCGCAACCGCGAGATCGGGTTCATCTTTCAGGCGTTCAATCTGATCGGCGATCTGACGGTGTACGAAAACGTGGAACTGCCGCTCACCTACCGCGGCATGCCGTCGGCGGAGCGGAAGCGGCGGGTGCATGAGGCGCTCGAACGGGTCGGGATGTCGCACCGCATGAAGCACTATCCCTCGCAGCTTTCGGGCGGCCAGCAGCAGCGCGTGGCCGTGGCGCGCGCATTGAGCGGCGATCCGCTGATCCTGCTCGCCGACGAGCCCACCGGCAATCTGGATTCGCAGAACGGCGAGGCGGTAATGAATCTGCTGCGCGAACTGCATCAGGCCGGCTCCACGATCTGCATGGTCACGCACGATCCGCGCTATGCCGAGTTCGCCGACCGCACCATCCGGCTGTTCGACGGGCGCGTGGTCGAGGAAAGTATGGAGGCAAAGCATTAGCCGCAGAGACACAGAGACGCGGAGCAAACGAATCTGATCCTTCGCGCCTCGCTGTCTCTAAGTCAGGGGTAAGCCGATTCGCCGTAAGGGAGGGGAGGGCGATGAAGGGGACCTGGTTTGCGGCGCTGGCACTATCGGCCTGCGCCGGTCTGTACGCCAACACCATCGGGACTCCGCACATGGAGTTCCGCCACAGCTACGCGCTCCGTCCGAACGGGCAGGTGAGGATTCAGAACCTCTACGGCGATGTCGCGATCACCGCCTGGGACCGCGATGAGGTCCTGGTAGAGGCGGTCAAGAGCACGGCCGGCCCGCGCGGCGACGATGATGCGCGGGTGGTGGTAAACGGCTCGGCCGACGAGCTTTCCATTCGCACGCAGTACGCCGGCGGCGATGCCGGCCACCCCACCAGTGTCGATTACCGGATCATGGTGCCGCGCACGGCGAGCCTGGCGAATGTCGAATTGACGAACGGCGGCCTGTCCATCCGGGGAGTGGCCGGGCCCGTCAAGGCTTCTGCGATTAATGGCAGCATCCGCGCGGAGCGGCTGCAGGGCCGCGCGGACCTCTCGACCGTCAACGGCCAGCTCGAGGCCGGTTTCGCGCGGGTAAGCGGCGAGGACATTACGCTGCGCTCGGTTAATGGCGCGATCCGGCTGTTCATTCCTGGCGATGCCGCGGCGAGCCTGGAGGCGGAGAACCGCAGCGGCGGCATCGAATCCGAGTTCGGCCACCCCTGGCGCGGGCCGGAAGGCCACCGGCTGCGCACGGTGTTGAACCAGGGCGGCGCGGCGGTGCGGCTGCATAATGTGAATGGCGGGATTTTCATCCGCACGGGACAATCATGATCAGACTGCGTAATGTCGAGAAGTTTTATGAGGGCGGCTACGGCCGGATGTACGTGCTGCGGCGCGTCAATATCGATATCCGGGAGGGCGAGTTCGTCACAATCATGGGCCCTTCCGGCGCCGGCAAATCGACGCTGTTGAGCATTCTCGGCATGCTGGACGGGGCCTGGACGGGCGAATTCGAATTCCTCAACTTCCAGGTGCACCGGATGAAACCGAAAGAGCGCGTCGAGCTCAATAAGAAATACATCGGCTTCGTCTTCCAGAGCTATCATCTGATCGACAACCTGACGGTTTACGAGAATCTCGACATCCCGCTCTCCTACCGGAATGTGAAGAGCGCGGAGCGCGCGGCGATGGTCTGCGACACGCTGGACCGGTTCCATATCGTGGGCAAGCGCGACCTGTTCCCCAGCCAGCTCTCCGGCGGACAGCAGCAACTGGTGGCCGTGGCGCGGGCAGTGATCGCCCGGCCCAAGCTGATCCTGGCCGATGAGCCGACCGGGAACCTGCATTCCAGCCAGGGCAAAGAGATCATGGAGCTGTTCCGCAAGCTCAACGACGAAGGCACCACGATCATTCAGGTGACGCACTCGGAGGCCAACGCCGCCTACGGCCATCGGATCATCCAACTGGCCGACGGTTGGGTGGTCAGTGGCGGGGCGGAAGAGGCCAAGGCGAGCTGATCGCCGAATCCGCGGCGCGGCGTTCGCGATTTCATCCAGCCCGCTTCCACGCGTGCGATACAATGGCGATGGAATGCAGGTGCTCCAGGCGGGCCAACATAAGCTGATCTATCTCGAGCTGCAGCCCCAGATGGTGGCGAAGATCGCGCGCGATGCCGGCTTCGACACGCGGGCCAAGGACGGCCAGCGCTCCATCCAGCTCGACCTGACTGCGCCCGCGCGCGAAGCGCCGCTGCTGCTCTTCGACGCCTCCGACCCGGCCAACCTGGGCTGGTTTTCGCGCTGCCAGTTCTACGTCGACGGCCGTACCGGCTGCGTGATGCAGACTCCCATGACGCTGGCGAACAAGCGCGATCGCGGCGGCCGTCCACACCGCAACTCGGTGCGCATCGGGATCTCGAAGGAACTGCCCGCCACCTTCCGGCTGCCCGGCAAGCAGCCGCTGACCGAGCAGGCGTTCTATGCCCTGCTGTTTACGTTTCTCACCGCGCTGATGAAAACCGGCGTCGCCGTCTGCGGCAATGGCGTAATCGAACCGCTTGCCGGGCGCACGGAAACTGTGGGTTCGCGTAACTAATCGATTCGATCCGGTACGCGCGTTCACAGATTCGGCGTTTCGGGACGCAACGCAACCACTGGCTCCGGGGTCCATCGGGATGGAGACTGGACCGAGGGCCGATTCGGGGGGAACGGTCTTCGGTCTTCAGCTCGTCATTGCCGGCTCCATCGGGGCCGGCTTTTTTATGGCTCAGTGCGAGTCGTTGGGTACGGCAGGCGATCAGCGTTGGGCAGGGGACCGGATGTCGATCCGGAAGCGCGCTCCAGCCAACCTGACCATGGCCTCAGCCTCTGTCGGGCTTTTGAGGCCATGAAATAACAATCAGATACGTAGCCCCCCTCACAGCAATACAGGAGAACATTAATGCATTTGACTTTCGAAAGGGGGTTACGTATCATTGGAACATGTCCAATAAGCGGATACCGCAAGATGTTCTGGACTACTTCGTCAAGATGGGTAGAAAGGGCGGTAAAATCGGAGGTCGAATACGCGCCGAACGATTGACCGCAGAACAGCGGCAAGAGAGTGCCAGAAGGGCCGTACTTGCGCGCTGGGGCCGGCAAAAGGGGCGCGAACGTTAATGTTGCCTTGCCTTTCTACCGATGGATTCGGTAGACTGGCAGGTTTGGCATTGAACATGCACCTAGCCATTTCAACGGAGACGAACTGTATGCGAAACAGCAGCCGAATCCCGTTGCGGAAGACAGCCGTTGACCAGGCACTCGATCAGGCCGTTCAGAGGGTGTATGACGCTTACGGGACGGACCTCACGCGCTTTGTAGCCGACGTCAAACGTCAGCGGGCGCAAGAAGCTTGCGAAGCACGCCGAGAGCGTGAAGCCGATGCATGGATCGCGGGTATGAGGTCCAAATCTGATACGCCCCGACCCTAATTTCAGAACGAATCCCAAGAGAGCCGTGTTCATCCAGGGCCTGATTGATCAGACCCTGGTTGACCGCTTGACCCCCCATATTGTGTCGCTGCAAAGCGAGAGTCGTGACCCGATTACGGTTTTCATAGATAGCCGCGGCGGGAGTACCTTGCACGCCGAAGCGATTCGACGGCTGCTGACTGCACCAGACCAAAGCGGTTCTGCCACCTGCCGCATTATCACCGCGGTAACGGGCAGAGCCGCAAGTGCCGCTGCCGACCTGTTGTCGTTTGGCGATTACGCGATAGCTTACCCTGGTTCATCGGTCTTCTACCACGGCGTCCGCTACACTGTGGACGATCCCCTGACACTTGAGAAGGCATCTGAATTCGTGGAATCCCTTCGCTACAGAAACGACCTCTTCGCGATGAGCCTCGCTAGACGTTGCGTGAGCCGCTTCGTTTTTCGTTACGCTACCACCCAGTACCTGTTCCAGGATTTTCGAGACCGATCCGGCAATCAAACCCTGACAGATCTTGAGTGTTTCGAGGGCGTTCTTGGCGAGAAACTATCTGATCGAGCATCCAGGGCATTACGACAAGCCCGAAAGAGATTCAACCACTACCAGTACCTGGTAGAACGAGTGCTGTCCCGTTCCGCGAAGTATAAGAAATTTCAGAATCCGAAGCGCCCGGCGGACTTTGAGGAGGTGGTCCTGCGGGAGGTGATTGGCGCGGTAGCGGCGCGCAATCAGGAGAGCGGTTGGACCTTCCAGATGGACGGAGGACTGCTTCAACTCAACGATGATTTCCTACTGCTCCTCGAGTACCTGTCGTGCTACGACGGAGACGACCTCAGGCGTGCGTGCAGCAGGTGGGCCTCCTTTTTTCTGACGAAGGAGCAGCAAAACGAATTAAAAGCTCTTGAAGACAGCATCGCACAAGAGCGCAAGCTGGAAATGCTCAAGAAACCGATACGGCCGCTCTGGCTCTTCTTCGTTGCGCTGTGCCACTGTCTTCAAGAGGGAGAAGACAACGATCTAACGGCTACAGATGCCGCGTGGCTGGGGCTGATTGACGAGGTTATCGGTACAGCCGATCCTGTCTCCGTACGTTCCTTCGCGGAGTGGGAGGAACCCGATCCAGCTTC
>DASRCB010000431.1:0-14438 GCA_035653295.1 Bryobacteraceae bacterium
AAGCCGGTCTGGCAAATCAAGGAAGACTTTCCGGTCTGGAGCGGCACCGTCGTGACGTCCACCGACGTGGCGTTTTACGGCACCATGGACGGCTGGTTCAAGGCTGTTAGCGCTCGGACCGGCGATATCTTGTGGTCGTACAAGCTGGGATCCGGCATTATCAGCCAGCCGGTCACTTACAAGACTTCCGACGGAAAGCAGTATGTCGCTGTTGTGGCGGGCGTCGGCGGCTGGGCTGGCGCCATCGTCGCCGGTGGCCTCGATCCGCGTGATGGAACCGGCGCCCTGGGATTTGTCAATGCAATGGGCGATCTGCCGCAGGCCACCACTAAGGGAGGCATGCTCTATGTCTTCGCTCTTCCTTAGTGTGCTGCTCAGCACCGGCGTTCTGCGGGTGTGCTCCGACCCCAATAACATGCCGTTCTCGAATCGCGCCGGCGATGGGTTCGAGAACCGCATCGCAGAGGTGCTCGCCGGCGACTTGCACGCACGCGTTCAGTACGTGTGGTGGTCGCAGCGCCGAAACTACGTGCGCAATACTCTGAACGCAGGCCGGTGCGACGTGGTGATTGGGATGCCGGCAGGCATCGAGTCCGCGCTTACCACCGCGCCTTACTACCGTTCAACGTACGTATTCGTTTTCCGTCCGAACGGCCCAATTCGGGTGCACTCGCTCTTCGATCCGCCGCTGCAATCCGCGCGGCTTGCCGTGGAGCACACCGACGAGGATTACATCCCGCCGGTTGCGGCTCTGGCGCGCCACGGAATTCATCCGAAACTGGTGCCGTTCAGCGTTTTTGGAGCGGCTGGCGAACAGAATCCGCCGGCGCGGCTGATCGATGCGGTCGAGCGCGGTGATGTCGATGTTGGGATTGCGTGGGGTCCACTGG
Source organism: Bryobacteraceae bacterium (assembly GCA_035653295.1). Classification (GTDB taxonomy): domain Bacteria; phylum Acidobacteriota; class Terriglobia; order Bryobacterales; family Bryobacteraceae; genus DASRCB01. The sequence continues at coordinate 891 of DASRCB010000431.1, forward strand.
CCGGGTATTTCGCGGCGCGCGAGCCGAAGCCGCTGGCCGTAGTTCCGATCTCGCCCGTGCGCGACGGGCCGATCCCCTTCACGTTCGCCATCTCCGCGGCCGTACGTCGGGGCAATGTGCAATTGCGGGAGCAACTGGATCGCGCGCTGACCAGACATCACGCCGAGATTCGCCGCATCCTCGCGGAATATCACGTCCCGGAGGCGCGGGAGCCATGAAACACGTCGCCGCTGGGTTATGTGTATGCGCCGCGCTGCTCCTTGTTACAGGGTGTAAGCGCGAGCAGCGGCAACTCCGCGCCGAACCGGCGGAGCGCGCCACCTTCGCCGCGGCGCCCGAGAGTCCGATTGTTCCGGGCGGTAAGGTCCCGGTCAAGGTTGAGGTCCGCAATCCGTATGAGGGTGATGCCTACGCTATCGCCGAAGGAGAGAAGCTGTTCTCTTCCTACAATTGCGGTACCTGCCACGCAGCGCACGGCGGCGGTGGAATGGGACCACCCCTTACGTCGAAGAATCTGACGTACGGCTCCGAGCCGGAGAATATCTTCGACACAATCCAGAAGGGGCGGCCGAAGGGCATGCCTGCATGGGGCGGACGCCTGCCCGAATATCAGATCTGGCAGTTAGTCGCGTACGTTCGCTCGCTCAGCGGCCAGGAGCCCATGTCGGCGACCCCGGGCCGCAGTGACGATATCGAGTACAAGACGAAGGCGCAGCTCAAATGAAGTGGTTCGCCGGCGCGCAATCGGTTCTCGACCCCGCCGGTCCTCAGGCCGGCAGGATCCACGGATTGTTCGAAGTATTTCTATGGGTTGCGATCATCGTCTGGGTTCTGACCGTCGGCGCCATGCTCATCGCGTTCTGGAAGAAGCACGGCGGAGAGCGTCACGATGACACAACGAAGCGCGTCGTCACCGCGTGCGGCGTCATTACCGTCGCCGTGCTGCTCGCCTTGCTTGTGGCCAGCGCGGTAACCGGGAGCGCGTTCGCCACCGTGCCCTCCAACAACGTCATGAACATCGAAATCCGTGGTCATCAGTGGTGGTGGGAGGTTCATTACCCCGATTACATCCCGCATGAGCGCGTGACCACGGCGAACGAGATCCACATCCCCGTGGGCCGGCCGGTCCGCTTCAAGCTCACCTCCGATGACGTCATCCACAGTTTCTGGGCGCCAAACCTCAGCGGCAAGCTCGACCTGTTTCCCAATCGCGTGAATGAAGCCTGGTTCGAGGCCGACCGCCCCGGCATGTGGCGCGGGCAGTGCGCCGAGTTTTGCGGGCTTCAGCACGCCAACATGGCCTTCTGGGTCATTGCGGAGCCGCCCGACAAGTTTAACGAGTGGATCGAGAATCAGCGCAAGCCAGGCGTGATGCCCTCGACCCCGGACCAGGCGCACGGCCAGGAAGTCTTTCTGAACGGTCCCTGCGTGGTGTGCCACACCATCCGCGGCACTAACGCGCTTGCCTCCGTAGGGCCCGATCTCACGCACCTGGCCAGCCGGCACACCATCGCCGCCGGCACCCTCGCGCTCGATCGCGGCAACCTCGCCGGCTGGGTGACTGACGCGCAGCGAATCAAGCCCGGCAACCGGATGCCGCCCGTGAACGTGCCCTCGAAGGATCTGGAGCCTCTGCTGGCCTATCTGGAGAGTCTGAAATGACCCCGACGCAGGAAGCTGTAGAACGAGGAACTGTCGATCTCTCGGCGCTCGATCGATCCTGGGCGCCGCCGCAGGGCCTGCTCGGCTGGTTCCGGCAGGTGAACCATCAGAACATCGGCAAGCGCTACATCGTCACTGCGTTCATCTTCTTTATTCTTGGCGGCATCGAAGCTCTGCTCATGCGCCTTCAGCTGGCGCAACCACAGAACCGGCTCCTGAATCCCGACTTGTACAACCAGATCTTCACCACCCACGGCTCGACCATGATGTTCCTTTTCGCCGTACCGGTGATGGAAGGCATGGGCGTGTATCTTGTGCCGATGATGGTGGGCACGCGCAATGTCGCGTTCCCGCGATTGAACGCGTTCGGCTACTACATGTACCTCTTCGGCGGCCTCTTCCTTTATGCGGGTGTCTTCCTGCATATCGGGCCCGATGCCGGCTGGTTCGCATATACTCCGCTCTCCGGCCCACTCTACGATCCTGGCAAGCGCACCGACTTCTGGGCGCAGATGATTACCTTCACGGAGATGTCGGCGCTGGTGGTCGCGGTGGAGCTGATCGTGACCATCATGAAGATGCGCGCGCCGGGGATGAGCCTGAACCGCATCCCCATGTTCGTGTGGGCGATGTTCATCCAGTCGTTCATGGTCATGTTCGCCATGCCCGCGGTGATGGCCTGCAGCGGCATGCTCCTGTTCGATCGCTCGGTGGGCACGCATTTCTTTAATCCCGCCGAGGGCGGCGACCCGATGCTGTGGCAGCACATCTTCTGGTTCTTCGGCCATCCGGAGGTGTATATCATCTTCGTGCCCGCGCTGGGAATGATCTCGCACATCGTCGAGACCTTCTCGCGCAGGCCCATCCTCGGCTACACAGCGCTGGTGCTCTCGCAGATCGCCACCGGGTTTATCGGCTTCGGCCTGTGGGTGCACCATATGTTCGCCACGGGGCTTCCGCAGCTCGGGGAAAGCTTCTTCACCGCCGCGAGCATGATGATCGCGATCCCTACCGGCGTCCAGATTTTCTGCTGGATCGCCACCATCTGGACGGGCCGGCCCACGCTGAAGATCCCGCTGCTGTACATCGCCGGATTCATCGCCATCTTCGTCATCGGCGGCCTCTCCGGCGTGATGATCGCCTCCGTGCCGCTCGATCTTCAGGTGCACGATACGTTCTTCATCGTGGCGCACTTCCATTACGTGCTGATCGGCGGCGCGGTGGTCCCGCTGCTCGGGGGAATCTATTTCTGGTTCCCGAAGATGACCGGCCGGATGATGAACGACGCTGTGGGGACGCTCTCGTTCTGGCTAACGTTCATCGGCTTTAACATAACCTTCTTCCCTATGCATATCCTCGGCCTGCACGGCATGCCGCGGCGCGTGTACACCTACCTGCCCCAGACCGGCTGGGGCGACCTGAATCTGCTGGCCACCTGCGGAGCCTTCATTCTTGCAATCGGCTTCATCGTCTTCGTGCTGAACGCGCTTTCCGCATCCCAGAATGGGCCGGCGGCAGGCAGCAATCCCTGGGGCAGCAGCAACATCGAATGGTCCACTCCATCGCCGCCGCCGCATTACAACTTCGCCAACATCCCCGTGATTCGCGGGCGCGAGCCCATGTGGACCGATCCTGAGCCGCCGGTAGTCACGGGCCTCGACGATTCGCGTCGCGAGGTGCTGGTCACCAACACGCTCGATGCCGAACCCGAGCACCGCTACATTTTGCCAGGCCCGACCATCTGGCCATTCCTGCTGGCCGTGACCACAACTATCGGTTTCATCGGCACAGTCTTTCAGATGTGGTGGGGCGTTTGGGGCGCGGCGCTGTCATTTATTCCTCTGGTGGGCTGGTTCTGGCCGCGCGAGCGTCCGCGGCCTGACCTGCTGGAAAGCGGCTGCGGCAGCGGAGGGATCGAATGACCGCCGAAGGAAACATCAACGTCGCTCCGCTGCCCACCATAGGATTCGGCTCGCGCGCGCCGCTGTGGTGGGGCCAAGTCTACATGATGTGTATCGAGGGGACCATCTTCGTCATCCTCGTCGCCTCGTACTTCTTCGTCCGTATCGGCTTCACACACTGGCCGCCGCCCAGCGTCATCCCTCCCGCGCTCGGGCTGCCCACGTTCAATATTCTGCTCCTGTTGGCCAGCGTGATTCCCATGTATCTGGCGGGTGAGGCAGCCCTGAAAGGCGAGCGCGGCAAGGTGATCGTCAACATGATGCTGAACATTGTCATGGCGCTGGGCTTTCTGTTCATCCGCCTGATCGAATTCAATCGCTTCAGCTTCAAATGGACCACGGATATCTATGGCTCGTTTGTGTGGATCATCGTTGGCCTGCACACGATGCACGCCATCGCCGATACGGTGCAGTCGATGGTTGTCCTGCTGATCGTGCTGCTGAAAAGGGTGGATGAGAAGCAGTTGCTGGGCATCAAGATTGACGGCCTGTACTGGTATTTTGTCGTCGGCACGTGGGTTCCGCTTTACCTGCTGGTCTACGTCTATCCGAACCTGCAGAAGTGATATGACAGACGCGGTCAAAGCGCAGGCGCCACTCTGGATCGGGCTTCTGACGGGTCCGCTGGTGTGGTTCTTCCACATGGAGGCGAACTTCGCGCTCGTGGAATGGGCCTGCCCGAACCACGACTGGATCCTGCACGTGGTCAGCGCGGTGTCGCTGCTGCTGGTGGCCATCGCCGGCCTCATCGCCTGGCGCGAATGGCGCGAGCCGCCCGGCGTTCCCCGCAGCGGGCAGTATATGGCGGTGCTGGGCATGGTGCTCAGCGCTGGATTCTTCCTCGTGATTCTCGCCCAGGAGATTCCCACCTGGGTCCTGACGCCATGCCAATAACTCTGTTTGCGCACATCGGGGAGCCGCTCGAGCCGCACGATCTCTGGACCGCCTGGTCCTTTGACCCTGGGATTGTGATTCCTCTAATCGTGGTGGCATTCCTTTATGTGCGTGGATTCCGCCGCGCGAGCGGACTGCCGCGCTCCCAGGCGCTCTGGTTCGCCTCCGGCTGGCTGTGGCTCGTCATCGCACTCGTGTCACCCGTCCATGAGATGGGCGAAGCGCTGTTCAGCGCGCACATGACCCAGCATGAGATCCTGATGCTGCTCGCCGCGCCATGTCTTGTGCTCGGGCGACCGCTGGTCCCGTTCCTCTGGGCCCTCCCTCGTTCGTGGCGCAGGATCGCCGGGCGCGTGAATCGTATCCCGCTGCTCACGAATGCGTTCGCGGCGTGGCTGATCGGGGGCATTGTCCTCTGGGTCTGGCACGCGCCGGTGCTTTTCAATGCCACGCTGTCCAGCGATTTCGTCCATTCGCTGCAGCACCTGAGCTTCCTCTTCTCCGCGATCCTGTTCTGGTGGGCGCTGATCAACGGCCGCCGCGCTCGCATGAGCTACGGCATGGCCGTGCTCTATTTGTTCACTACCGCCGTTCACACCAGCATCCTCGGCGCGCTGCTTACGTTCTCGCCCACGCTCTGGTACACGGCGTACATCGGCCGGACGGCCGCGTGGGGACTGACGCCGCTTGAAGACCAGCAGATCGGCGGGCTCATCATGTGGGTGCCTGCGAGCCTCGTATTCATTGTGGCCGGGCTCTGGATGATGGCGCTCTGGCTGCGCGAGGCGGAAATGCGCGCGGTAAAATCGACGGCTTCGGCGCTGGCGCTCATCGCCGCCGCCGCGCTATTGCAGGGCTGCGGCATCGCCGATCAGAAGCTCTCGAAGGCGGCCGGGCAAACGGGCGGAGATCCCTGGTCCGGGCGCAACAAGATCAGCTATTACGGGTGCCCGTCGTGCCACACCATTCCGGGCATCCGAGGCGCGAACGGGCTGGTCGGCCCGCCGCTTTCGAACATCGCCAGCCGCGTGTACGTGGGCGGCGTGCTGCCCAACACGCCCGATAACATGACGCGCTGGATCCGCAATCCCAAAGCAGTCGATCCGCTGGCGGCCATGCCCATGCTCAACGTCACCGATCGCGACGCGCGCGACATTACCGCCTATCTGTACACGCTGAAATGATCTTTCGCCTGGTCACGGGCATTGCGGGCGGGCTCATCATCTGCTTTGCCCTGCGGGAGATCTACGAGGATCTGTTTCATCCCAGCGCCAGTGGTTCGCTCAGCGGGTTCGTCGCCACCCGCATCGCAAAAGTGATGCACTGGCGGGTCTCTCTGCTGCCCTCGGTGGGGCCATTATCGCTTGTAGCCGTCATCCTCTGCTGGGCCACGCTGCTGGTGCTGGGCTTCGGCCTGATCTACTGGGGTTACTTCCCGGACCACTTCCACCTGAATACCGGAAACAGTCCTTCGTCGGAAACCGGCCCGCTGACCGCGTTCTACTTTTCGCTGGCGATGCTTTCCGGCGCCACTTTCGGAGATATCGCGCCACAAACCCAGTGGCTGCGCTTCCTGGTCACCGTCGAGGCGCTGCTGGGCCTCATGCTGGTCACCGCCAGCGTTTCCTGGATCGTGCTTCTCTACCCGGCGCTCGGCCGCATGCGAACGCTGGCCCGGCGCACCGCCATTCTGGCCGCGTCATCGGAAAAGACAGGCATTGACGTCGTGTCCGAGGGAGCGGAGCATCTGCTCAGCCAGCTCGCACTCGACCTGGTTCGCACCCGCGTGGACCTGATCCATTTCCCCATCATCTATTACTTCTACAGCAGCACCGAACATTCCTCCCTCGCGCATGCTCTCCCCCACCTGATCCATATGGCCGATGCCGGGTCGAAGGCCTCCGGCGACAACCGCCTGAAACTCGATGCCGCCGTACTGGGCACAGCACTGGATGATTTGGCCGAGGTGCTCAGACGCCGTTTCGTCCGCTCGCCATCCGAAGATTCCGGCGCCGTCTTCCACGCGTACGCCGTCGATCACGCCATCGACGCCAAAACCACGAACTGATATGCGAACAGCTTCTTCCACGCGCGCGCCAGCAGTGCATACACGGACTCGACGGCCCGCCCCACACCCGAGCTGCCCGGCAGCGCCAGGCTGAAGGGAATCACCGTCGGCCGCACCGTGGTGATGCGGAACCCGTTGCGCTCCAGCAGTTCGTTCCAGCCGCGCCACATATAAAAATGGACGTGCGTGCGGTCGAACAGGCCGCGATCGTCCATCGGAAAGCGGCCGAACAGAACATTCAGCCGGAAATAGATGTTCCCGCTGTTGGGCAGCGAGCCCACCAGCATGCCGCCGGGCTTCATCTGCTCGCGAATGTCGCGCAACAGCCGATCCGGATTGCGCAGGTGCTCCAGCAGGTCGGCGCAGATCACGAAGTCGAAGTGGTCCTCCACGCGTGGCAATCCCTGATCGAGGTCGGCTTCCAGATACGACACCGACGACGGCAGCGCCGGCGGCGGAGAGCCGGGCACGTCCACCGCAGTCACCGAATACCCGCGCTCAGCCAGCAGGCGGCTGAGATATCCGCCGGCGCAGCCGAGATCCAGCACTCTGCGGCCGCTGCCGTTCTCGGGCAGCAGATTGAGGAGAATGCTATGGCTGCTGTTCGGCTCCGCCTTGAAAACATAGGGCGAGCTGGAGTGTTCCGGCACGCTGGCGGTCATCAACAGTGCATTATCCCAGACGCCGCCGGTCGCGCCATGCGAGCACGCAGGCGCCCAATACGCCGATCAGCGAAAGAATGCCGCCGGCTATGGCCGACGCCGGCCGGTACCGGAATTGGACGCGATGGGCGCCGGCCTCGAGCACCACGCCTCGCAGCGCGTTATAGGGTTCGTAGATCTGTGTTGGGCGCCCGTCCACATACGCATGCCATCCCGGGTACCAGGTGTCGGCAAGGATGAGCATGCCCCGGCAGGAGAGTCTCGCGTCGACAGTCACGGTGTTGGCCGTGCGCCCGGCGATGCGCGCCTGATCGTTTCCCTCGCATGTCTGCAGCGCCGGCGATGCTTCGGTCATAAGCGCCGTGGATCGGCCGTCGAAGCCGGGGTCGTCGATGCGCCTGAGGACCTGATCCGCGGACGTGGCGCGCTCGATCCGATGCACGATCCAGGCGCGCGGGAAAGCATTGGTATTTCGATACACATTCAGGCCGCTGGCCGCGTGAAACACGAGCTGTTGATCGGTGCGCGGCGGATCTTTGGTTACCGTGAATTCAACGGCGATCAGATTTTGTGCCGGCGGCGATGGCCAGTCCATCGAGAATATGTTGCTGGTGACTCCGGCGCCGAATCCGTAGACCGTATCGATCCCGTACCAGTCGCCGAAGTTGAAGGCGCCTGTTCCCTTCATCGCATCCACGCGCACCGGCTGCGGTTGCGCGCGCAGAAAGGCGGCGACATCGGCGTACTGCGTCAGGTCAGGCAACCAGCTTTGTCGAGTGCCGGTTTTAACCGTCCAAAAAAGTGCCCCCGTTCCCGTGCCCAGTTCCATGAAGACGAGCGCGAACGTGGCGAGCGCCGTGGAACGCGCCGACAGCGTACCCCTCGCCATCATGAAGAGGACCGCGGCGAAAAGCGCTGCTATCAGCGCCATCATCCACGCGGTGTTTGTCGGACCGGGTTGCCGCAGGGCCGAAGTGGTGACGCCCGCAGCAAGGATGATCGCGGCCAGACCGGCGATCGTCCAGCGAACGGCACGCTGGATGAAGGAGGCGGGCAGCATAGAAACGCGGTCGAGGCCGAAAGCAGCCAGAATAGCTACCCCGAAATCAAAGAGGTAAAGAAACCGATTCGGATTACGCGCTTTCTCGAACATCGGGACTACTGCGTACAGAATTCCATGGATAATGTTCGAACCGCCGAGCGCAAGGAGCAGGCCCCCGAGACCCATACATGTCAGCAGCCGCACCCAGCGATCGCTCCAGCACGTGAAAACTGGAATGACAGCGAGCGCGAGCAGCACCACGCCGGTAAAGCCGTGCCCCTGCCCGCTCGCGAAGGGCAGGATCAGCGATACCAGCGATGACGGCGTGAAAGACTGCTCGACGTGCACCTCGTAGGGCACCTTCTCGTGCCAGGTAACCGGGTGATCCGCGCCAACCCATCGGACCGCCCTCTTTGCGTATTCGTACCCGGGAAGCGTCTGGAACGCGCTGGTTAGGGCGACGAAGGCGAACGTGACGGCGGCCAGCGCCAGCGATCTGCGCCAGACCGTGGGGTGCGACAGCAGATCCCAGACCCACATCCCGGCCACCACCAGGCACAAATAGAACGGGATTTCATGATGGCCGCTCAGCCAGGCGAGGCCCAGAAACATGCCTGCGAGCGCCGCGCTCGACACGGGCCGCGAACGGCGCAGAGCGCGAACCATGAACAGCAACACCAGCGGACCGAGCAGGACTGAGCCCACCACCTCCGGCCAGCGGGTCATGCCGAGAAAGCCGCTGAACGCGAACGCGACACCACCAAGCACCGCGGCGAGCATCGACGTCCCCAGCTCGCGGCAGAACCAGTACGCGAACAGCGCGCCCAGGAAACGCAGCCACACGTAGTACCAGTTCAACAGTGCGAAGGAGACGTGTCCCGCGCTGTTGCGCCGCATCTCGAAAAACGGCCAGCTCAGGGGATATGCGGCGCCGACAATCTCGCCCAGGAACGGCTGCCCGCACCAGAGATGTGGATCCCAGAGAGGGAATTCGCCCGCATGCCAGGTATCCGATTCAAACTGCATGCGCGGCACGTCCATGTGCACGAGATCCGGATTGTCGATCCACGTATAGCCGCGCGCCAGGACCAGCTTCCAGCAAAACGCACAGCAAAGCACTGCGAGAATCAGAGGGCCGACGAGCGAAGAAAGAGCGGGCCGGTGACGCTGGCTTGACAGCGCCGGCTCCGTGGTGGGGCTAGTCATGGCGCAGGACGGCCGCGGGGTCGCCGCGAGGCGCGCGCAGTGCCGGGCAGGCGATTGCGGCGAGAGCGACAACCAGCAGCATGGCCGCAATCGTACCGTAAAACGCAGGGTCTGTGGCGCGCACTTCGAAGAGTTGCGGCATTAGGAAGCGATTCAGCAGCGGCCAAACGGCGGCTCCAATCAACAGCCAAACGGCCACGAGCCTCAGTTCGCGCGGAAGCCAGTAACGCAGGGCAAAGCGAAAGCGGGCGCGCTCCGTTTGATCGATGCGGGCCTCAACGAAGACCAGTTGCTCGGGATGCGGGAAACCCCAGGGGCACAGGAGCACCGGATCCTGCAGCGCGAACAGAGCTCCGGCTGTTCTGATGATCAGAGCAAGGGTGAAAAGTGCTGCCGTGGCGAGCAGCCGCTGCCGCCGGATCGCGCTGCTGCCGTACCGGAAGCCCTGAGTGATGCTCATGTCGTGGGAACCGTCGCCTCGGGTTCGTGCGCCGCACCGCGCAGGCGTGCTACAACCAGCCGGATCTCGTCCCACTCAATCTCCGGCGAGACGGCATCCTTGATGGGCCGAATCTTCTCGACCCCGTGCTGGGCGGCAGCCGCCTCAATTTCGGCGAGATGCTCCGCCCGCACCCACCCCGGGTCGAACGCGAGGCGCCCCTTCTCCACCAGTTGGCTGACCATCTCCACCACACTGCCCAGCCGCCGCTCGCGAATCTGCGCGATTTCGGCCAGCGTCTTCCCGCTGCGAAGCAGCGCGAGAGTATCTTCCACCGGAGACTTCGGTTTCGGCTCCGGTGGTCTGGCGCGCGCGCCGGCCCGGAACCGCTGGATTGCCGCCAGCAGCTCGGTTCCGTATTCCTGCGCCTTACGCGCTCCGATACCCGTGACGCGCAGCACGTCCTCCATCGAACTCGGCTGCTTCGCCGCAAGATCCATCAGCGCCGCGTCAGTGAGAATCATGAACGCGGGCACATTCTGCTGATGCGACATCTCGCGCCGCCACTCGCGCAGGTACTCGACCAGCTCCGGGGGCGCCGCCGCGGGGAAGAACGCGGCCGACTCCGGTTTCGACGGCTTCGCTCGTACCGACCTTGCCTCTGCCGGTCGCGCCTTCATCCACTCCGGCTCGAAGCCGCACACGTCGCATGCATCGCAGCGGCTCCACTTCGGGGTCTCGCCGAAATGCTCGCAGATCCTGCGGTGCCGGCATCGCGAGTCTTCCGCGAACCGTTTCACTACGTGATAGCGCTCCCAGGCCCGCTTCTTTTCCTCGGGATCGCGAATCTGATCGATAAAGTACGCCAGCAGCGCCGTGTCCTTTTTTCGCCACAGCAGCGCGCAGTCCGCGGGCTGGCCATCGCGTCCGGCCCGGCCGGCTTCCTGATAATACTGCTCGATCGACTTGGGCAGCGATAAATGGATAACGGCGCGCACCGCCGGCTTGTTGATCCCCAGTCCAAACGCGATGGTGCCCACCAGCACGCGCACCTCGTCCGACATCCAGCGCTCCTGATTGCGGCGGCGCATTTCGGTTTCCATTTGCGCGTGGTACGGTACCGCGTCGATCCCGCGCGCCGCCAGATCGTCGACGGTATCTTCGACCATGGCGATTGTCGGCGCATAGACGATCACGTTCTCCCCGGCATGCGCCCGCAGCGCGCGCACCAGCAGCGAGATCTGCTGCTTGCCGGTCTCGCACTGCCGCACGATGTAGCGCAGATTGGGTCGATGAAAGCTGACGATATAACGGTCCGGCTCGCGCAGCTTCAGCTGGGCGATGATATCGTGCCGCACACGGCGTGTCGCGCTCGCGGTAAACGCGGCGATCGGTTTATCGGCGAAGCGCTCCCGCAGCAGACCCAGCTGCCGGTATTCCGGCCGGAATTCATGTCCCCACTCGGAAATGCAGTGCGCCTCGTCAATGGCGAAAAAGCTCACCGGCACACCCGCCAACCACGCAAACGTGTCCTCCCGCACCAGCCGCTCCGGAGACAAGTAAAGCAGCCGGTACGCGCCCTGCTGCGCGTTGCGCATGACCTGATTCGCCGTGGCGCGATCGAGCGCGCTGTTAACGAATGCCGAGGGAATGCCCATCGCGGCCAGTTGCGCCGCCTGGTCCTGCATGAGCGCGATCAGGGGTGAAATGACCACGGCCGTGCCGCCCATCAGCACCGCCGGCAGCTGATAGCACAGCGATTTGCCGCCCCCGGTCGGAAGCACGACCGCGGCGTCACGCCCGCTCAGGATGCTGCGTACAATGCTCTCCTGCTTCGGCCGGAAGCTGGCATAACCCCAGTACCGTCGCAGCGCTTCGGTGAGCGCGGCTGAATCGTCCACAACACACCATTTTTGCATCCAGCGAATGCCTGCAGCGTTGACACCGGCACTCAAAATCTTCTGGTACGCGCGGCCTGTCCGTCTTCGCCACGCCGATCACGCTCGGGGTCCCTGACTTCCGTGCTTTTACGCAAAATCGCCTGGGCGACCCAAGATGTCCCAATACAAATCGCAGGAAACAAGTGGGCCGTCGAATCAGCCCTCTAATGCGTCATTGCATAGATGACGTAATTGACGCCAACCCGAATCGCGAGTCCCGAAAATTTCTCCGGATATCGCGGCTCATCGGCCCACTCCCACGCGTCCCCCAGATCCGAGTTAAAGGACGCCGCAATCATCACCCGATGCTTGTCATCATAAATGCCACGCCAGTGCGCGCCTATGCCGTTGTTCTTATACCCCAGGGCGAGATGCTCGGCGCCGGGCACCTGGAACCGATCGTCCAGATCATAAACCGTGTGGAAGATGGGATCGTTATCGGGAATCTCGACGATAGGGCGCTCGGGGAAGACGCGGTTCATCGCCTCCTCGAATACTCCAAATTCCACCGTGCCGTGAAAATCGTCAGCCATGAAAAATCCCCCGCGCAGCAGGTAATCGCGGAGCTTCTTCGCCTGCCCATCGGTGATTCCCCATTCGCCTACCTGCACCGCATACAGCCACGGCCAGTTGTACACGTCATCGCCGTCATCCAGATTCACCGGCTGTTCCACGGACCGCGCGTGGACGCGCGTCAGGCGGCGCAGCGCCAGCGAAAACTGGCGATCGGCGGGCGGATAATCCTGGGTCCATAGTGAGAGACCCTGACGCCAGTCGCCATCGAACCGCCCGCGATAGCCATCATTCCATCCCGGTGGATACATCAGGCGGGCGAAGGCCCATTCGGTCTTCTCTCTCCAGTCCGGCGGCAGCGGCATGTCGCTGTATTCGACGCCGGGGTATTGCCGGAACGGGCGCTGGAATGCAGAAACTGTCCCCAGGCAGCCGAGCGCGCAGGCACAAAATAGAACCCAGGTGCGCGTACTCATGCAACCGCCTCGACCTGAGGATAGCATCGCGCGCGCTATAACGACTCAGGCGCCCGCTCCCATCGTGCCCCTCCATCCTCGACTGCGGGCCTTACTGCGCCGCTCCCCGGGCTTTTCTCCGGTCGAACCATGGCTGGATGCGACGCGCCCGTGGCGATCAGTTGATCTCGCGATGTGAGCTGACGCGGAGAGGCCCACACTCCAGTAAGTTACATGACGTTGATTGTGTGATCGTTATCGAACTGAGCGATGGGGTTCTCAGTGCGCGTACAGCGGCGCCAGTGAAACCAGCGTCAGACCGACTACGAAAAGCAGGAACATCAGTGCGAGGAGCGCCGTAGCGCGCGACGAAGCTCCGGCGAACTCCTTCCATACGAAAACGCCCCATAGCGCGCTGACCATAGTCGCGCCCTGGCCGATGGCGTAACTCACGGCGGGCCCTACCTGCACCTCTTTCGGCGCGCTCGCAGCGACGTAGTTGGCCAGCATACCAACACACCAGATGATCCCGCCGGCGATGCCCAGCAGGTGCTGCTTCGCCGTGCCGGTGAAGTACTGAAACATCCCGATCGGCTCGCCGATAATCGGCAGGTTAAGGAAATATATGTTGAAGATAAACGTGGAAAAGAACACGCCGAGCGCGAAAATAAGCCCGATCGAATAAGGCCCGAGTCCGTTCTCGCCC
>DASRCB010000432.1:0-23524 GCA_035653295.1 Bryobacteraceae bacterium
TCCGATCAGCGCCAGCAGCAGCAAGGCGGCGGCGTAGCTTGTGGGATCCAGGTTGTCCACGCCATAGAGCGCCACCCGCAGGAGCTTCGAGCCTGCGGCGGCCAAAGCAGTTCCCGAGCAAACGCCCAGCGCCAAAGGCCAGCAAAACTGCCGCAGCACGGCGGTGAGCACCGACACTGACCGAGCGCCGAGAGCCATGCGAATAGCGATTTCTCGCGTTCGCTGCGTTACCACAAAAGCCACCAGCCCGGCCACTCCGATAGCCGCAAGCAGAATCGCGGTAAGCCCGGCCATGGTCACGATCGCGGCCCCGTTCTCGATCTGTTCCACGTTCTCGCGATACAGCACTTTGATCTGCCGGATCTCCGGAAAGATCGAGTCATCGAGACGCGCGGAAATCGCTTTTGCAGCGGGTGCGAGTAACTCGGGCCGGCCAGCGGAGCGGATAATGAGGACCATGTCCGGCATGTCGTCCGCTTGTGCGGCCCAATACTGCTCCACAGCGTCATCGTCGCTGAGCGCGTTAATGTGAGCGTCCGCCACCACGCCGATAACGGTGTCCGGATTCGCGCCATCGCCCATCGTTTTTCCCAGCGGATTCTCTCCGGGCCACTGCCGCCGCGCGAACGATTCGCTGATAACCACGGCGTGCTTCTCGCCGCGGAAGAACGTCCTTCCCGTACGCAGCGGAATGCCCATGGTCGCAAAGAAATCCGGCGCCACCCAGTTGGGATAGATGGTCACCGCGCGGCCGCCAATCTCCATCCTGGAATTGGCGACGATGTGCCCCAGCGGAGGAAGCTTCACCAGCGATACTGCACTCACCCCAGGCCAGGTCCGCAGCCGGTCCTCCATTCGATCCAGGTATTCCCGCGCGGCGGCTGGCTTGTATCCGTGCCGCCCGAGTTGTGGATCGACGGACAGAAGCTGCGCGTATCCGAAACCGGGATCCGTATAGAGCGCATGGTACATCGCGCGCACCAGCAGTGCCGCCACGATGAGCAGCACAGCGCTGGCGGCGATCTGCGCGCCTACAAGGATCTGCCGCGCCGTCGTTTTGTGCTGCCGCTGGCGTGCAATCTGAAGCGCTGGGGTAAGCCCGAAAAGCACGGAGGCGATGATGGTAATTCCCGCTGTAAACAGCAGCACACGCCAGTCGGGCATGGCGCTCAGCCACTTTGGCGCATCGAGTCTCATCAGAACCACCCGGAGGACGGCGCACGCGCCGGCCAGCGCCGCGGCCGAACCCAGAACGCCGAGCATCAGACTCTCCGTGCAGAGCTGCCGGAAGATACGGCCGCGGCCGGCGCCAATGGAGATGCGAATTCCGATCTCGTGCTGTCGCGTCACCGCCCTGGCCAGCATGAGCGCGCCGACATTGGCGCATGACACGATAAGAATCAGCAAGGCCAGCACACCGATCATTTCCGCGACGCGATAGATCTCCGGCTGCATGACCTGCAGGTGGCCCCCCGGAGAGATCTGAAGAAACTCCTGGTCCCAGACCGCTTCCGGATGCTGCCTGCGAAGCTGATTGGTAAGCGAGCGCAACTCCTGTTCGGCCGCCGCCGCACTCACGCCTGGCGCCAGCCTGCCCCACATCCGCACGCTCGAATTCGTCCAGTCCTGGAGAACCGTGCTGTGTGCGACAAGGTAAGGTTGCTGTGCAATGGGCAGCCACAGATCCGGGTGCTGGCCGCCGAAGGAGGCGAAGGCAAACGGAGTAACCCCGGCCACAGTCACAGGCTTGCCATTCAAGCGAATTACGCGGCCAACAATATTCGGATCGCTGGCGAATCGGCGCTGCCACAGCTCATAGCTCAGAACCACGGCGGCATTCGCTTCGGCGCTGCCGTCATCTGTCACCTCGAACAGCCGGCCATATGCCGCCCGTGTTCCCAGCTCGGTGAAGTAGTTGGCGGTGACGAAAGAAACGCTTGTGGGCTGCAGGTCCCGGTCGATCTGCATGGGGGGCATGCCCAGCACCGCAATGGCGGCGGACAACGTCGTCGCGTGCTCGCGATAAAACAGAAACGACGGATACGACATCTCGCTGGTGTAGCTGGTCGGCGAGCGGCGCTCCAGCCGCACAATGCGATCCGCGGCGGGAACCGGCAGCGGCTTCAGAGCGACCATGTTGAACAAGCTGAAGACGGCCACGTTGACGCCGATTCCAATCGCCAGCACCACCACCGCCGTCAGCGTGAATCCGGGAGAGCGGAGAAGAATTCGCAGCCCGTAACGAACATCCTGCATCAGCCGGTCGAGCCAGCCCCAGCCCCACGAC
The DNA here is from genome assembly GCA_035653295.1 of Bryobacteraceae bacterium. GTDB lineage: Bacteria > Acidobacteriota > Terriglobia > Bryobacterales > Bryobacteraceae > DASRCB01. The sequence goes on from DASRCB010000432.1 coordinate 2,288, forward strand.
TCGTTCGCCTGCTCGCGCAACCGAAGCATATTGCCGAAGTTGCGCCTCCCTTCGAGCGCGGCCATCTCACGATGGAACTCCATGTCCTGCCGCAGCTCCGCATCCAGCCGCCGCCGGTTCATCAGATACCAGATCCGCCGAAAAAATTCGCTCATAGAAACCTCGACCGCCGTATCAACGCGCTACGCAGTTCGAAGAACGTCCTGGATGGCCTGGGTGATGCGGCCATAGCTGGACAACTCATGTTTCAGCTGCGCCTTCCCCGGCGCCGTCAGACGATAGAACCGCACCTTGCGATTGGTTTCCGATATGCCCCACTGGGCCTCAACCCATCCCTTTCGCAACATTTTCTGGAGCGTGGGATAGAGCAGGCCTTCTTCGACCGCAAGGACATCGCTGGACAGCAAATGGATCCGCTGTGCGATCGCGTATCCGTGCAGCGGCTCGGACTGGAGCACGCGCAGGATAAGCATCGGCAGAGCTCCCGCCGGACTCATCGCACCAGGCATATCGCTCATACGCATAAGCATATTAGGTATGCACGACAGATGTCAAGCCTTCTGCTTTCGGCAATGGCGGCGCTGTTACCGTCCCTGCCGGATGATGTCGTGAATCATGGCTGATTGCCGCTCGCCCGCAACGGCATCTTCCCCGGAGGCACTCACGACGCTGCGTGTTCGAAGTGGGCCTCGATCTCCTCCAGAGTTTTCCCCCGTGTCTCGGGCAGGAAAAACGCGGCAGTGATGAAGTAGATTACCGTGCACGCGGCGAATCCAAAGAAGACGGTCGAGTATCCGTATCTGCCCACTGTTGGAAGGAAGATTGCCGCGATGGTGGTTGAGACGCCCTGGTTCAGCAGCAGCGCGATACTCATCCCGTTCGAGCGTATACGCGTGGGCATTAACTCGGAAAGCGCCAGCCAGACGCAGACGCCCGGCCCGACGGCATAGAACGCAGTAAACACAAACAGGGTGAGCGCCACCAACCAGCCATTCCCGGTGCTGGGCATCGGAGTAATGAGGGCGTTCTCGATCTTCAGCGGCGCGCTGCGGGCAGCGTCCAGATCGCCGGTGGGATTGGAGAAAAAAGCCACAACCTTGTTGGCCGGCACAGCGGCCTCGCGCGTGATCTCCAGCGGCTTGGCGCTCATGTCGTCAGAGCGCGCGGCCTTCGTGGCTGCCCGGAAATCACCGTAAGAGTAAATGATGATCATGGACGTGGGCCGGCCCTCGATCCGCCTGCCCGCATCACCAGCCGCAGTCAAAAGCTCCCGTGCGGTGTTCTCGTCATAGCCAAGCTGGAGTTTCTGGTCGGGCGTCACCCTGGCCTGCACTGCATTTCGCGCATCGACGCGCAGCTTCTCAGGCCGCCAAAACAGGAATCCGGTGCAGATGAGCGTGGCAATGATTCCCGCCGTTCCGAGCGACAGCAGGAACTTGCGGCCTTTTCTGTCCACCAGCATGACCCCGCCCGCCGTGAAGAGGAAATTCATGATGGTGAAGATGACGTAGCCCCAGTGCGCCGCTATATCCGAAAGGCCACTCTGGATGAGAATGTTGGTGTTGTAGGCGATGATCGAATTGATTCCCGTCGCCTGATTGCAGGCGAGAATGATGCAGGCGAGAACGAAAGGGATGACGTACTTGCGGCGCAGCAGCGACTCGCGGGTTTTCGTCCCCTCGGCGCCCCGAGCGGCGGAAGCCGTCTCCTCCATTTCGCGCAGCTCGAGATCAGCCTGAGCAGGCGGACGCGAGCGCAGCAGAGCGGCTCGCGCGGCCTCCTTTCTGCCCCGGCGGAACAACCATCGGGGCGATTCGGCCACGATAAAGCTGCCCAGAACGAACAGCACGCCGGGAGGAAGAGAGACCCAGAAAATACTGCGCCACGCGATGTCTTCGAACGCGAGCACCTTCGCCGGATCGCCGAGGCTGGAAACGGCATTCACGCGGTAGCTGAAATACATGCCCACCAGCGCGGCGGCGACGATCCCCAGCGTGAGCAGCCACTGGAAGATGCCGGTTCCTTTCCCGCGGTTCGAGGCGCCCAGGCACTCGGCCAGATAAAGCGGGACGACCACTCCAATCAGTCCGGCGCTGACCCCCTGCAGCAGCCGCCCCAGCACGAGTGGTCCATATCCGTGGGCGAGCGCAATGGTCGGGATACTGACTACGAACAGAACGCCGCTGAGCGCCATCACGGTCCTTCGGCCCATCCAATCCGACAAGACGCCGGCGAACAGAGTCGAGATGACGCTGCCCAGCAGCACCGCGGCCACGACGATGGAGAGCTGTCCGGCGGTCAGGCCCGAAGTCGCCTCGAGATACGGCAGAGCGCCCGCAATGATGCCGACATCCACTCCGTACAGCAGGCCGCCGAGTCCGGCGACAAGCAGAAGAAACCGGTTGTACGTTTGCAGTCCCATGGTGCGCAGTGGCCGGGCCCCGTTTGCCCGCCCAGATCAGCGTATCAGCACCATCAGGCCCCGCACCATTCCAGCGCCGCCGCGAGGAGAGTTGCGGCGGTGTCGAGCACGGATGGGACCTCGACATACTCGTCGGGATTGTGCGCCCCAGCGCCCCGGGGTCCAAAGAGCAGAGTGGGAATACCGAACTCGCGCTGCACCAGTCCGGCGTCGCACGGATAGGGAGCGGCGGTGACCTTTACGGGAGTCCCAAGGGTGGCGGTTGCGCAGTCGACGAAGCACCGGCTCCAGTCGTGGTCCGGCGCAAGCGCGTGACCCTGGAGCGGCGGATCATAGGCGAGCTTCCAGGAGAGCGGATGATCCCTGAAGAATGGATCGTCACGGCAAAACGCGTCGAGCGAGGCTCGGACCTCGGTGAGGACGCGCTCTTCCTGTTCGTCTGGCATGAACTGAAAGTAGACCCTCACCGCCGCGGTCAGGGGAACGCTGTAAGGCTCGGTCATATCAAACCGGTTCGCTTCGACGGCCAGCACCTGAACGGGTGTCGGATCGTCAAAACCGCGATATGCCTCGTGCGGCGTTACGGACTTTCTCCGCGCAACCCACGTGTCTACCCAGCCGAGCAGCCGGCCCATGGCGATTGCCGGCGAGACAACTTCGCCGCTGGAGAAATAACCCGCTGCATTTCCCGCTTCACATGCGATGTCGATTACTGCGCCCCCGCGTGTGGCCAGAAAAACTTCCATTTGGGTTCCCTCCGGAATGACGCAGGCGTCGGCGGTCGGACCGTGCAGTCTGGCCGCAAGCGTGCCTCCGCCGCCGCCCCATTCCTCATCGACCACGGACTCGGCGTAAACGTCGCCACCCGGTCGAATACCGTGCTTACGCAAGGCGCAAATCGCGCCGAACTGAGCCGCGAGGCCGCCTTTCATGTCGAAACTGCCGCGCCCGAACAAGCGTCCATCACGGACTACGCCGGACCATGGGCTCCCGGTCCACTGGCCGTGGCCTTCGGGGACGGTATCCATGTGCCCGTTAAAGAGCACGCTCCGCCCGCGGCCCGCGCCGCCAATGCGGGCCAGCACATTCCGGCGGCCGCGGTAATCGCGGTCCCGTCTGACGCATCGATGGCCCGAGGCGGTGATGAAGTCCGTCTCGTAAACCTCGGTATCCACTGAATACGTCCGGAGGAACTCTGCCAGAACGGACTGTCCGGCGTCCTCATTCCCATTCGGAGGGATGGCCACGGTATTTGCTTTGACCAGTTCGGCCAGGAGCCGGATGATGTCGTCCCGAAGCGGCGCCAGAAGCTCTTTGGCTCTGCGGGCGGAGGAAGCTGCAACGCTCATAAGTGCTATTACACTCCCTCAAAGACCGCAACCGGTTAATCAGGTCAGCCGGTAGCCGCCGCATGAATTATTGGCGGCGTGGATGTGGCAATGCCCGATCGATCAGATGCGCCACTCGCCGCCCGTCGTTAGACAGGTGCACAGAATCAGGCCGAAGAAGCCGCGGGTGAGGTGGTTCCCGTCTCTGGCTGCATCTGACTGCCCGTTTCGAGCGCCGCGGTCCTGCGCGCCGATCAAGGGATCGGGGACGGATGTTTCTCGGGAACAGGCGGCTCGTGCTGGATATGGATTTTCCCCATGGAATACCAGCCGTCCTCCTGCCTTCCGGCTATGGCGAGCTTTATCGCCGGGTTGCGCGAGACAGGGTCGAGGATCGCCAGCGAGAGATCGTAATCGCCTGCCGGCATGTCGGCGGGGATGAACACGGAGTCATCGTAAATGCTGTCACCGGGAAGCCACGTGCGAATATCGGCATCGGTGGGCAGGATCTGCGTGCGGCCGTTCCCACTCAGACGCAGCGCCAGCGGATACTGCCTGTAACACGGCGCTACACCCTTGTTTTCCCACCATGTGGTGAACGACAGCTTTCCCTGTGCCGCAAGCGCTGCCGGATACGTGAACCGCCGCAGCACCAGGCGATAGCCCATCTTCCTGAGCCATTCGCGGACCTGTGGCTCCCACTGCACGGGCACCGGCGACGACTTGGCGTTGAACGACGAAATATGCCATTTCAGCGACTGGTCGATGATGTAATTCACGTCCCAGCCCTTGTCCAGCCAGTGCTGCATGACCCAGCAGACCTCAAACGAAACAGGCGCTTTTTTCCAGGCATCCTGCATACCGTCGAGGATGATCGATTCCGGGTACAGGTCGAGCATGTGCGAGAAGGTGGGCGAGAACCCTCCCATGTCGCCCAGACAGTCGACGCGCCAGCCGACGTTTGCTTTCGCGATGGCGTACTTGTTCGTCTTCGGGTCGGTGAGCATCATGACCAGCGGCGTTTTGCGGAAGGCTTCGAGGTAAGCGTCCACCAGCGCGCGCCGCGTCGTATCGGTGAGACGGTCCGCGCCTGCGCCTTCGCCCCATGCGCCAACAATGGCGAGGTCCACGCTCTCCAGATCGGGATTGCCGTCGTAGCGCTGGCCGGCCTCACGGATGAGACGCCCGAAGTGCTCGGCATAACGCGGATTCTCGGGGTTGGTGCGCCACTTCGCGATCGGCAGGCGGCCCTTTTCGTCACCCATTCGGGCGCGATACCAGTCGGGGACGTCGTTATTTTCATCTGTGCCGTACGGAGCGATGCGCAGCATCAGCGTCTGCTTTCGATCATGCGCAGTGCGCAGAGCGGTGTCGATCAGATCCCAGCGATATCTGCCCTCTTCCGGCTCGAGGAACTTCCAGTAAATTCTGAAGTACGCGATGGAGGTGTCCGGATAGTGGTCGTTTGTCAGCGTGCCGTGGAAAGCCTGGTAAGCAATCGGATACCCTTCGGTCCACTTCTGACCGGCGTTCAGCGCGTCGCCGTTGAAGCGCTGAAACGTCATGAAGCCGATGCCAGGATTGACGAGGACGTCGTCGATCTCTTTGGGGCGAACGGTGATGATCTCCTGCGCGAAGGAGGTAATCAGAAGGACGTGGCAGAGGAGTGCGGTTCGCATTGGCGTTTTACAGGCTCTGCCTATTATGAAAGGACGCGGGCAGCGCAACGGAGAATGGCGGCCAGGCTCTTCTCCACGTCGTCGTCCGTCGTTGCCCAGGAAGAAACACTGATCCGCATCGCCGTCCGCCCATGCCATTCTGTTGGACCGCACCAGCACGTGCCGTCCTGCTGCACCGCCTCGATCACCTGCCGCGTTCGCGCCGCGCCGCCGAAGGCAACCAGCACCTGGTTCAGCACAACGTCGTTGAGAATCTCGCATCCGGCGGCGCGCAGTCGTTCGGAGAACAGCCGCGCAAAACGGCAGTTGCGATCGATGAGCTCGGCCAGCCCCGACCGTCCCAGCGACTTCAGCGCGGCCCAGATCTCCACGCCTCGCGCTCGCCGCGAAAGCTCCGGGGTAAATTGCGATGGCTCGCGATGCTCCCCCTGCGGCAAATACGCCGCTGTCACGGACATCGCGCTTTTCAGGGCCGCCGCGTTGCGCACGAACGCGAGCCCACTGTCGTAGGGCACATTCAGCCATTTGTGTGCGTCGGTGGCCCACGAGTCCGCCTCCGCAACACCTTCGGTCAGATGCGCGTGCCTCGGGCTCGCCGCCGCCCACAGCCCGAACGCGCCGTCCACGTGAACCCAGGCGCCGAACGAGTGCGCGCGATCGCAGATCTCGCGCGCCGGATCGAATGCACCCGTGTTGACATTCCCCGCCTGGATGCACACGATCGCCGGACCCTCAGATCGAGGGAGTTCCGCCGCGATCATTCGCCCTTGTTCATCGGCGGGCACACGAACCACCCGCGAACGGCCCAGCCCAAGCATCCCCAGCGCCTTGATCATGGACGGATGCGCCTCCTCGCCCACGATGACTGTAATGGGCGGGGCGCCAAAGAGACCGTCAGCTTCGACATTCCAGCCGGCGCGCGCCAGCACTGCATGCCGGGCAGCCGCGAGGGCCGTAAAGTTCGCCACCGTGGCGCCGGTCACAAACCCCGCACCACAGCCTGCCGGCAGCTTTAAAACATCGAGCAGCCACTTCAGCGCGACCTCCTCCAGCACTGTACCGACCGGGGACGCCACAAAAAGGCCCGGGCACTGGTCCCAGGCCCCGGCGAGCCAGTTCGCCGCGAGCGCCGCGGGCAAGGCGCCGCCAATGACAAACCCGAAATACCGCGGCCCGGCCATGCCCACGGTGGCCGGCGATCCCACCCGATCCAGCATTGAGAGCACTTGCTCTGCCTGGGCCGGCCCGTCCGGCAGCGATTCATCGAACTCGGCCAGCCCGGACAGCGCTTGCGCCGAAGGCGCCACGCTGCGCTCCGCCAGGTCCTCCAGATACCGTGCAGCGCGCTTCGCGACATCGTTCAGTAGCTCTCGCATCATCCGATCTTATGCGGTTCCGAAGGCGCCACAGATACTCGCTCAGTCGGGGATGTGGAGGACTATCTCGGAGCGAGCGCTTCGATCAGGCCAATGAGCTCTGGCAAATTGCAGCTGACCATCTACCAAGCCTCGTCCAGATCCACACCTTCGTTTTGACCAGACGACTGGTCATGTTCAGCCGGTCAACAGGGTTAGCCTCCGACCGTCCACTGGCCCACCTGCGTCCAGCCGGCGCGTCTACCAGCGAAATCGATCACATAACCCCAAATCTGCCTGACCCCATCGAACATCGCGGTGAAGGTCAGATCGACGGTGATGATCACGGTGTTGCCCGACATCGAAACCGCCGACGTCGCTGCGTTCAGTGTGCACCGGCTGTTCTGCACCATTCCGTTGGCTCCGACCGTGACCGGACCAGCCCACGTTGCGCCATCGTCGGCAACGAGGTAAAGTTGTCGCGTCCAGGAGATGTACATTACCTCGCAGCCTCCGCTGAACAGCATCCAGGCGCGTGCAATGTCCCCGGCTCCGTTGGGGTCGGAGAACTGGAACTGGAACTGGCCGCTCATGCCGCGGGGGGGCGCCGGCGGCGTGAGGGCTCCGACGCTGGGCGACTGCTCCGGGCCCGCACTTACGGTCCAGTTGCCCACATTGGTCCAGCCAGCCAGCTCGCCTGCTTTATCCTGCACGTAGGCCCAGATCTGTTTTTCGCCGTTTGCGGCGGCGGTAAAGCTCAGATCCAGGGTGATGGTCAGGTTATTCCCGGATCGCGTCGCCGCTGAAGTCGCCGCATTCAGCGTGCACTGGCTGTTCTGTAACTGACCGCTCCCGCCGGGCACCAAGTAGCTGAGCCAGCTCTGAGCGTTATCGGCGGCAAGGTATAGCCGTCCCGTCGACGCTACCCAGGATATCTCGCAGGCGTTTGCCGCGGAGCGAGTGGCGCTGAACAGCACGTACGTTCGCGCGATATCGCCGCCGCCGTTCGGATCGGAGAACTGGAACTGAAACTTTCCCGAACTTCCGTACCCGCTTCCCGGCATAATTACGGTTCCGACGCTTGGCGGCGCCTCGGGAATGGCAGGACCGATGGTTGCCATCAGGGCTGTGCTGTCATTGTAAAAACCGCCTGAACCGTACCCCACCGAGAAGTCAATGCGATCGCCGGCGGTCACGTCGAGCGTGATCTGGAACGACTTCGCGTTGCCTAGTCCATTGATGTAGTCGGAAAACAGGACCGCGGAGGAATTCAGCAGGATGGAAACGTCGGTAGTCGTGCTGACATCGGCGCCTTCAAAGGCCCCCTGAATGCTGATCTTAGCGGATGCCGGTGCGGTCCAGCGCAGCACGCTGTTCTCGCCGTGCGGCCCCGGATGGAGAAGCAGCATCTGCGCCGGTAAGATAATCGTGGTTCCACACGTGGCGACGCCGCCGCTTGTGTTGGCGACGAGTAACGGATCGCCGCTGTCAATGTTGTGGTACCAGCCGCTGAGTCCGGCGCAACCCCAGTATGGAAACGTAGTTGACGTCTCATCGTAGGGGATAAACGTCGAGCCCCGCGTTGCCGTGTATCCGTACGACCACGGACCGTTTGGGTTCGAATTCATCGAGAAATCTGCAAATGCATCCGACGTCTGTGCATAAACACCGGCGCAAAACAATAAGTACAGAACAAAGCTGAATACCCAGGTGTGACGGCGCACACTGAACAGGACGTCTGTAAGGCACGAGACTTCCTGCGCTGCAACTGAGCGCATGAAAGACGCCTCCTCTGGAGAGCGATCTGTCTTGTGACGCGTTCAGTATACGCTCGGGCCGGTCCGGTTACAATGACCGAACTTCGGGACGACGTGCCGGAATGAAGCCAGGGATGAATGCGGATCGGCACGGTCACAGGCGCGCATTCGTCGGATTTGATCAGCGGCGGATAATCAACTCGCGGATTTCTTTGCGGTCTCCGCGAACCGTAACGGCCGAATAATCGAGAAGTAATCGATGAACTTCTTTTTCGGGTCGATGTTGGCGGGCGAGCCGCCCTTGCGCTCGAGCAGCGGTATCCCGCTGCGCGCGTTCCACAGCATCATGGCCACTCTGAGCACGACGAGACGAGGAACCGGAGGCTGCTGCCGCAATCCATTCAATTACCTGCGGCACAGTGCGGCAATGCTCTATTTGCGCAGGGCGTCCATCCAAAGACGGTCATGAACATTCCTGGCCACAGCGACTTGGAAACAACGATGAAGATTTCCGGCCATGTGCTCGATCAGATGAAGCGCGATGCGGCATCGAAATGGACGAGGTTTTCGGTGTAGCTACCAGTTCAGCTACCAGCGCGGTTATTGCCGCCCCTGTGAACTGATCTAAGTGATCGGTGGGAAATTGGTCGGGGCGAGTGGATTCGAACCACCGACCTCCTGGTCCCGAACCAGGCGCTCTAGCCAGGCTGAGCCACGCCCCGATACGTGTGCGCTGTCTCCCTCAGTTTACACCAGCCCTATAATCCATTGAGGGCTTCCTCACATGGACCGGCAGACCATCGGCGCTTATCAGATCGTGCGCGAGCTCGGGCGCGGCGGCATGGGCATCGTTTATCAGGGCTTCGATTCCGCCATCGGACGGCCCGTCGCCATCAAGACTATCCGCCTCGAGCCCGGCATGGCTCCCGGCGAGGACGCCGAGCTCCGCGCGCGCTTCGTGCGCGAGGCCAGCGCCGCGGGCAAACTCTCGCACCCCGGCATCGTCACCGTCTATCAGCTCGGCGAAGACGGCCCCGACCTGTTCATCGCGATGGAGTACGTCCCCGGCGGAAATCTTGAAGACCTTCTGAAGAAGCGCCCGCGCCTCGATCCGGAACACGCGTCCTCCATCCTTCGGCAGGTGGCCGACGCGCTCGATTACGCTCATCAGTCTGGGATCGTGCATCGTGACGTCAAGCCGCCGAACATTCTGCTCCGCCAGGACGGCTGCGTCAAGATCGCCGACTTCGGGATCGCCAAAGTGATTGAAGCCGTCACACAGGCCATGACCCGCACCGGCGCGAGCCTCGGCTCGCCATCCTATATGTCGCCGGAACAGGTGCGCGGAGAGAAAGTGGACGGCCGCTCCGACCAGTTCTCGCTGGCCATCGCCGCGTTTCGCATGCTCACCGGCCGGCTGCCGTTCGAGGCCGAGTCGGCGCACGCGGTCATGTACCAGATCGCCAGCCTGGACCCGTTTACGCTTGTGGCCGAAGCCGCCACACTTCCGCCCGCCATTCGCGCGACGCTCGGCCGCGCGCTCGCGAAGAACCCACAGGAGCGGTACCCCACCTGCGCGGCGTTTGTCCACGAGCTCTCGGGCGCTCCCATGGCCGCTGGCGCCGCCGCCGGCTTCACGGGCTCGACCACCGCACCGTCGCCGCCGACGCAACTCCCAACGTCGACGCTGCCGGTGGCGCCGCTCGCCCCTCAAAAGAAGCGCTCGGCCCTCGTGCCGGCAATTGCGCTTATCGCCATCGTTCTGATGGCTGGCGGTTACCTCGCCCTTCGAAAGAAGACTCTGGCCGGCTCGGGCACCACCACCACCACAGAGCGCAAGCCCGATTCGCCCCTCGTCAAGGCGATCGCGGAAGGGCGGCTCGACGACGCGCGCAAACTGCTTGCCGGAGGCGCCGACGTAAACGATTCCAACGAGGACGGGACCACCGCCCTGATGCAGGCCGCCGAGGGCAGCGCCTATATGCCCGACAACACGCCAGCCGTTAGGCTGCTGCTGGACCACGGCGCGCGCGTCGATGCTCAGGACAAGCGCGGGCGCACGGCGTTGTACCGCGCCACCGCGGAAGGCAAGGAAGGGGCGATGCGGCTCCTTCTCGCGCATAAGGCCGATCCGAATCACAAAGCGAACGACGGCTCCACGCCTCTGCTGGAGGCCATCACCTTCGGCAAGCCCGCCGCCGCAAACCTCCTGCTCGACAACCACGCGGCGGTTGACACCGCCGACGCGCAGGGGAACACTCCCCTGATCGTAGCTGCGGAGGGCACCGCGTACATGCCCAACAACGCGCCGCTGGTGAAGCTTCTGCTCGATCGCGGCGCGCGCGTCGACGCTCAGGATAATCAGGGCCGCACCGCACTGTACCGCGCGGCGTCGGAAGGAAAGGTGGACGCGGTAAAGCTGCTGCTCGATGCGCGCGCGGACATCAACGCAAAGACCTCCAACGGCTCGACGCCACTGCTCGCCGCGGTGACCTTCGGAAAGATGCCCATGGTGGAGCTGCTGCTTCAGCAGCACGCCGACGTGCAGATCCCGGATGCTCAGGGCAACACGCCGATGCTGGTCGCGTCTGAAGGCACTGCCTACATGCCCAACAACGTCCCACTGGTCACGGCGCTGCTGGCAGCGCACGCGAAGGTCACCGATCAGGACTCGCAGGGCCGCACTCCGCTGTACCGCGCCGCGGCCGAAGGGAAAGAGGAGGCCATGCGGGTGCTGCTGGACAACAAGGCGGATGTGAATGCACAAGCCTCGAATGGCTGGACGCCGCTGCTGGCCGCCGTCACCTACGGCAAACTCGGCGCCGCCACGCTGCTGCTGGACCGCGGGGCCAACCCCAACCTCGCGGACGCCAATGGGACCACTCCGCTCATGGCCGTCGCGCAGAACAACCCCTATATAAAGGACCCGGCCCCGGTAATCCGGCTGCTCCTCTCTCACGGCGCAAAACCGGATCTCGCCGACAACCAGAACCGCACTGCGATGACCATGGCCACCCGCGACAAGAACTCGGCGGCAATTGCTGCCCTCAACGGGAAATAACACTCAGATGCCCTACATCCTAGCCCTCGACCAGGGCACGACCAGCTCACGCGCCATCGTTTTCGATCATGAGGGCGCAATCCGCGGCGTGGCCCAGAAGGAGTTCCAGCAAATCTTCCCCAGGCCCGGATGGGTGGAACATAACCCCGAAGAGATCTGGACCTCGCAAATCACGACCGCGAGCGAGGCCGTTTCTCGCGCCGGCGTGCGCCCCGGCGAGATCGCGGGGATCGGCATTACGAATCAGCGCGAAACGGTGGTCATGTGGGATCGGCAGACGGGAGAGCCGGTTGGCAATGCGATCGTCTGGCAGGATCGGCGGACGGCCGGGTTCTGCGACGCACTCCGGCGCGACGGCCACGAGCCGCTGATTCGCGAACGCACCGGCCTGCTCATCGATGCCTATTTCTCCGCCAGCAAGATCGCCTGGCTGCTCGATAACGTTACGGGCCTGCGCGAACGGGCCGAACGGGGCGAGATTGCCGCCGGCACGATCGACAGCTGGCTGGTGTGGAAACTTACGCGCGGCGCGCTGCACATCACCGACCCGAGCAACGCATCGCGCACCATGCTGTTCAACATCCACACGGGCGCCTGGGATGACGACCTGCAGCGCGTCTTTCGAATTCCAGCCAGCGTCCTGCCCGAGGTGCGCTCTTCGAGTGACCCGTATGGCGAGGTGGCCACCAGCCTCGACCTCGGTGGCGTGCCTATCGCCGGAATCGCCGGCGACCAGCAGGCCGCCCTCTTCGGGCAGCTTTGCACCGAGCCGGGCCTCACCAAGAACACGTACGGCACAGGCTGTTTCATGCTGCGCAACACGGGAACGCACGCGCCCGAGTCGCGCCATCGGCTGCTGAGCACGGTCGCGTGGAAGATCGCTGACCGCACCGAATACGCGCTCGAGGGGAGCGTATTTATCGGCGGGGCGGTGGTGCAGTGGCTGCGCGATGGCCTGGGTCTGATCCGCGCCTCAGCGGACGTCGAAGCGCTCGCGGCATCCGTTCCCGACAACGGCGGTGTGTATCTGGTCCCCGCCTTCGCCGGCCTGGGCGCTCCGCACTGGGATCCGTACGCCCGTGGCGCCCTGGTGGGGATCACTCGCGGCATTACCGCCGGACACGTCGCGCGCGCGGCGCTCGAGTCAATCGCCTATCAGGTCGCCGATCTGCTCGACGCCATGCACGCCGACAGCAGCCAGCCGCTTACCGAACTGCGCGTCGACGGCGGCGCGGCATGCGATGACTTACTGATGCAGTTTCAGGCGGACATCCTTGGCATTCCGGTGATTCGCCCTGCGCTGACGGAAACAACCGCGGCCGGCGCGGCGTATTTGGCCGGCCTCGCCGTGGGTTTTTGGAAAGACACGAGGGAGCTGGCCACTCACTGGCGCGTGGAGCGGCGCTTCGAACCCGCCATGAAGGCAGACAAGGCCGAGGAGTTGCGCCGCCGCTGGACGGCAGCGGTCGAACGGGCGCGCGAGTGGGAAACTTCCTGACCCACCGGCTTTGGGGCCAAAGCCTCGCCGTACGGCGGGCTTTCAGGCCGCCTGCTGTGGGCACGACAATGGTGGGGGACAGTCTCCGCTTCGTGGTCATATGATGTAGGCAATCCGCCTATGGCCATCGAAGGCGTCCATCACATCGTCTGCCCCGTCGATTTCAGCGATCTCTCCGCCCTCGCACTCCGTTACGCCGACGCCCTGGCGCGCTGCGCGGGCGCCACGCTTGTCGTGGTCTACGCCAATCCGTTTCTCCCGCCGCCCCATCTCAACACCGAGCAGGTGGCCGAAATGGAACGTCAGTTCCGGCGGTCGCACGCCGAAGCCGACCAGAGCGTACGCCGGTTCGTCGGCAGCATTCTGATCGGCGACGCGGCGAACATCGAGATCCGCGTCGTAGAAGCTCTGCCCGTGGAGGGAATCCGCGCGGCGGCCGAGGATGTGCGCGCCGGAATCATCGTCGTCGGCACTCACGGCCAGAGTGGCGTGAACCGGCTCATGATGGGCTCCGTCGCGGAGCGTCTCATTAATGAGAGCCCCCTGCCGGTGCTGACCGTCCGCGGCAGCGGAGCGCAACTGAACATCCGGCGCATTCTGTGCGCCGTGGATAACACCGGCCTGTCGCGCCGGGCGCTGGCGTGGGCCTGCCGCATCGGCCGCTGCTTCGGCGCGCAGGTGATCGCGTTGCATGTTCGCGAGCCCGGCGAGCCGAGCGGCATCGACGATCTGCGTTCCTGGATTCCGGAAACCATGAGCGCCGGCGCTCTGCTTCGCGAAGGTGACCCGGCGGCGGAAATCGTTTCAGCCGCCGCCGAAGCGGACCTGGTCGTTATCGGCGCTCATCACCGCCGGTTTCACGGTGCCCAATCCATCGGGCACACCACCGTCCGCGTCGTGCGCCACGCGCCGACTCCCGTCATGACCGTCGTCGGCGCGGTCAGCGGCGAAACGTCTGCCGCCACAGATTGATGCCGCTGCTCAGCCGGTTCTTCACGTTGATGTAGGAGCCGTCATCGAAGCGGTTGGTCATCTCACGGGCATCTTCGGACAGGTCGTACAGCTCGCCCGAAAGATCCGGATGGAGCACCAGCTTGTAGCGATTGTCCCGGCCCATGGCCACCCCGTCCAGTTCGGCGAAGACGAGATTGCGCCACGGCTCGTTTTTCGGGAATGGCTGGTTCAGCAGCACCTTTGCGAAGTTCCTTCCGGGAAGCGCGCCTCCGGGCGGCGGCACTCCCGCGGCCATGTCGCAAAGCGTCGGCAGGACATCATAGAGGCTGACCTCCTCCACGCGATACGAATCGGCGGGCGTCTGCCCCGGCCAGCTGCACAGGAACGGAACCCGCACCACCTCTTCGTACATGTTCGGCGGGTTCGTGGCCCGCCCATCGCCCCACAGCCCGTGCCGCCCCAGAAGGCTGCCGTTCGAGCCGGTGATCACCACGATGGTGGACTCGTAGAGGTTCCGCTGCACGATGGCGTTGCGGATCGCGGGAATCTGCGCGTCGAAGTAGGTAATGGCGCCCGCGGCGAAGCGAAGGCTGTTCACGACATTGGCCAGCTTCTCGCGCCCGCTCGCCGCACCGCCGGAAGCGGGTTGCCAGCCGAGATCGGAGAAGTCGCTCGACGCGTAGGCCTGCGTATACGCGTCCGGAACTGAATCGGCACGCAGTGGCGCATAGTTCACCGTGAAGAAAAACGGACGGCCGGGCGCCTGCCGATTCAGGAAATCCACGGTGGCGTGCGTGCACTGATCCAGGGATGTGGCCGGCGATGCCGCGCTCCCTGCGACATACCCGTGAGAGCGAAAGATATCGGCCATCGAAGGGTGCTGACCTCCAAGCTGCGCCGGGGCCACTCCGTGCAGCAGGGATTCCCGGCCGAGATCCGGCGCCGGCGCCGCCGTGCACGCATTGATCAGCCGCGTCCCGGTGCGCGCCTGCGTGTCCAGCTGAGGCGTTTGAATGCTCTTGTTGCCGTAGACCCCCAGCATCCACGCGCCAAGATCCTCCACGGTGATCAGCAACACGCTGGCCGCCGCCCGTTTCGGCGCGGCGGCGCGCAGCAGCGGGCCCGATGCGGCCGACAGCACCGCCGCACGGCTCAGGAACTCACGTCGATTCATTGGCATCAGTTTGCATTAATCAAAGGACATCCGCGAAACCGCGTTTGAGGTGGCGAAACACCAGGCCGCCGACCACAAACGCACTGATCGACCAGGCGGCAAGCGAACCGAGGTCCGCCGGGTTCGGCAGGCGCATAGACAAAAGCCGGTCGCGATATCCACGCACCAGATAAAACAGCGGATTGGCTTTCAGCATGAAGCGCAGCTGCTGCGGATAGCGGTCCTCTCCGATGAAGATAGGCGTCATCCAGAACCAGAAAGTCATCACGACGCTAAGAACCTGGACGGTGTCGCGAAGGTAAACCTGCAAGCCGGCGACCACCCACCCGATGCCCACCGCCAGCAACCCGAGCAGAAACATGTACACCGGCAGAAACAGCGTCCACGGGCTGAAAGCGCGGGTCCAGATGCCGATCGCGCCGATCACCAGCGCCAGCGCAATGAGGTGGTTGACGAGCGACGAGAGATAAATCGAAACCGGCACGACCTCGGAAGGAAATACCGTTTTAGTAATCAGATTCGCGTTCTCCACCAGTGACGAGGCCGATCGCATCACCACTTCCTGGAACAGCAGCCACGGCAGGAATCCGCACGCGAGGAAGAGCGTGTAATTCTGCGTGACTTCGCCCGGCGGCGGTTTGGTCCGGAGGCAGATCTGAAAAACGAAGGTCCAGCTTGCCAGCAGCACCAGCGGGTGTACGACGCCCCACAGCCAGCCGCCGGCCGACCCGATGAAGCGCTGGCGGAAGTCCCGCCGCACCAACTGCATCAGCAGCGCGCGCCGTTCAATGAGGTTGCGTACGAAGAACCGGCCCGGGACCCGCATTGTGGCTTAAAGGACTAGTGTAGCGGGCGTGTAGAACGCGGCGGCTTCGGCCGATCAATTATGGGGGACTTTGTATGGCGCCTCGATCGATCATCCTCGCCGTTTGTTGCCTTTCGCCAATCCTGGCCCAGAACGCGGATTGGCGCTTCACTCATCCGGACGCCAAGGTCTTCGTTGGCATCAAGCTGCGGCGCCTCCGCGAGAGCCAGGTCGGCATCGCCGTTCGCGATCAGATGCGGGCGCAACTGCGCGACCAGGGCATCTCGCTGACCCCGAAATTTCCCGGCACGGAGCTGCTCGACCAGATCAGCGACGTTCTGATCTCGTCCCCAGGCCGGCCCGATGGGGCCGCCGAGAACGCCCAGCCTCCTGTGTTGATTCGAATTGCAGGAGAATTCGACGCGAACAAAGTAGAGTCGTTTTTCGCCCAAACCGGGGCGAAGATGCAGAAATATCGGCATTACCGCGTTTTCCGGCAGAAGGGTGACGGAGACATGGCCGCCTCGCTCATCGATCCACGGACACTGCTGCTGGGCGACGCGACTTCACTGTTTGCCGCGCTGGAGCGTATGGAATGGACCGATGCGCCGAAGAACCCGCTGCTCGCTCAGGCCATGGATATGCAGGCGCAATACGACCTCTGGGCCCTCTTCACGGTGACCCCATCCTCGCTTTCGAGCGCTCAGGTTCCGCAGCTTGCGGCTCTGGACGCGCTGCGAGGCCTCGACCTCGGCATTTCCGTTAACGACGGATTGTCTCTGCGCCTGGGTCTGAACACCGATTCGCCGGAAGAAGCTGGGAAGCTCGCCGCCCAGCTGAAGGCTTTGTTGTTTGTCGCCTTGAAACAGCACGGCGCGCCGGCGGACCTGGCCGCGCTCGCCAACTCCATCCGCTTTGACGTCGAGCAGAACAGCGTGCGCCTGCAGGCGAAAGTCGGGGCCGCAGAACTGAAGAAAGCGCTGGCCGAAGCGCAGCGGCGCTTCAACGAACAACGCGCTCAGGTCGCCGCCGTCCATCCGCGGCCTGCACCGGAGCCGCAGGGTCCAAAGGTGATCCGTATCGAGGGCCTCGACGACGGCCCCCGCGAGATCCCATACAAATAACCGGCGCTGCCAGCCGTTGGAGTGCAGAAGCAGCCCACCTGGTCGGCTGCGGGATCTCCAGCGACTCGCCGTGCAGCACGAGTTCAGGCTCGATAACTGGTCCGTCACGTCTGCCAATCACGAGTCGATCGTAACGAGGGCTTTTTACAGGCTTTTTACTTCGGGCCCAATGTTTCTTCGTCATATACTGACTCGAATAAGAGAGACGAATGGATGTGCCGGGGACGAACAGCAAGGAGATGCACAGGTCACCGCACAATGTCGGCTTTGGTTCATCTCAAGATGACTGGCTCTCGTCTCCCCCGCCGGCAAGGCCCGCTTATGTGCATTCGCCTTCGGGGGCGCTCGTGCTCAGCCGCCACGCGGACGTGCTCGCCGCGATGCGAACACCGGACTTGTTCCACGTGGGTACCGACAATGACCTGGATACCGCTGTGCGGCGGGAGGACCGGCGGCTGCGGATTCGCGCCGAGTTTGCTTCCCTGCTCACGCGCTCGAGGTTAACGGACCGGCGTGGACCAGCACTGGCCTTCGCCCGTGAATTGCTCGACCGCCTGCCCGTCGGCGCGCCGGTGGAGCTCCTGGATCGATTCGTAAGGCCGTGGTCTTTAAAGCTCGCGCTGGCGATGACGGCATTCGGAACCGCTCAAGCCGTGCGGCTCCGTCAGTTGGAAGAGCTCGCGCTTACCGGCGAAATTGATCACCATGGCGCCGTAAAGGAAGCGAAACACCTCTTTCGCGAAGGGGGAACAATCAGCGCGGAGCCCTTGTTCCTCGGCGCCGCCGAGACGCTTCCGCACTTACTCTCGAACGTCGTGGTGACGTTTGTGCGCCATCGCGCAGCGTTCGATCAGATTCGCGCACGGCCGGATCTCCTGCCCAACGCCATCGAGGAGTTGCTGCGTTTTGCAGGCCCGGTACACACGCTGCACTACCGCGCCGCCAGGGATGTGGTTTGTAATGGCATCGCCACCCCCAGGCACATGAACGTGGAGGCCAGAGCGATGGCCGGGAACCGCGATGCGGACGTATTCCCGGAACCGGACCAGCTCGATCTGGCCCGGCGCGGCGCCGGCCATCTCTCGCTGGGCATCGGTCCGCATTCCTGTCCCGGCGCGGCGCTGGTCCGGCTGGCGCTCGGAACTGTGCTGGAAGCGTTGGCGCAGAGGAATGTACTGCTGGAATTCACGGGTCCGATCGAGTGGCGAATCGGCTCGACTCTGTTCTCAGCGGTTTTTATCCCCGTGGTCGTGAAGTAAGTCCTTGCACACTCAAGCGCCTGCGCACTGTAGCCACCCTCGCGAGTGCTAAGGTACAGGCCACTGTTGCCGACAGAGGCGCACGCAAATGGACAATAACGCTTTATACAGAGGGGCTCAGGGCTACGGCGCCAGAGCATTGATCAGAGCGGCGCCATTCGGGCTGCCCCAGCCGGTGACGAGGTCAAACCCCTTTGCCGTGGAATAGGCGCCATTGCTGCCGCTGGTTATGTCGTGTAAATCAGTCGCGTATGCAGACCCCAGCCCAATTGCGTAGATCGCGGGGTTGATAAAACCGACGCTGCTGCCACCGTTCGCGACAGCCTGCTGGTTCACGAGCGCCAGATACCCGGCCCAGCGGGGCGCCGCAAAACTCGTTCCGCCCCAGCCGCCCGCGCAAGTGCCGTTGTAGCAGATGTAATTGTCGGTGTTCGCTTCCGCAGACACGTCGGGCGCGTTCCGGTAGATGTTCGAACCTTTGTTCGCTGCAGTGACAACTCCGCTTTGCTTCTGATACGCTGGGATCGCAATTGCGTTCGGAGAGATACCGCCGCCGCTCGAAGTCCACGCGGTTTCGGAGGCCCACGGACCACCCGCGCCGGAAGTAGTCAGATCCGTTCCGCCAACCGAAGTGACATAGGCATCGTCCGCCGGATATACGTCAGAAGAGTGCTTTTTGAACGCGCCGCTGTCGCCAGAAGCGACAAACAGATTCTGCCCCTGCGCCGCGAACTCCTTGAATATTGGATCGTCGCTGGTGGGATCGGCCGGACTCCAGCCCCAGGAGCAACTCAGTGACTTAGCGATATTATCGCTCGCCATGCGGTTGAACATGCTCACATCGCTCGTGTCAGACACATAGACCAGCACACTGTTCATGCCGGGAGCCATGGAGATCGCTGCTTCAATGTCGAGAACCTGTTCCGTGTCGTCGCATTTTCCCGTGCATTGCAGGCTGGAGCCGTCGGTCGAGATACCCTGAACCTTCACACTGAGCGGCTGTCCCACTTTGTTGAAATAGTTGGTGACATCGGCCTGGTTATAGCCGGCGAACTCGAGAAGCCCGACCGACTGGCCGGCGCCATTGAGCGCGGTCCCGCCGTAATACGCCGCGCGCATGTCGCTTCCCAGAAACTGGCCACTTGGCCCGGACCCCGTTGCGTTGCGGAGCGTTGCCGCTTCATGCCTCAGGCTTGCCGGATGCGGAATAGAAAAGTTATCGAGACCAGATATGTGCCACAGCGCAACCGCAGAGTCGGCCCAGGGCTCGCGGTCTGGGGAGTAGAAAGTTCGCTGTTCTGTCGGGTGCTGATACACGCCCATGTTCACGTGAAAGGCCTTCTGAATTGCGTCCACAGACCCACTCACATTCAGCACGAGGCGATTGGGAAACGTGGCGGTAACCCGCAGCCCGTTCTGTTCGATAAAGCGAATCGCGGAAGCATAGTCTTCGGCGCTTGGCCCGAAACGATCGGAGAATTCCTGCACGCTCAGGAACCGGTGAAACAGCGGGCTCTGAGGGTCGTAAAGCTGCTGCAGAAGTTGATCGAGTTCCGGCTCATTTCGGAGTGGAAGGGCGATGTTCAGCCGGAGCGGGGTGGTGGGCTCCAATTGCCCGACGAGCCGCGCCCGGCCGGTGCTTACTTCCTGGCGCACGTGGCGTGTGCGAAACGATTGTGCCTGCACGTCAGACAGGAAAAACACGGCCGCCGAAAGCGAAATCAGACAGGCAGCGCGCGGTAGTGTACGCGATGTTGTGAACATGTCCCAGCCTTTACCTAAACCGTCAAGGGTATGTAAGAGATGATACAGAGCTCATGGATCAGCCGCAAGCCCTTTTCGGGCAGGACAGCAACGGTTCAGCCATTGTTCAGGGCACGGACTCGCTACGGGCTTTCATTATGCGGGGGCGTGCTGTAAGCACCCATCTGGAGTGAACCCCAAAACTGAGACACGGAGTTAAGGGGACGCATACATTGAATGGAGTGAGGAAATGGATGTGTCCCGATCCGTGTATAGCCGGGATCTCAAGATCGCGGCCATGCGTGCGCTCGACGCCGGTTCGAGCGGCGCGGAGATCGCACGAAAGTATCAGGTGAGTCCGCATTTGCTGGAGCGCTGGCGGAGTGAGTGGCGCGCCAAAGGCGATCTGGCATTCCCCGGCATCGGTCGTCGCGGTGTTGCGCTGCCGGCCGTCGATGATGCCCGGCGCATCGCGGAGCTGGAGCGGAAGATCGGCCAGCTCACGATGGAGAATGATTTCTTAAAAAAAGCCTTACAGCATTTCAGGGATCATCACCCGCCGGCCGTCGTCAATGGCGCGGATGCCTGTTTGAAGAAATCGAACAAGCCACGGCGAAAGGCGAGGCCGTGAACGTGCTGTGCCAAATGACCGGTCTGAGCCGGGCCGGTTTCTACCGCTGGCGAATACCGCGCCGGGCCATGCCTGTGGAGATGGAAATCCGGGACCAGATGCAGAAGATCGCGCTGGAGTCGCCGGCGTACGGATATCGACGCATTACAGCCGAACTTCAGAACCGGGGGTTCGACATTAACCACAAGCGGGTACTGCGGATGATGCGCGAAGACAACCTGCTGTGCGTCCGCCGCCGGAAGTTCGTGGTGACCACCGACTCGCGACACAACCTGCCGATCTACCCCAACCTGGCTGGCCGGATGGCGCCAACGGCGATCAACCAGCTCTGGGTGGCAGATATCACGTACATCCGTCTGCGGCTGGAGTTCGTCTATCTGGCCGTGGTGCTCGACGCCTTCTCCCGACGCGTGATCGGTTGGGCGCTGGGCCGATCGCTGGAGGCCG
>DASRCB010000433.1:0-10838 GCA_035653295.1 Bryobacteraceae bacterium
GAGGAGGCCGACGATGAGACCGAGGGCGAGCCAGAGCCAGCTATGATGGCCTGATGTTTTTGTCGCTTGCGCGACCGTCCTCGGCGCTCCGCTTGCCTCGCGTGCAGGCCTAAGGCCCGCACCACAAACGAGGATGGCGGAGACGTTGTCTTTGCCGCGCTTCGTCGCCGCGGAGATCAGTTCGTGCACGGCTGTGTCGCGATCGCCCGCGTTGCGCTCAACGATGGCCAGAATCTCTTTGGAGGAGATGGCGTCACTGAGGCCGTCGCTGCACAGCAGCAGGGTCATATCCGGCTCGAACGGAAACTCGCGGATCTCGATGAACTCGTCGTCGTCGGGGGTGTGCTCCTCGGAGCCGACATCACGGTAGACCTCATTGCGGCGCGGGTGGCTCATGGCTTCGGCTTCGGTCAACTCGCCCCGGTCCTCGCGCTCGCCCACGGGCGAATGGTCGTGGGTGATCTTCTCGATCCTGCCGCGCTGAATGCGGTACAGGCGAGAATCGCCGACATGGCCCGCGGTTACGCGCCCATCCTCGATAGCGGCGATGGTGAGCACGCAGGCCATGCCCTTCCACTCCGGCCGGGCCTGCGCGGTTTCGTAGATGGCGTTGTTGGCCAGGGCAATAGCCTCGCGCACCCGCTGCTCGACGGTTCCGGTCTGGCGCTCGAGGCGGGCGCGGATGTGCTGGAGCGCGATGTCTGCCGCGTGCTCGCCGGCTTCGTGCCCGCCCATGCCATCGATGACGACAAAGAAGCCGCGGGCGTCATCAGCCCAGACGCGATCCTCGTTGTTTCCGCGGACGAGGCCCTGATCGGTCGAGGCGGCCGAGAAATATCGCGGCGCTGCGGGTGTCATGCTCAGGTCCTCTTACGTGCGGCGGCCGCGGCGGCGATGGTGAAAATCGCGAGCAGCACGAGAAAGGCGATTCGCGCGGTGTGAAGCCCGGTCATGCCTTCGCCGCTTTGAACTCCAGCGAGAGCACGCCCGCCAGTCCGATGCTGGCCTTGCCCGGCAGCGGGACCTCCAGATTTTTGTCCACGTCGGCGCCGTTCACCTGCTCGATGCTGCCGGGCACGCGCTTGCCGTTAACGGTGGTGCCGAGCGTGCTCAGGTCCTTGATGAAGAACTCGCCGGTAGTGGCATCGCGCCGGATTTGCAGGTGCTCGCGCGAGACGTCCTTCTTCGCCTTGAGCTTCACGTCCACCCACCGGTCAGCGGCTCCGCGTCCGATTTTGATCAGGTCTTTCGTCATTTGGTAGGAGTGCGCGCCGGTATCATCTTCCCATTCGATACTGGCGTGTACGATCCCCGCGGAAGCTCGCGCATCGAGCGTGCCGCTGCGCTGAGTGGCGGTGGTGATGGTTTGGCCATCGGCGCTGCGGCGCGTGACGCGCTCGGTGAGTGTGCCGACGCGATCGTCGGAGGATGCCTCGGACGGGAAGGTGGAGTGGATGATGAGCGGATTCTCGCGCGCATCATCGTCGGTGTTCTCGTGGAACTCCACGGTGAAATCGCCCAGGGCTTCGTATTTCTTTTTGCGATGCTTCGCGCCGCCGAGCGGGAGCTTCAGTTTGGAGGGTTCGGCCGACTTGTTGAGCTCCGCGAGCTTCTCCTCGAGGGCGCGGACGGCCTCGTCGCGCATGCGCTGCTCCAGCGGGCGCAGCCGATCGAGATCCTCGCCGTACAGAAAGACCTGGTAGACGCTGGGTACGAGATTGCTGTAGAAGCTGGGGCACATGCCGGCCTGCATTTCCTCGAGGATGAGGTGGATGATGTCCTCGGGGGTGACCTGAGCCGCCTCCTGCTGGCGCATATAGAACCATTATCGGGGGAGAGCCTGGGCCGTGGCCCGTCGCCTGTGGCCCGTGGTCCGTGGCCCGAAAACCCGTGGTCCGTGGCCTGTGGCCCGTGGTCCGTGGTCCGTGGCCCGTGGCGCGTGGTCCGTGGTCGGAAAGAACGGGGTCCGGGAACCGGGGCCCGGGGTCCGAAAGAACGGGGTCAGGGCTCAGGGGACAGGGGTCAGCTGTGTGCTGGGCCGGTACGCCGTCGTTCGGATGTAGTTCGGGTGTGCTGGGCGTAAGGGCCATCGCTTCGCGATGGTGGTCCGCTGTGTGCTGGGCCGGTACTCCGTCGTTGGGTTCGATTTCCGGTGTGCTGTCAATTGGTTGCGGGTCGGGCGGGTGGTGTTCGTTTGTGGGATTAGGTTCGTTTGGCACGTTTTCCGGGTTGTAGTCCATGAGGGTTTTGTATGCCCGGGACATTTGGCGCTCGTAGCGGGATTCGTAGCGGCTTAGGAGCTCGAGGGCTCTTGTGAAGTCGGCCATGGCGCGGAAGGAGCGGTAGGTCTTTTCGTCGGGTGGGAGATGGCAGGGGCCCATAAGGCCGGCTTCGTATTTGTAGGCCGTTTTCTCGAGCGCCCACACGCGGCGGATGCGCCAGGCGCAGGCGGCGATCGATTCGACCTGGAGGCGTTGGAAAGGCGTGGACGGGCGGAATTCGTCGTCCAGTTCGTTGGAGAGCTGGAGGAAGCGCTCGGCCGGCTCGGTCGGGAGGACGATGATTTCGCTCAGCAGGCCGTGTTTTACGGCGTTGCGGCAGGAGCGCAGTTTGCCCTCGGGGGTTTTTGGGCCGCGAGACTTGGCGCCATTTTCGCGCGAGGCGCGGATACGACGTTCGGAAGACATGGGAGACTTCCCTCCTGGCCGCATCTTCGCGCGGCCGGCGGGCCGTTCCTGAGGGCTTCGGCGCTAACTGCTTGAAATCGTTGTGTCGATTTTCCGCGAACCTGTGTCACCGCAGGTCAGCGCCGTGGCGACTCACAGAGGGACGCGCATAGAATGGTTCTTCCATCCTATGCGCGTCCGTTATATTGTTCCTGCGTTGCTCTGTGTTTGCGCCTTCGCCGCAGAACCGATTCGTTTCCTGCCGGAGAAGAAGCTGTTCATCATCGATGCCGGGCCGGTTACGTGGGTAGCCGGCATCAACGAGCGCAACGAGCTCCAGCATGTCTACTGGGGCGGACGGGTCACCCGCGATGCCGACTGGAACGCGGTTCATTCCCTCCCGGAATGGGCATCGTTCGATCTGACCACCACGACCACGCCGCAGGAGTATCCCGGGCAGGGCGCGGGTCTTTTCACCGAGCCGTGCCTCAAGATCACGATGCAGGACGGCAATCGCGATCTGGTGCTGCATTACGCCTCCCACAAAATCGCCGGCAACACGCTCACGATTACGTTGAAGGACATCAGTAATAACGTATTCGCGGATGTCAGTTACACCGCGTATCCGGACAGCGGTATCATTCGGCGCGCGACGCTCATTCGCAACAACACGAACCAGCCGCTTGTGATCGAGAATGCGCAATCGGGCGTCTGGTACGTTCCGCAGGGGACCGGTTACCGGCTCAGTTACCTCGCGGGCAGATGGGCGGGCGAGACGCAACTGCAGCATGAGCCGGTGAACCCCGGCCTGAAGGTGATCGAGAGCCGGCGCGGCGCAACCAGCGCTCAGGCGAATCCATGGTTTGCGCTGGATCGCGACGCGAGCGAAGAGCACGGCCGCGTCTGGTTCGGCGCGCTCGGCTGGAGCGGAAGCTGGAGGATCAGCATCGAGGAAACGCCGCTGCACCAGGTTCGCGTCACCGGTGGATTCAACCCCTTCGACTTCGGATATCGGCTGAAGCCTGGCGAATCGCTGGAAACGCCGGGTTTCTATGGCGGCTACACCGAGGGCGGATTCGGCGAAGCGTCTCGCGTTCTCCATCGCTTCGAACGTGCACAGATCCTGCCGGAACGGTCGCGCAGCCGCCCGCGTCCGGTGCTTTACAACTCCTGGGAGGCGACCACCTTCAACGTAGATGAAGCCGGGCAGCGCGCTCTGGCCGAGAAAGCCGCGAGCATCGGCGTCGAGCGCTTCGTTATGGATGACGGCTGGTTCGGCGCGCGCGACAATGATCGCGCCGGCCTCGGCGACTGGGTGGTGAACCCGCGCAAGTTTCCCAACGGTCTCAAGCCGCTCATCGATGCCGTACACCACTCAGGCATGGATTTCGGCCTGTGGGTCGAGCCTGAAATGGTGAACCCGAACAGCGACCTGTACCGCGCGCATCCTGACTGGGTGATCAACTTCGCCGGCAGACCGCGGACGGAAGGGCGCCATCAGCTGGTGCTGAACCTAGCGCGCGACGACGTGAAGGAGCACATCTTCGGTGTGCTCGACCGTCTGGTGACGGATAACGACATCGCCTTTCTGAAATGGGACATGAATCGCAACTTTTCCGAGCCAGGCTGGCCGGAAGCTGCCCCGGAAGATCAGAAGAAGATCTGGGTGGCGTACACGCGCAACCTGTACGACATCATTGACCGGCTCCGTGAGCGCCATCCGAAGCTGGAGATCGAATCCTGCTCCGGCGGCGGCGGGCGCGTGGATCTGGGTATGCTGCAGCGCGTGGATGAGGTCTGGACTTCCGATAACACCGAAGCATTCGACCGGCTGAGCATCCAGAACGGCTTCACCCACGCTTACACGCCGCAGGTAATGATGGCGTGGGTCACGGACGTGCCGAACATGAACGGCCGCAGCACATCGCTGAAATATCGCTTTCTGGTGGCGATGAACGGATCGCTGGGCATCGGCGCGAACCTGAATCACTGGAGCAATGAGGATTTCGCCCTGGCCAGGAACATGGTCGCGCTGTACAAGTCGATCCGCACAACGGTGCAGCAGGGACGGCTGTACCGGCTGATCATGCCGCCGGCCGACGTCGTGGCGAGCGAGTACGTATCGGATGACGGCGCGCAAGCCGTGTTTTTTGCGTTCCGCCACTCGCAGCAGCTGGGTGAGCCGGCGGCCGCGATTTGCCTCCGCGGCCTCGACCCGAATGCGACCTATCGGCTGCGCCGGGTGGATGGACTGCTGCTGGACCGCGGCGACGAGCTGAGCGGATCGTATCTGATGAACCAGGGGCTGCGCTTCAATCTCTCGGGCGATTTCGCCGGCAGCGCCGTCGTGCTGGAGCGGGAATAAGGGGCTCAGGCCGAAACGGGCCGTGGCGTTGCAACTCCGAGCCGGGCGGCGGCGGACTGTAGTTTTTGCCAAACACCCGGGGTCAACGGAATGCCCTGCGCGCGCCGCGCTTGTTCCATCCGCCATTCCGGATCGCCGGCCACAAGCACCTCATCGAACCCCGCGGCGGGTTGGGACGATTTGATGCTGTCCACCAGCGCGCGCATACGCGCGACGAACTGATCGAGCGGCATGAAGCGGCTCACGTCAACGGCGAGGAACATCTGGCTGATGCGCCGCGGCTGACCGCCTTCGAACAGGTCGCCGACGTCGGTTGTCATGGCGCCGCCGCCGAGGACGCCGCAGAGGATCTCGGCCATCAGCGCCAGGCCACTGCCTTTGTATCCGCCCAGCGGCATGAGCAGCCCTTGCAGCGCGGTTTGCGTGTTCGTCGTCGGCCGGCCTTCCTTATCCATGGCCCATCCCGCCGGAATCTCCGCCTGGCCCTTGTTGGCGGCGCCGATGATCTTTCCGAAAGCCACGGTGGTGGTGGCCATGTCCAGATGCCACGTGTTGGGGCCCGGCACGCACATGGAAATGGGATTCGTGCCGACGCGCGGCTGGCGGCCCTGCCATGGCGCGACACGCGCGCCGGCATTGCACATACTGATGCCGAGGCAGCCAGCCGCGGCGATGCGCGCGGTCCAGAAACCCGCGGCGCCGTAGTGGTTGGAGTCGCGCGCGACTACCAGCGCGATACCGTGCGCGCGGGCCAGCCGCAGCGCATGATCGCAGCAAACCGCCGCCGCGCCCTGGCCGATACCGTTCTGTCCATCGAAGAGCATACACGCGCCGGATTCGGATCGGACGGCGCCTCGCGTGACCGGATCCATGCGCCCCTGCGCGATCTGGTCGAGATAAAAAGGCAACTGCTGAAGGCCGTGGGAATCGACGCCGCGCAGGTTGGCCGCGACCAGCGATTCGGCCGTCAGCTGCGCGAGGTCGGGTGGAACTCCGGCGGCCACGGCGAGCCGCGCGGCAAAGTCGATGAGGTCAGGGGCGTGAAAAAGCTGCGCCACCTACAGCTGCAACCTGAGCTTCGCGCGCGTGAGCACGGCCGACAGGGCGAGAATCACTCCGGTGAAGCACAGCGCACGCACGACGCCGGGCGCCCCGGTGCTCCAGGCTCGCCCGACTCCTCTGAGACCCGGGACCGACCCCCAGATCCATGGCAACAGATAGGTAAGCAGCGTGTTCGATCCGGCGGGCTTGACGAACGCTGCCCATTTCGTCTGGCCCCGGCGGTCGGCGAGCCAGTAAAGGCCGAGCAGAATGACGGCCGCGGCCGCGGAGCAGACGAGGCACCATGTCGGTGTGGCGCGGTTTTTCGACACGCCCAGCGGCAGCAGCACGATGCCCGCCGCGAACAGGATCGCGGCGAACCCGCCATACCAGCCGAAGCGGCGCCCGGACAACAGCAGCGAGGCAATCACGCCGGCCATGACAATGGACGCGAGGCCACCGCTTCCGAACGGCCACACGTAATCGGGAAGGCTGTTGGGCCAGCGCAGCACGCGCGCGGTGCACAGGACGTTGAGAGCGCTCAGCGCCACGAAGGAGGCGGTCAGCGCCCAGCGGCGGGTGCGCAGCAGCAGGTAGAGAATGCTGGCCGACAGATACGCCCATCCGATCAGGCCGAGGATTTCCCAGTAGGAGAAGTCGAGACCCGCGGGCTGCCCCTGCTCGGTGCGGCGCCTGAAAATCGCGAGCAGGACAATCAGGAGGGCAGCGCCCACGGAGCGAAGCACGATCGGCAGCCGCGGAAATCGCTCCATGCGGGGGTACACGTTCCATAACAGGGGCACACCGGCGAAAGAGAGCAGGGCCCACGCGCTGCGGCTCATGCCGGTGAACTCCGGGTCAAGCTTCTCGATGTTGGCGAGGATCAGGCCCAGAACGACCAGCGCCAGGGAGCGCAGCGCGGCATGACCCCACAATTGCGGCTTTGAATCGCCTCGCGCGATGCGCCGCTCGTAAGCCAGCGGGAGGGAAACGCCGACGATAAAGAGAAACGTCGGGAAGACCATGTCGACATAAGTCATCCCGTTGGCGTCGCCGGGCATGTGGTAGGTCCACCAGGGAAGTCCGCGGACAGCGGAGACGTCATTTACAAAAACCATGACCAGGATGGTCAGCCCGCGAAAGATGTCGATGGAGGCGATGCGCGCGGGCGAGGCCGCGGCCTCTGCGCCGGGCCGGGCTTTCGCCCCTGCTTCCCATGCTGATGCTGCCTGCATTGACCCGAGGCCATCGTATCACCGAGGCTCGCCACTACCCCCTGCACAGCGTATGGCAAGCAACAGATGCGGCGCAGGCGATATTCAAACGCGAACACTGATTCCCGTTCCCGGAGCGGGTGTCTCGCAAATCGCTGCCCCATCCTGTTCGACTGCATCGATCGCAGGTTTGGTCCACGAGGTGCATGGTTCCGGGCTCACACTCATGCGCGCGGTCATGTCGAGTTACCGTTCCCTTCTCAGCCGCCCCGGTTTCTTTGTTGCCGCGGTGGTCACCATGATGCTGTGCATCGGCGCCAGCAGCGCAGTCTTCTCGCTGGTGGAAGCGGTTCTGCTGAAGTCGCTGCCCTACGCCGCACCCTCGCGACTCGCGGCGCTGTTCGAGACCAACGTGTCCCGCAACACCGGACTCGTGCCCGTTGCGCCCTGCCGACTCGAAGAATGGAATCGGATGAATCGGAGCTTCGATGGGATCGCCGGGGTGTACACGGAGAACATAACCGAAACCTCGGGAGCGCTGCCGGAAAAACTGCTTTGCGCCCGCACCTCGCGCCGGTTCTTTTCGACTCTGGGTGTTATCCCGGCACAGGGTCGTGAATTCAGCCCGGACGAAGAACGGTTCGGCGGTCCACACGCGGCGCTCATCGGTGAAGCGTTCTGGCGGCGCCGCTTTGCAGGCGATCCGAACGTCCTCACGAAATCGCTGCGTGTCGACGACACGCTTTACCCCATCGCCGGTGTTGTCCCTGCTTCGTTTCGCGTGCCGATAACCAATACCGAAGTGGATGTGTGGCTTCCCGCGGCGCTCCCCAGCGCTGTCATGCAGAACCGGGAGACGCGCTTCTATGTGGCGATCGGGAAGCTCAGGGACGGTGTTTCGGCAGCCTCGGCGCAGACCGGCCTGACGACACTCCAGGCCGCCCTGGCGGCTCAGTATCCAGCGACGGACGCCCACTGGACGCCCGTCGTGAGGCCACTGAAAGAAGTCACCGTCGGCAGCTCGGGCCGGGGCCTCTGGATTCTCTTCGGTGCTGTGACGCTGCTGCTTCTCATTGGATGCGCGAACATCGCTTGCCTGCTGCTCACGCACGCGCAGCGCCGCGCGCGTGAGATCGCCGTCCGCTTTTCGCTGGGCGCGCGGCGCAGGCAGGTGGTCGGCCAGCTTCTGCTCGAGGCATTCCTGATCGCCCTGCCCGGCGCGGTGCTGGGGCTTTTGCTGTGTGCGTGGGGGATCGACGTGCTTCGCGCCATCACCGCCGGCCAGCTTCCGCGCGCCGACGAGATCCGCCTGAGCTGGCCCGTGGTGTGGTTCACGCTTTTCCTGAGTGTCGCCACGACATTTCTTTTCGGACTTACTCCCGCACTGGTATCGACTCGCACCGAAACAGCGGCCGCCCTCGCGCAGGGCTCACGAACCCAGACCGGTGGATTTGGCCGGCGTCTATTGCGTGTTCTGGCCGGCAGTCAGATCGCTTTGGCGATGGTGCTGCTGATCGGCGCCAGCCTGCTCATCCGCACCATCAGCACGCTGGCGCATGTGCCGCTGGGGTTCCAAACGCAGAACCTCCTGACGCTCCACATCAGCGCTTCCTGGGCGGAGAAGCGCGATATGAAGCGGGTGCAGCACCGGCTGGAGCAGACGCTTCAGGCGCTGGAGAACATTCCTGGGGTGAAGTCCGCGGCCCTTACTCTGGATGTGCCGGGAGCGAGCGCTAACTACAACGTCGAGTTTCATGTTGCCGGACGGAACAGCGATGCCGCTGGTGAAAAGCTCCTCGCCAACTCCGCGGTGGTGAGTTCGTCGTATTTCCGCACGCTCGGAATCCCGCTGATCGCCGGACGCATGTGCCGCGACAACATCGACAACGGTCCGCACGAGTCTATGGTTAGCCGGCGATTTGCGGAGCAGTTCTTTCCGGGCGAAAGCGCGGTTGGGCACACGCTTCGAATCGGCCAGGGATCGGCGGGTGAATCCACTCTGATCGCCGGCGTCGTAGAGAACGCGCGTGACACCAACCGCACCGAAGAGCCCGAGCCTGTGAACTACCGGTGTACCGCGCCCGGTTTCTGGCCGGATCCGGTCTTCGTGCTAAGAACGCAGGGGCCGCCGATGGCGCTGGCCAACACCCTCCGCGAAGCGATCAAGCGCCTCGAGCCAGCGCGCGCGGTCTATGACGTGGCGCCGCTGGAGGAGCGGCTTTCTTCGGGAATGGCCGAACGCCGCATGCAAACCGTCCTCCTGAGTGTCTTCGGCATTTCTGCCCTGCTGCTGTCGGCCGTAGGCGTCTATGGCGTGCTTGCATTTCACGTATCGCAGCGCACTCGCGAAATCGGTTTGCGTGTAGCGCTCGGCGCGCGTCGCGGGCAGATCTTTTCGCGAATCTTTCAGCAGGGTGCTCGCATGACGGCGGCGGGCGTTGTGGCGGGTCTCGGCGCGAGTGCGGCGTTGACGAGACTGATGGCCGGTCTTCTTTACGGCATCAGCCCGTGGGATGCGCTCTCGTTCCTCGGCGCCCCGGCGTTACTGACCGCGGTGGCGGCACTGGCAATCTGGATTCCGGCGCGCCGCGCCATGCGCGTGGATCCAATCGTGGCCCTGCGGGAGGAGTAAGGGCCATGTGCGGCCGCGCTCATCGGCGGCCTCCAGCACGGTGACCACTGAGGCGGAAATAAATCTTCTTGTTTTTCACTGATTTGCCGCAACAGCCGTTCGCGGGCTGCCTGCTCGTCCGGTAAGTATTGGTCGAGGCAGTCGTGAACAAAGTCATCATCGCTTATAAGAATTTTGCCGCAAACCGGAATATCAGCCACATCGGTCTCGGGGTTGCGGCCATTAATAACAGCAAAGTTCTGCGGGCGAACTCGGTTGCTACCGAAGTCTGGCCCATCGTAAACGCGGCCGGCCTGCGCGCGCGCCTGCAGTGCAGTCCGGCTTCACACGTGGTCATCTCGGCGCCCTGGATTCCTTCTCCGGAACTGCAGGCGCTGGTGAACGATTTCCCGGACACCACATTCGCGGTCAACAGCCACTCCAATGTCGGCTTTCTCCAGGCGGACGCCAACGGCGTGCGTCTTCTGCGCGAAGGCATGGAGATCGAAACCGGCGCGCATAACTTCAGGCTTGCGGGAAACAGCCGCAAATTCTGCCAGTGGGTCTCCGATACCTATGGCGCGCCGTGTACCTATCTTCCGAATCTGTATTTCCTCGACACTGTCGATCGGACGCGACGTCCGCTGTGGCGTGGGGGTACGCTTCGCATCGGCGCTTTTGGGGCCACCAGACCGCAGAAGAACTTCATGAGCGCCGCGGCGGCGGCTCTGGAAATCGCGCACCAGCTGAAGGCCGATCTGGAACTTTGGGTTTCCGCCGGGCGGGCCGAAGGTGGCGGGGAGGTGGTGCAGCGCGCCGTACGCGCCATGTACGACGGCCTGCTGAACGCGCGCGTGGTCGAATCCGGGTGGCAGTCGTGGCCGAAGTTCCGCAAGACGGTGGGCAACATGCACCTGCTGCTTCAGCCCAGCTACACTGAA
>DASRCB010000434.1:0-12316 GCA_035653295.1 Bryobacteraceae bacterium
TGCCCGGCGGCCCGTTACTCGGCCCCATTGCCAACCTTTCGGCCGTCGTGGAAGAAACAAGGCCGGACCGCATCGTGGTCGGCATGAATGACCGGCGCGGACGGCTGCCCGTTCATGAGCTTCTCGACCTCCGCTTCGGCGGGATCGCCATCGAGGAAGCACAGCGCACCTACGAGACGGTGTTCGGCCGCGTTTGCGTACGCGAAGTGCGGCCATCGCAGCTCATCTTCACGCCGGAACTGGGGCCCCGGCGCAGCGGCCTGATCATGCAGCGCGTCTATTCGACAATCATCGGCGCGGTGCTCAGCATTGTGCTCCTGCCGTTCTTTCCGGTGATCGCGCTGATCATCAAGCTGAGCTCCCCCGGGCCCGTTTTATACCGCCAGCAGCGCGTGGGCCTTGACGGAAGAGTATTCACGCTATACAAATTCCGTTCCATGTACCGGGACGCGGAGGCCCGTACGGGCGCCGTATGGGCGACGCGCGACGATCCGCGTATCACCCCTGTTGGCCGTATCCTGCGCAAGCTGCGCATCGACGAGTTGCCGCAGTTCTTCAATGTTGTCCGCGGAGAAATGGCTGTGGTCGGCCCGCGGCCGGAGCGTCCGGAGTTCGTCGCCACCCTGAGTGAGCAGATCCCGTATTACCGGCAGCGCCATTCCGTGCGGCCGGGCATAACCGGCTGGGCGCAGATCAACCACAAATACGGCGACACGTTCGAGGACACAATCCGCAAGCTGGAATACGACCTGTACTACATCAAGAACCTCGCGCCCACGCTGGACCTCTACATCATGCTCCAGACGTTCAAGGTGATGCTGCTGTCGCGCGGATCGCAGTAGCGCACCTGGCGCGCCGCGCTACTCGAAATCGATGGCCCGAACAAGGCCGGCGGTTTTGCCGTCTACCTCGTTGGCAACGTAGTGGACCCGAACTTTGCGCGGCTTTTGCCTGCCGCACGCCAGATCCACGGACGGCCCGCTTTCGCTGTTGATGGCAATCGCACGCGGATCGTCCATCAGGAACCACGTCGTCTTCCCGCCGCTCGCGACGCCCATGCGCGCCGTTTCGCCTGGGCAGGCAAGCTCCACGAACTGACCCTCCACCGTTGGCAGAGGCGGCTCCGCGGCAGTCGCCTCCGTTTCCTCCTCGCTGGCGTCGTCGCGCCGCCGCAGTGCTTTATGGCCTTCGTCGCGCTCAGCGGCCGCGATCTCGGCCTGCGTCACACGAGGCGCGGCCGCTGCCGGCCTCTCCTCCAGCGCGGCAAGCATCTGGTCCAGCTGTTGGTGCTGCGCGCCGTCTTTGGCGTATTGCTTCGCGCGGCCAATCGCCGTCTTGGCTTCGTCTTTCCGGTTTAGCCGGTACTCGGCGTACGCGAGGCCGGAGAAATACGCGAACGCGTTCTCCTGGCTCACGTGCTTCACCTGCTTGAATTCGGTGACTACGCCCGCGTAATTGCTGCTGTCCAGATACGCGAAGCCGAGATAGAAGTGTGCCTCTTCGTAGTCCGGCTTGAGTTCGACGGCTTTGCGCAGCATGGCGGCGCGCTTTTCGTGGTCGCCGCCTGCCTGCAGCGCCGTGGCGTAATGGAAGTACATCTCCGGGCTGGTGGCGTTGAGTTGCGCCGCGCGCTCATAATGCTGCAGGGCTTTGGCCCGGTCCCGCTCTCGCAGGTCGAGATCGCCGAGGCCCGCCTCGGGTTCCCAGCGCTTGGGGTCCTCCTGCGCCAGCTTTTGCAGAAGCTCGCGTCCGGCCGCGGCCTTCTCGACGGACGATGACATGATCTCCGCCATAGCGAACTCCGCGTCCCATGCAGGCATGGTGTCCACGTCCGGGTCCTCCGACCGGGTATCCAGCTTCAGGTCGATCGTGCCCGCGGTGAAGCCGTTGCCGTTGATATATGCAAACAGCTCCTTCTGGATGTCGGAAACGGATTTCCCATACGCCAGTTGCACCGCCCTGGCGAAGTCGTGCTCGCGCACGAGAGTAAGCAGAAAAGCGTCAAATTTCGGGCGGTACGCCGGTTCCCAGAAGAGCATGTGCACCAGCGCCCAGCTTTCGGCATAAAAGATGTTGACCCTGCTGCTCTCGTTGTAAAACGGCGATTTCTCGTCGGCCGATGTAATCAGCTCCAGCGGAGCCAGTCGCGTTTCGCGCAGCGTGCGGATGTGCCCGGCCAGGGGCGCGCCGACCAGCAGTTTCTTCCCGCGCGGCTCGAGCGATGAGTACATGTCGGCCAGCCCTTCGTTGAACCAGAGCGGCACCTTTACGCCGGTATGCCGCAGCAGCAGATGGACATATTCGTGAATCGCCGCCGGATAATCGTCCCGCTCGATACCGCTCATGACGATGTAATCGTGCTGAAAACCCGGCTGGTAGTACGCGGCGGCGAACTCTTTCGCGGCGTACGGCTTGTATTCCTTCTGCGAACGGAAGGCTACGATGCGCACCGGCGTGGTCGGAAGCTGGCGCACCATCAGCTTCGATTGCTCGAAGAACCGGCGCACTGCCTCGAAATAAAGGATGGCTTCACGGCCCCTTTTCTCGCCGGCAGTGGTCAGCAGCTCGAAATTCGTGGAGCGTATGCGCAGCCACTGCGTGGCTGCTGTCGCGGGAAGGCACAACACGGCCGCCGCGAAAAACGCGCGCAATCTCATAAAGCAGGTGTGTTTCGAGTATAACGTGGGAAACACACCTGCGGGAAGGCAACTTACGGATGGGGCGGAGCGGCCATGATGGCCGACAGGGAAATGAAGCTGTCGATGTGGGATGTGCCCCCACGCACCGTGCTCCACATGCCCTGAACCGTCGTCCAGTCAGAGCCGAGCGGGATCTGCGCGATCAACGTGATCGGATGCCGGCCGGAGGACTGCGGCGTCGAGCTGTCGTACGTATATCCGCCCACCGCTACGACCGCGCCGTTGGCCTCGATCGCAAAATTCGTGCCGGGAAAATCGTTTCCTGTCGCATAGCTCATCGGTACACACAAAAAGACGAGGGCGGAGGTCATGAAGTCGTTGGCCGGCGGGACCTGGATGCTCAGGCCGGCCAGCGGCGTCCAGTTCCCCGAACTGGTCTGTTGCGAACTCGTGCTGGACGCATATTGCAGGTTAACCGGCGACCCGGTGTCATAATTCGGTGCGGGTGCATGCATGGAAGCTTTTCTCTCCTGAAGAACAGATTGTCGAGCCAGAATAGTATGCCATGGCTTGCGCGCAGGCATAATGACAAAGTGACGATCCCATCCCCGACTCACGGATTTTATATGTTCCGCGTGTTTATTTCCGCTCCCGGCGATCTGGCCGCCGACCGCGACACCTGCCGCGCCGCCATCGCCGCGGTCAACGAGAAGGATGCCATGCCCTCGAAAATCCTTCTCGTTTCGGTCGGGCTCCCGAACGACGACCAGATCCTCGCCCATCGGGCCGCGGTTGCGGAGAACGTAAGAGCGGCTTCGTATTACGTTCAGATCTTCGAGGACGACTGGGGGCCGCGGAACCTGTTCCGCAAAATGTTCCTGCTGGGTCAGGACTGCCGCGATGACGTGGCCATGCCCATGCGCGACATCGTGGTCTGTCTCAAAGACGCGCCGCGGGAGACCGATCCCGAAATTCTGGAGTTCCGCCGGGAATTGCAGGCCGCCTGCAACGTCCAACTGATAACTTATCGCAATGTATCGGAGCTGAAAGACAAGCTTCACCCGATATTTCGAAGCTGGGTCGCCGTCCTGAGCGCAGAGACCGCGGCGGTGGCAGGCGCGGCTGGCTGACAATCGCGCTAAAGCAGCGGGGCGGGGCGCCACTCCAGGTAGTAATTCAGCTGGTCTTCGCGCACGATCGAAAAGCCCAGCCTCTTGTGGAAGCGCAGCGAGCCGGGGTTGAAGCGGTCCACCACGGACTGAATCGGCAGCTTGAGCTTCTGCGCTTCCTGCTGGACCCGCTGCACCAAAACCGTTCCCAGACCCTTGCTTTGGATACTGGGATGGACGGCAATGTCCACCAGATGGAATCCGTGCTCGACCGGCGCCACCCACAGACGCCCGACCGGCCGCGAGTCAAGCAGCACGACATGGTAACAGGAGTTCGGGAACTGCTGCGTGTACGAAGAGAGCTGCGCCCGGAACTGCATGCGCAGCAGGTGCTCGCGCTGCGCGGCGGTAATGGGGGCGAGCGCGAACAACGGACCCTTGATCGCCACGTATAACTCGTAAAGGAAAGTCTCGTCCTGAGGCAGGGCGGGACGAACGGCCAGGGTGGACATGCGGAAGAGCCGGGGACCGCGAATCCCCGGCTCTCCAGCTTACTACGAGCGCGGCGGGAAAATGCCCTGCAGCGCAATGCAGAAATTCAGGGTCAGGTAAGGCATCATGTTGTTGTGCGGCAGGTTGCCCCCGGCGGGCGCCAGAGCCTGTGGCGCCAGGGTCGCCAGAGGAGAAGTGCCGTTCGAATAGATATTGGTGGCGTTTGAGGACGACAGCACCGCGTTCGCGGGCGCGCCACTATCCGGGCCAATAAAGGTGTCCGCTTCGAGGCCGTGCGTGTGCACCGGGATCTCGGACGTCAGCAGTGTGACGTTATCCGTTCCGCCGTTCTGGCCCAGGTCATACAAGCTGAGACCGGGGCCCTGCCCGAAGCCGATGGGGATGCTGCCCTGCAAATTGGGCAGCGCGAAATTGGATTTGCCGTCGCCGCCATACGTCGTCCCCAGCAGCGAAAATAAGGCCGTGTTCTGCGAAAGCGGCAGAATCTGGCCGTCGCACAAAGCCCAGCCCTTGGGGGCGAAGTTGAAAGGAAAAACGCGGATCTCTGCTACGAATGGGTCGGCCATGCTGATCTCCTTGTCCCTCTAGGTTTGTGACGGGAAGATTCCCTGAAGGGCGATGATCCAGTTCATCACCAGGTAGGGCGATTCATTCGCATGGGGCTGACTTCCGCCGACACTCGTGACGTCGCCGGGGAACATCGCCTTGAGGTTCTGTGGGGGCCCGTAGACCGCCAGGTTGCCCTGCGTGTTCGCCAGATAGTTGTTTGTGGGATCCGTTTGATTCGCGTTCGAGGCGACGCCCTGCAGAAAGTGGATGTGCGTGGGCAACTCGCTGAGGCTCAGCGTGTGCGTTGTCTCTCCGCCTCTTTGGCCGAGCGTGAACCCCTGGCCCATATGCAGGGGGGCGCGACCCTGCAGATTGGGTAACGCGAAATTCTGGCGGCCGTCGCCGCCGTAGGTGGTCCCGAGCAGCGCAAAAATGGCCTGGTTCTGGTTGATCGGCAACAATTGCCCATTGGCGAAGGTCCAGCCTTTGGGCGCCAGGTTGAATGCAACGAGTCTGAGTTCCGACAGGAAAGGTGAGGACAAGTGCCGTTCTCCTTAAGTCTGGCTGGGGAAGATGCCGTACAGCGAAATGATCCAATTCAGGGCCAGATACGGCTGCAGGTTCTCGTGCGGCTGGCTGCCGCCGACCGGTTGGATCGCCTGCGCGTTCATTGGCGTGTTTGCGTTCGGGCTGCCCCCGTCGTATACCGGTGTGGCGGTTACGGCGAGCACCGAGTTCGAAAGCAGATTGGTGTTGCCGTTGTTCCCGGAGCCCATCAAGGTATGCGTGTGCGCGGGAATCTGCTGCGTGCTCAGGGTTACCGTCTCGACGCCGCCGACCTGGGCCAGAGGGAACCCCGGGCCCTGATGAATGGGAACGCGCCCCCGCAGATCGGGCAGCGCAAAGGTCTCCTGCCCATCTCCGCCATACGTCGTCCCCAACAGTTGAAACAGGACGTCGTTTTCCGCGATAGCTACCAGCTGTCCCTGGCAATAAGCCCAGCCGGCGGGCGCGAAATTGAAAGCTACCAAACGGCATTCCCCGACATAGGGACTGCTCATGCATCCTCCTGTGTTTGTGCCGCGTAATTAGTACGGATTGGCCCGTTAAGCCTATCACTGTTCTGAATAACTTGCAAGGATTTTCGCCTTAAAGGCCGGAGAACCCCGTCCGTTGGTCGTCGTTTCGTGGTAGAGTAGGCGAGCGCCAGCTCAGCGAAGAAAAACACTGGAAGTCGTCCTCGAGCGGATGTGTGTGATCGGAGTATGCGCGGCGACGGGAAGAGAGGTTGCGGATGTTGGGCGGAACTCTTGATCGCATCCCAGTGGGGATTGCGGTTCTGTTTGGGCTGTGCGCCGTGGGCCGTACCGTAAGCGCTGGAGTGACCTGCACCCCGGGTTCGGGGACCGTCACCTGCACCGGCGGCGCCGGGGTATCGGTCAATGTCACCGGGAACTCCAATGGGACCGCGCAGGCCGGCACGCCGTTTCCGTCCACCATCGCCGTCAGCGGCGGCGGTTCAGCCGTTACCTCCGTCAGTCTGACGCTCCACGGCTACACCTCTGTCTCCAACCTGGGCTCCAGCCCCGCGCTCACCGGCTCGCGTGACATGGGCCTCCTTTTGGTCGCGCCGGACGGCACCAATTTCGAGCTCATGCGCTGCGTAGGCCTGCCTTCCAACGCCCAGAGCAACATCGACGTCACGCTCCAGGATGGCGCCACACAAATCCCGCCGTGCGGCGGAACCGGCGCGGGCAACTGGACAGCCGGCGGAACCTTTTCGCCGAGTTCGAACACCAGCAACCTGGGTCTTCCGTCCCATCCCGACTATACCCTCGCCGGCGGACCGGCCCTGCAAACCGGCCACTATGGCCCTAACAATGGCTCCGACACGCTCAACTCGGTAAACGGCGTTTTCACCGGCAAGGCGGTAAACGGCAACTGGAGCCTGTATCTGGTCTCCGATGCTCAGAACACCACCAGAGCTACCCATATCAGCTTCAGCAGCTGGGATATAACATTAACCTTCACCGCCGCATCCGTTTCGAGCACCACGACACTCACCCCCAACCCGACCACTGTTTTTACCTCCAGCCCAAATAACACCACTACGCTCACGGCAACAGTGACCGGCAGTGCCGGCACGCCCACGGGCACGGTCACGTTCAAGGACGGAAGTAACAATCTGACCTGTTCCGGCGGAAATCCCGCGCCCCTGAGCGGCGGCACGGCGACGTGCGCAACGTCGGTCTCCAGCGAGGGACTGCACTCGCTTGCAGCCACCTACTCCGGCGATGGTACGTACATTACCAGCAACGGAAGCGCGAACATCTTCGCATACAATCACGCCAGCAATAGCGGGAACACTTACTGTAACAACGGCGCCCTGGGGGGAACCGGATCCGCGCTGAGCCCCTATCCGTCGGTGATCTACGTCGGCGACGGCGCGAACAGCCCTGCGATTGGAAGTAACCAGGTGAACACGGTATCGGTCACGCTCAACAGCTTGTCCACGAATTGTTCCAATTGCGAGCACATGCTGCTCGTGTCGCCTGACGGAACCCACGCCCTCGATTTCTGGGGCGAGCCCGGCGGCGGCGCCACCAGCGGCAATTACACCATTCAGGACGGCGCCGCCGCGTTCCCACAAGCGCCCCCATCGCCCGGCACGTATGCGCCGACATCAAATTTGACGACGGATACGTTCTCCTCCCCCGCGAACCCGGCCCCTCACCCTCCGTCCTCGTTCTCCCTGGCTCAGCCCGCCGGCAGCAAAACGTTTTCCTCGAGTTTCTCCGGCGCGCAGGCCAACGGTGCGTGGTCGCTGTACATCGTCAACAATGGCACGAGCCAGAGCCTCAGCGCGGCCGGTTGGTGTCTGAACATCTCACCCGCGTCCGGCAAGGGTACCAGCGTCACCTTGCAGTCCAGTCCGACGAACGCCAGCAAGGGCAGTTCGGTGCAGTTCACGGCTACGGTCGGCGGAGGCGTGGGCAACACGGGAACGGTAACCTTCACCGAGAACGGCACGCCTTTGACCGGCGCCCCGAACAACGGCGTGGCGATTGTCTCGAACGGCAGCGCGACTATTTCCACATCGTCACTGCCGGAGGGCGACCACACCGTTACCGCCTCTTACCACGACAGTACCAACACGTTTAACGACAGTAACGGCAGCACCACGATGCGCGTGGACGCGGCCACCGCCACGCCGACGCTCAGCAATGGCGCATGGAGCTATTGCAATACCGCCGGCGTCAGCATGGTGGGCACCCAGTTCGTCAACGATATCGGGCCGTTTACTCCCAACCCATCGAACATTTTCGTTACCAACCTGCCGGGGACCATCAATAGCATCAGCCTGACCCTGAAGAACTTCTCGATTACCTCTCCCGGCGATTTGGACTCGCTGCTGGTGGGCCCGAATGGCGCGTCCGCACCCACGGCGGCGCAGA
The DNA here is from genome assembly GCA_035653295.1 of Bryobacteraceae bacterium. GTDB lineage: Bacteria > Acidobacteriota > Terriglobia > Bryobacterales > Bryobacteraceae > DASRCB01. Next base: position 8,266 of record DASRCB010000434.1, read on the forward strand.
CACTGGACTTCTTCTCCGGCGCCGGGGGCAACGGCGGCTCGACGGCGTTTAACCACAACCAGACCTTCACCGACGCCAGCGGGCCCGTGTCGTGCAGCGCCAGCGGGCCTGCGCCCGGCGGTTCCAATGCTCCTACCAGCTGCGTTTCAACTTCGTATACGGCCAGCCCCTTTTACACCCTGCCGGCGAGCTTTCAACACGCCACGACGCAGGGCAATTTCACCTTCAATACCGGGACCTACAACGCGGGGGTGGGCGGCGGCGTCTACGCCAACACCCTTGGCAACGGAACATGGAGCCTGTATTTCAACCAGCTCATCCACCACAGCCTGGACGGCGCCACGGCGTGGTGTATGAATTTCACTGAGAACCCGGTAAGCGCCGGGGTCACCGAAGCCCACGTCGGCTCCGACCCCAATAACCACTTCGTGCAGGGCGAAAACGGCGCCCAGATCACCACCGCGATTCAGAACAACGGGACTGGCCCGACGGGCGATCCGGATCAGAGTGATGCGAACGCAATAACGGTGGTGCATACGCTGCCTTCGGGCGTGTCTTATTCGAGCGTGTCCGGAACGGACTGGGCCTGCACCACGAATCTGCAGACGGTCACCTGCGTCAACCACGACGCCATCCAGCAGGGCAGCAGCTACCCGACGCTGACTCTGACCGTCAACGTGTCGACCACCGCCACGCCGGGGACTTTTAACAACAACCCCACCGTCAGCGGCGGCGGCATCACCAGCACCTCCGGATCGGATTCGATCACCATCGACGCGGCGCCCGACGTCACCGTAACGGCGGGTCACACCGGCACGTTTACGCAGGGCTCGACGGGCGCGATTTCGCTACAGGCGCACAATATAGCGCCCAGCAGCGTCACCACGGGAACCACGACGATTGTCGATACCTTGCCAACCGGCTGGACTCTCGCCAACAACAACAGCACTGCGGACTGGACCTGTGGTTCGGCTGCGAACGTCATCACCTGCACCAGCACAGCCCAGATTTCCGGCGGCAACGATTTCCCGGCACTCTCGCTGACCGTGAACATTCCCACCACGTCGCCGGCGAGCGTGCAGAACAACGCGACCATATCCGGCGGTGGCGAACTGAACACGGCCAACGACAGCTCTCCGGCTGACTCCATCACGGTCATCCAGGTTCCGGCGTCGGTGAACATCACCGCCGGAAACAATCAGAGCGCAACCGTCGGTACGGCGTTCTCGACCGCCCTCACCGTTGTCATCAAAGACGCCGCGAGCGTGACCATCCCCAGCACCTCGGTGACGTTTACCGCGCCTGCCAGCGGCGCCAGCGGAAAATTCAGTAACAGCACCAACACGATTACCGCGAATACGGATTCCAACGGTCAACTCGGCGAAACGTTCACCGCCAACGGCCAGCCCGGCGGACCGTATCAGGTGACGGCGGCTGCCGGAACCGTTTCGGCGAGTTTTAATCTGACCAACACTCTGACCGGCTACGTAGAAACAATTAGTGCCGGTGACGCGCAAAACGCAGCGCCGGCGCAGGCATTCGCGATCCCGCTGCAGGTGAAGGTGCTCAACGGGGCCACCCCCTCCACCAACGCGAACGTGCTGTTCACCATCAACCCCGGATCGAAGGGCGCCAGCGCCACATTCCCCGGCAATGCGACTTCGGTTACGGTGCAGACCGACAGCAGCGGCCTTGCGACCGCGCCGACTCTGACCGCCAACGGCACACGTGGCAATTTCACCGTCACCGCGAGCCTGCAGAGTATCAACGTGGGCTCCATCGGGGACAGCACCAGCCAGACATTCCATCTCACAGTTGGACTGGCCACTTCAATCGTGTTGAACGCGCCTTCGCTGACAAACAGCGCCCTCAGTCAGCCGGTCACGTTGAGCGCCACGATCTCCCCGAATACGGCGAACGGCAATGTCACCTTCTATGACGGTTCGAGCATTGTCGGCTATTCGTTCTCCTCCGGTGGAATTTCCACTCTGACCACGCCGTTCCTGCCAGCGGGCGCCAACGCGATCACCGCCATTTTCGATGGCGGCGGATCTTACGGCCAGTCGTCTCTTTCCACCAGGCAAACGGTTACCGTGACCCCGTACTATGGCCTGCCGCTCGGCGCACCCGCGTATTACGGCGTTCCTGTGCAGGGCTCCTCGGTTCTCGTGGCCGACTTCAACGGCGACGGCAAACCGGATGTGCTGAAGTTAAACTCCGATGCCACCGAGCAGAGCTTCAACGTGCTTCTCGGCAAGGGCGACGGCACATTCGCGGGCAGCGCTCCTAATACGCCCGGCGCGGGTAAGTGCACTGCGCCCGGCCCCGCAATCACCTGCGACGCGGGCGGCATCGCGGTTTTTGGAGTGATCGGCGATTTCAATGGCGACGGCAAGCCGGATTTGGCCATCTCCCTTCAATCCGGCGGAGGCGTGAACGTATTCCTCGGCAATGGCGACGGTACTTTCAGCGCGCCGGTGAACTACTCGGTTCCCAATGCGTACCGGCTGGCGGTCGCCGATTTCGATGGCGACGGCATCTCGGATCTGGTGGTGACCGAAGTGAGCGGCGCCGTAAGCGGCGCCGTGCAGGTGCTGCTGGGCAACGGCGACGGAACGTTCCTGAGTCCGAGCACGGCCGCAACCACCGGCGGCGGCCCTGTTGGCGTAGCGGTCGGCGACTTCAATCAGGATGGCCGGCCCGACATCGCCACCGTGAACGCAGCAGTCGGAACGGTCAGTGTTCTGCTCGGAAACGGCGACGGCACCTTCGGATCGAGCACGGACCAGACGGTGGGCACATTCCCCGAGGACATCGTCGTAGGCCACTTCGCCAGCGCCACGAACCTCGATATCGCGGTGGTGAACGGAAGCGACGGAACGGTCAGCGTGCTGCCCGGCAACGGCAATGGCACGTTCCAGCAGCAGATGGTCAGCAGCATCGCGTCCGGCGCCGGCCCGGCGTCGCTGGCCGTCGGCGATTTCAATGGCGATGGGACCTCGGACCTGGCGGTCGCGAACCAGTCCGTCGACAGCGTCAGTATTCTGCTTGGCAACGGTGACGGTAGTTTCCAGAACCCGGTCAATTCGGCGCTGGACAGCGGGTCGGCGCCGAACTCCATCGCAGTCGGCGATTTCAACGCCGATGGCCACACCGACCTTGTCGTGAACAACAGCGGCGCGGCCAGTGTTGCCGTGCTGCAAGCCACCATTCCGTCGATGAGCAAGACCGCTGGCGATAACCAAAGCACCAATGTGGGCACGCAGTTTGCGACCAATCTGCAGGTGAAGGTGCTCGACAGCAGCAGCAACCCGGTGCCGAATATCGCGGTTACGTTCACGCCCCCGGCTACTGCGGCCAGCGGCGCGTTCACCGGGTCGAGCACGGTTCTGACCAACTCCTCCGGGGTGGCTACGGCCCCGCCGTATACGGCGAACAGCACGGCGGGCGCGGATCACGTAACCGCTTCGGCGGCCGGGATCAGCCCCGTGACCTTCAATTTGACCAACACACAGGTGGAGGTTCCACCAACGATCGGCGCGTATACCGCTCCGGCCGGGGGCGGCGGCATGTCCGGCCAGTTCCAGTTCCAGTTCTCGGACGGGAACGGCGCGGCCGACATCGCGCGCACCTGGATGGTGTTCAACGCCACGCTTTCACCGCTGAACGCGTGCCAGCTGACCTACATCGCTTCGGTCAACCGGTTGTATCTGATGTCCGATGATTCGAAAAGCTGGGTGGGCTTTGTTACCCCCGGCGGAAGCGGGACCCTGCATAACTCCCAGTGCACGCTGAACGCGCCGACCTCGACAGTTTCGGCTTCGGGCAACACCCTGACCATCACCGTCGATCTGAGCTTCACCCAGGTATTCGGAGGAATCAAGCAGGCGTACGCGTACGTGCTGGATGCCGAGACCGAGACCGCCGGCTGGACCGATGTGGGCACGTGGATGGTCGGTCCGCCGCCGACCGAAGTGGCCCCGCAGGTGGGAACGCTGACCACACCGGCGGGCGGCTTCGGGACCTCGGGCCAGTTCCAGTTCCAGTTCTC
>DASRCB010000435.1:0-2242 GCA_035653295.1 Bryobacteraceae bacterium
CGCCCGGCGGCCACAATGGGGAAGGTCGTCTCGGCATAGATTGCGTCTCCGGGCTGCGCCGCTTTTGTGGAGACCGGCTGTTTGAGTGCGATCGGGATTTTCGTTCCCGCGGGCAGGATCGAGACCCTGCCGGCATCGGCCGGGGTCGGGGTGGTCTCGGTGCGCGACTTCAGCTGAGGCGCCGCGGCGGCCCCGCAGACCAGCAGCAGGAACAACAGCGCCGTTCGCATGCCTGCATGTTAACTCGCGCGGTATGCGATACGCTGTACTTCATGGGTTGCTACGGAGCAAAAGAAATTGCCGAGGCGTTCCGCACGGTTCGGCGGAACACGATCGTCATAGCTCAGGACATCGGCGAGGAGCATTATGGGTTTCGCGCCGCGCCGGATACACGGACAGTCGCGCAGACGCTGGTCCATATCGCAGTGATCCCGAGAGTGACACTTCAGATCCACGCAACGGAGCGCCGCACCAATCTGGAAGGCTTCGATTACCCGGCCTGGGTGGGGAAGCTGATAGCGGAGGAGCAGGCGCCGGGCAGCAAAGAGCAGATCATCGCGAAGCTCACGGAGGAAGGGGAGCGGTTCGCTTCGTGGGTGGAAACCCTCTCAGATGATTTCCTTGCGGAGCGAGTAACGTATCCGGCGGGGTTCCACCCTCCGAGCAAGGTGCGCATCGAGATGCTGATGGGTGTGAAGGAGCATGAGATGCACCATCGGGCCCAGTTAATGCTGATGGAGCGCATGCTGGGGATCGTGCCGCACCTGACGCGGCATATGCAGGCGCGCATGGCCGACAGGCAGAGCGGCCGTGCGGCAACTTCGTAGCGTTATCATTTCCGAAACTTAGAAGCTCGCGGTCCGTCCAGTGGGTTGACCGTTGGAGGTGTGGGTACAAAATGAAAAGCAAATCCTGTCTCTTAGCGCCGCTTGGCGCTGCACTGCTTGCGCTGACCGTTTCGCCGGCGCGGGCGCAGACTTATCTTCCCGAAGGCGCGCAGGTGAACATGTTCTTTCCGCACCTGGCGAATGGCGGCGTAGGGATCAACCAATGGCAGACCCAGTTTATATTCGTGAACCCGAACGCGTCGGACGCGACGGTTCACCTGGATCTGTTCGACGACAACGGAAATCCGCTGCCGGTGGATCTGGGCTCGGGGCTGAAGAGCACGCTGGATTTCACGGTTCCGGCAGGCGGGTCGGTGGTGCTGCGGGGCACAAACATCCCGACGACGTTCGCCAACGGGTGGGCGCAGGCATTTTCGGACGTGCCGCTGCAGGGGGTGTGCATTTTCACGTGGATCAAGAACGGAGTGCCAATCCAGTCGGTATCGGCGCCGGCGACGCTGCCGGCAACCGATGACTGGTTCGCGGCGAATGCAGGCACCGGCCTGGCCTTCGCGAACATTTACAACACTCCGGTCCACCTGCAGTTGAAGGTCACGGATGCAAACGGAAATGCGGTTGCGACCGAGCCGGTAACGGTTCCGGCGAACGGCCATACGTCATTTAATCTGGGGCAGCAATTTCCGGCTCTGGCCGGTTTTTCGGGCGGCTCGATTCACGTTTTGGGGACGGACGGGGACTTTTTGGCGCTCGCTCTGAACGTGGATCGCGGGACGGTGGCAAGTCTGCCTCCCGGACGGCTGCAGTGGCCGGCCGATCAATACGATGCGATCTGGCTTGCTTATCTTCGCATCTGGAATGCCGCCTCGCAGTTCACGTCACTCGGCGCGGCGCCGGACATCAGCAACACGATCCTGTATGCCAGCGGCAATTCCAATAACACGGTATTCGCCACGTGGACGGGCGGGACGCTGCAGATCAACGTCGCAACGGCGGAGCTGACCAGCGACTCGCCTAGCGAACTGGCGTTCGTCATTGGGCATGAGATGGCGCTGGGGCTGGGGCTGGCGGGCCATGGCACATTCAGTTCCGACCCGCAGATTGACGCCGACGCGTGGGGGATGCTGCTGGCGATCACTGCCGGTTACGATCCTTACGGAGCAGGCGGCGCGCTGGGCAAGATCAACATGGCGCTGCAGGCCGGTACGGCCACGTCCAGCTTCGACATGACCACTGAGTTTGCGACGCGCATGGCGGCGCTGAACAGCTCGCTGGTGAAGGTCTGTAGCTACGATGCGACTGCGACGGCGGCATGCCAGGACTATCTGGGGTTCGCCCATCCGGACTTCCCGGGAACGGCGCCGGCATCGGTTCGGCACGGGAAGCAGACGCGTCTG
>DASRCB010000436.1:0-16939 GCA_035653295.1 Bryobacteraceae bacterium
TCACCGAGGCGCTCCGGATCGACCCAAACTACGACGACGCCATCGCCTACATGAACCTCATGATCCGCCAGCAGGCCGACCTCGCGGATACCAAAGACGACTACGACCGCGCTATCTCGGAGGCCAACAACTGGGTCCAAAAGGCGCTCGAAGCCAAAAAGACCAAAGCCCAGGGCGCCGGCCGGGCTGCGCCGTGACCTTTCCGCCTGTGCCGCGTCCTGAAACGAAATGAGCTCACTGCGGCAGGACCTCGTCTATTCCATCCGCACCCTTGCGCGCAGCCCCGGCTACACCGCCGCGGCCTTGCTCTCGGTGGCCCTCGGCATCGGCGCGAACACGGCCATCTTCACCCTCACCAATGCCGTCTTCCTGAACCCGCTGCCGGTGAAGGACGTCTCGCGCGTGCTGGAGCTGTTTACGGTGGATCACGCGACGCGCAGTACGGTCGCGTTGCTTGCGCGTACGCCGGTCTCCTGGCCGAATTTTCAGGACATCCGCGAGCAGAGCGACAGCTTCAGCGGCCTCGCCGCGTTCACTCCGGCCGCCGTGACCCTGACCGGTTTCGGCAGGCCTTCAGTTGAAAACGCATTCCTCGTCACCGCCGGCTACTTCGATGTCCTCGGCGTCCCGGCGCTCGCCGGGCGCACCTTCCGTCCGGACGAAGACCGCCGGCCCGGAGCGAACGCGGTGGTGGTGCTCAGTACCTCGCTGGCGCGGCGGCTGTTCGGCTCGCCGGAAGCGGCCATCGGCCGCAGCATCAACCTGAGCAAGGTCAGCTACGAAGTCATCGGCGTGGCCCCGCCGCGCTTCCGCGGGACCTTCACCATCAACCCGCCGGACACGATGTGGATCCCGCTCAGCATGCACTCCCAGGTCTTCAACGGGCCCATTGAGCAGCTTTTTAACGAGCGCCGCTTCCGCCTGCTGAACACCTTCGGACGTCTCAGGCCCGGTGTCGACGAGCGCCAGGCTTTGGCCGGACTCAAGACCATCGCTTCGCGCCTCGAAGCGGCGTATCCGCGCGACAATCATGGCCGCTCGTTCGAGGTTGCGCCGCTGGCCGAAAACACCCTGGGCTTCATCCCGCGCGGGCAGATCCGCGCCGCCGCGCTCGCGCTCAGCGCCGCGGTCGGTTTCGTGCTGCTCATCGCCTGCGCCAATATCGCGAATTTGTCGCTGGCCCGCGCCACCCGTCGCAGCCGCGAGATGGGCATTCGCGTTGCCCTCGGCGCGGCGCGTGGCCGCCTTGTCCGCCAGTTGCTGACCGAGGCGGAGACCATCTCCGTCGCCGGCGGACTGCTGGGCATTGCCATCGGCTGGCTCGGCGCGCAGTTGCTGTGGAAGTTCCGCCCGGCGTTCCTTCAGCAGAACGACCTCGATATCCATCTGGACCTGCGCGTCCTCGCGTTCACCGCCGGGGTCAGCCTGGTGACGGGTCTGCTGTTCGGCCTCGCGCCGGTGTTCCGCGCCTCGCTGCCGGATCTCACCACGGTGCTCAACAGCGGCGGCCGCGGCAATATCGAAGGCGGTGGCCGGCATCGACTGCGCGGCCTGCTGGTCATGGCCGAGATGGCGCTCGCCGTGGTGGCGCTGATCGGCGCCGGGCTGTTCATCCGCAGCATGCAGAACGCGCAGAACATCGATCCGGGGTTCGCCACCTCGAATCTGTGCCTGTTCGGATTCGACCTCGGCTCGGAGCAGATGCCGCCGGAGCGCGGGCGTCAGTTCATGCGCGATGTGGTGGAGAAGGTCAGCGCCGTTCCTGGCGTGGCGTCGGTGGCCATCGCCGCCAGTGCGCCGCTGGGGGGCAACGTGCTTCAAACCGTGTTTCGCGAAGGCGAGCCCGTGGAATCGCGCGGCGGGGTGCTGGCCGACACGCTCCCCGTTTCGCCGGGCTGGTTTGAGACCATGCGGGTCCCGCTGCTCTCGGGGAGGTTGTTGAACGAGTTCGACCGCGCCGGCAGCCGCCGTGTGGTGGTCGTCTCCGAAGCGATGGCGCGCGCGGTGTGGCCCGGACAAGCCGCCCTTGGCCGCCGTTTTCGGCTCGCCACCGCGCCCGAGCTGTACGAGGTAGTGGGCGTGGTGAAGAACACCGCCGTATTCAACATCGGCGAGCCGCCGCAGCCGCGCATCTACCTGCCCTTCGACCAGGCCTGGCAGCCGGTTGCAACGGTGCTGGTGCGCACGGTATCCGCGCCGGAACGCACGCTACCCGGGGTTCTCGCCGCGGCGCAATCGCTGGACCCCGATCTGGCGCTCCTCCAGCCGCAGACCATGCGTGACGTGATCGCGCAGGCGTTGTGGGCGCCGCGCATGGCCGCGGTTCTGTTCACCGCATTCGGCCTGCTGGGCATGGCGCTGGCGGTGGTCGGCGTGTACGGCGTGATGGCCTATACCGTGCTGCAGCGCACCAGCGAGGTGGGCATTCGCATGGCGCTCGGAGCGCCAGCGGCCTCGGTGCTGGGGATGTTCGTGCTCCAGAGCGCGCGCATGGCGCTGGTGGGGATTGCGGTCGGTATCTTCATTGCGGTGGCGATCACGCGCGCGGTGGCCAGCCTCTTGTTCGATGTCTCGCCGACCGATCCGGTGACGTTCGTGGCCGTGGCGATCGGCCTGGCGTTGACCGCGCTTGCGGCCGGCGCGATCCCGGCCTGGCGCGCCGCGCGCATCGATCCGGTGCGTGCGCTGCGCGAAGCGTAACCCGTGAGGGGCAGGCACTCAGCCTGCGGCGGGGGCCTCGCCCCGCCTTGTCCGGTTGCAAACGGGCAGGCTCCCTGAAGCCTGCACCCCACAAACGTTTAGACCGACTTCCGCAACTCGATCGCCAGTGCGTCCAGCGCGATGCTCTTCTGGATGTTGCGGCGCACCAGCTCATACAACTCGTCGATCTTCTTCACCGCTGTGCGCAGCCACTCGAACCGCACCGCCGCGGCGATGCGCTTCAACTCGCCCGCGATGTCGCGATTGCGCACCTTCTCCTCGCCATTGGTGAGCAGCAGCACGTCCTCGATCAGCACGTACAGGACGTTAAGGTAGTTATCCAGCTTGTCGCGGCGCGCCCCGACCGAATCGGCTTGCTTCGCCCATTCGGCGAACGGGGCCACGCCGGCCGCCACCTGCAGCAGGCTGAGCATCGCCCCGCGGCGCTGATCCCAGGCCTCCAGATCGATGGAGACCGCCGCGCCCGGACTGCCGGCCGCCAGCGCAATGCGCCGTTCCGCGTTGTCCAACCCGCGAGCTGTCGCGAAGGCCCGCATCTCTTCCTCGCTCAGCGGCGCCAGGTGGAACGAGACCGCGCGCGAGCGGATGGTGGACAGCAGATCGTAGGCGTTCTCCGCGGTCATCATCACGATGAGGTACTCGGGCGGCTCCTCCAGCGTCTTCAGCAGCGAGTTGGCGGCCTGCTCGTTGGCGCGATCGATGTGGTCGATCAGGAAAACGCGGCGGCTCCCGCGCAGCGGTTTGAACTGCGCCCGCTCGCGCAACAGGCGCATCTGCGGAATGGAGATCTGCCGCAGCGGCCCGTCCGGCGGAAAGGTGATGAAGTCGGGATGGCTGGAGAACAGCAGCGGGTCTTCGTTGCGCTTCTCGGGCGCCCATTTCTCCCGGTCGGCGATGGTCTCGGCATTCGCCGCCAGGCTGAGATCGTCCTTCTCGATCCGTTCCGCGCCGCCGAGCAGGGCAGCGGCGAAGCGCCGGGCCAGGGTAGCTTTCCCGATCCCGTCCGGCCCGTCAAGGAGGATCGTCTGCGGAATCCGCTCCTGCCGGGCGAGCCCCTCCAGGGTTTCGGCCACAGGCGCGTTGCCGTAAAAATCGGAGAACATTGAAACTTCAGGTTAACAACGGCTGTAGCCTTCCGCCGGGATTCGGCGTCTTTGGTATGTGATGAGGTTGGCGGCCATCGCATTGTGCATGGGGTTGAGCTTGTCGTTCGCGCAGACGGCCACGCAAAATGTGGTACCGCCCGGTACGGTCGACAACAAGATCAACCCGCTCGAAGACCCGCGCGACCGCGTGTTCTATCCCGGCGACACCGAACGGGTCGGCCCGCTGGCGAAGAAGGTGTGGGGCAACTTCCTGCTCGACCAGAAGGAGATCTGGACCAGCCCATTTCACATGAACCGCCACAACGCCAAATGGTGGATCCTGTTTGGCGGCGCCACCGGCGGGCTGATCGCCGCAGACCATTACCTGGAAAATCGCATCGAGCACAGCAGCCTGCAAACCTCGGTCGGGGGCAACATCTCCCAGGCCGGCGAGCTCTATACGCTCCTGCCCGCGACCGTTGGACTGTACGCGTATGGCGTAATCGCCGACGACGCCAAGCCGCGCGAGGTCGGGGTGCTGGGCGGGCAGGCGCTTCTGGACAGTCTCGTGGTGATGGAAGCGCTGAAGCTGACCTTCGGCCGCCAGCGGCCCAGCGCCAGCAAGGTTAATGAGCGGTCGGAATGGTTCGACGGCGGCCAGTCGTTCCCCTCGGGCCACGCCATCATGTCCTGGACGCTTGCGTCCGTGATCGCTCACGAATATCAGCACACGCCGGGAGCGAAGTGGGTGCCGTACGTGGCCTATGGAATTGCCGGAACTGTGAGCGTGGCCCGCTGGGCTGCCATGCAGCACTACCCGTCCGATATCGTGGCCGGCGGCGCCATGGGCTGGTTCATTGGCCGTTACGTGTATCAAACGCATAAAGACCACGCGATTCATCGCCACGAAGCGCTCGTGCCGCAGTTCGTGCCCGCGTTCTCGCCGGAGACCAGGACCTATGGCGCGGCCCTGAACTGGGGCGGCGGCGGAGAGCCGCGCGGACTCACTCTGGCCAGGCCAATTCCCGTCGGCGGGAACTAAGCGTAGAATCCCACTTCCGAGATTGCCGGGCGAACCGGGCTCTTCAGAATGCGCAGGCGCGCGCGTGTCGTCGTGACTGGCGCGGGCAGGCGTAGCAGGCGGCATGAGCCGATGCTGGTGGCCTCCGCGAGCGGCTTCCACGCGCCGTCCTGCCACTGGTCGAAGGCGAATGCCTCCACGCGCTGCCCGAGGCGGATGTCCTCGCGGATGCGGATAACGCGCATCGGCGCCGGCTGCCTGAAGGTGAAGGTCACTTCGCTCTTGTCCAGGGAATCGGTGGTGGTGCAGGGAATTTCGTGGGCGAACGTCGCGCGCAGGGTGTCGCCGAATCCACGAAGAGACGCGACGTCGTTATCGTGCAGCAGGCCGCGGCGGTCGGGCGGCACGTTCAGCAGGAAGCTGGCGCCGCGTCCGGTGGATTCGTAGTAAAGGTCCATCAGTTCCGCCGGGCTCTTCACGCGCCCGTTCTCAGCGGCGTGCCAGAACCAGCCGGGGCGAATGGAAACGTCGCACTCGGCGGGCATCCAGTGATGGCCGTTGCGCGTTCCGGTTTGGCTGTCTTCCGCGCGTACATCGCCCGGCGCGGCGGGGCCGCCGTTTTCGCCCACGGGATCGTAAGTGGCCCAGCAGGTCTCGCCGGCGATGCCTCGCTCGTTTCCAACCCAGCGGATGTCCGGACCGACGTCGCTGAAGATCACCGCATCGGGCTGAAGCGAGCGCACCAGATCCCACGTGCGCGGCCACGCGTAATATGTGTGCTTGTCGATCAGGCGCTTCTCGCGGGCGCCGCCGTAATAACCGTCGCCGCCGTTCGCCCCATCGTGCCACACCTCGAATATCGGGCCGTAGCCGGTCAGCAGCTCGCGCAGCTGCGCGCGATACATGTCCACGTATCGCGGGCCGCCGTACAGCGCCGAGTTGCGGTCCCAGGGCGAAAGGTAAACGCCGAATTTCAGCCCCTGCGCGCGTGCGGCTTCCGACAAGTCGCGAACCACGTCGCCGCGGCCCTGGCGCCACGGGCTGTGCCGGATGCAGTGCTCCGTTGTGCGCGTGGGCCACAGGCAGAAGCCATCGTGATGCTTGCAGGTGAGGATGGCTCCGGTCATGCCGCCGGCCTTTAACGCGCTGATGATGGCGCCGGCGTCGAACTGAGTGGGGTTGAACAGCGCGGGATCTTCATCCCCGTAGCCCCACTCCTTGTCGGTGAAGGTGTTCACGGTGAAGTGCAGGAACGCGTACTGCTCCATGCGATGCCAGCGCAGCTGCCGCTCGGAGGGAAGCGCGCCGTAAGGCGCCAGTGTGTTCGGCGCGGCCGACGCAGCGACGGCGAGCGCGCTCGAAACGAACGAGCGGCGGGTCACGGGCGCTCCGTCGGGTAGCCTTTGTCGATCCAGTCGGTGCGCATGTTGGTGGGGATCTCCAGAACGCGCACGTGCGTGAAGCCCATCTCGTGCAGCATGCGAAACGCGGGCCGGATGTTAGGGCAGTGATCCATCGGGCAGCAGCCGCAGTAGATGACCAGCTCGCGGTCGTGCGGGATATCGCGGACAGCGGCCTTCAGCGCGGCAAGTCCTTCGTCTTTCGAAGCGGGGCCGTCCATCGGCGCGCCGGGAATGTGCGCGGCTCGCCACAGCACGGGGAAGCCGACGAAGAAGATCGGAGGCGCGCTTTTCTCGCGAATGGCGGTGGCAAGCGCGGCCGGCTGGATCAGATCGGCGCTGGTCCAGGGCTCGGACTGCGCGGCAAAGAGGAGCATGAGGAGGGCGGGGATCATACAAGATCATTGTGCGCCAAACCTGCGGGGCGAAGCGCCCGGTAAGATGTTTCTGTGCTATGGAGACCTCTGCCGGCATTAGTCTGAACCGAGCATTGCTCCTGTTTCCTGCGTTCCTGTTGGCGGGGTGTCCGCCATGCTGGGCCGGGTATGACCCTGCGCCGATGTGACCGCAGCTGTTGAGCACGCACTGGAGTGGTATCCGCAGTCGGTGGATCGTAAATACCGTGGTCATGGAGATCCGAAATCGAGCAGGCGAGATCCTGTTTTCAATTCCAGAAGAGCCGGATTTCATCTTTGATCGTGATCAGCGGAGCATACTCGCCGGGCGCGATCTGAGAAACGCTGAACTGAGGGGCGCGGACCTCAGCTTTGCCGAGCTGGACGGGGCCGATCTCACTGAGGCGAATCTGTACAGCGCGTTCCTGCTCCGTATTGACCTGTCGAATTGCCGGTGTGTTCGGACGTGCTTCCGTGGGGCCAATCTGGAGGAGTCCAATTTCAGCGGCGCGGATCTGACCGGTGCAGACTTCAGGCCTTCCGACATTTGGAAGCACACACGAGTTGGCGGCGCGAATTTCGTTGGCGCCAATTTGGAGGCGGCGGACATGAGAGGCGCGCTCTATGATGAGACGACTGTTTTTCCGGTTAGGTTCGAGCCACGCAAGCACGGAATGGTGACCTTTGAGGAAATCGACGACCTCATAAATAGAGGAATGCCACCTCCCGGTATTTGAGTCACGAAAGGATCACACGAGATAATGGCGCGCGAGTTCGGTGAACTGCTCCACCTGCTCCCTCTGCCAGCGCTCATCCCGATCCAGTTCGCGCGCCATCAGGCGCGCTGCGGCGGGGGCCATGCGGATGGCCGCGCGGGCGTTCAGGAAGAGCGCGCGAGTGCGGCGGGCCAGAAAGTCCTCCACCGTTCGCGCCATCTCGTTTCGCACCGCCCACACCGCCTGCGCGCCGATGATGCCGGGAAGGGCCGGGTCGAGGGGTTCGCTCAGGCCATCGCCCTGCGCCACGTCCAGGATGTCTGAGGCATCGGAGCCGTAGACGGCCAGGGGGCCGAACTTCGCGGCCTGTTCGTGAAAACCGTGGACGTTCAGGTGCGCGGTGACGCACGCTTTGTCGGGGAGACGGGCCAGCGTCGCCGCCTGGTTCACGCCATCCTCGGCCATGTTGCGGTAGGTGGTCCATTTGCCGCCGGTGATCGTGAACAGGCCGGAGCGGTCGATGTGAATGGTGTGATCGCGCGACAGCGCCGCGGTGCTCTTCGCATCGCCGCTTCGCACCAGAGGCCGAATGCCGACAAAGACGCTGAGGATGTCGTCGCGCGACGGAGGTTTGTGCAGATATCGGTCGGCGGTGGCGAGGATGAACTCGATCTCCTCGGCCATCGGACGCGGCTCGAGGCTGAGGTCGGTGATGGGAGTGTCGGTGGTTCCGACCAGCGTGTGGCCGTGCCAGGGAATCGCGAACATGACCCGGCCATCGCTGGTGTGCGGCACCATGATGGCGCTGTCGCCGGGCAGAAAGGAGCGGTCGAATACAAGGTGGATTCCCTGGCTGGGCGCGATGAGCGGCGTTGTATCGGGCTCGGCGAGGCGGCGGACCGAATCGCAGAACGGGCCGGTGGCGTTGATCACCACCTTCGCGCCGGCGCGGAGCGCCTCGCCGGATTCCATATCTCGCGCGTGTGCTCCGGCGACGAAGCCCTCGTCATCTTTGAACAGGCTGGTGACCTGAACGTAGTTCAACAGCGTGGCGCCCTGCTCGGCTGCCGTTTGCGCGAGGCTGATGAGCAGGCGCGCGTCGTCGAACTGGCCGTCGTAGTAGACCACGCCGCCGCGCAGCCGATCGGTGCGAATGGTCGGCAGGCGTTCCAGGGTCTCCTCGCGGCTGAGAACCCGTGAAGCGCCGAAGTTGTACTTGCCGGCGAGGACGTTGTACACCTTCAGGCCGAGACCGTAGAAGGCCGGTTCCCACCAGTCGTAATTCGGGACCACGAACGCGAGGTCGCGCACCAGATGCGGGGCGTTGCGCCGCAGAATGCCGCGCTCGCGCAGCGCCTCCATGACCAGGCTGATGTTGCCCTGCTCGAGATACCGCACCCCGCCGTGGACCAGCTTCGTGCTGCGGCTGGACGTGCCCTTGCCGAAATCGCTTTGCTCCAGGAGCAGGACGTCGTACCCGCGCGACGCGGCATCCACGGCCATGCCCATGCCGGTTGCGCCGCCGCCGATGATGAGCATGTCCCAGGGCGTAGTGCGGCCGCGCAGGCGGGCGAGCATTTCGGGGCGGGTCACAGGATGTGCTCTTTGGGGGGCAGGGCCGCGCCGTGCGGCCACATATCATGCATGGCGAATCGCCTCGAGGGCTTGCGGATTTTGGACTGTGGAGGTGTCGCCGGGGTCCTCGCCGAGGTAGCGGCGGCGGATCAGGCGGCGAACAACCTTGCCGCTTTGTGTTTTGGGCAGTTCGGGAACGATAACCACATCTCGCGGGCGAAACGCGGGGCCGAGGACTTCCGCGATTTTCGCCACGACGGCGGAGCGCACCGAATCGTCGAAGCCTTCTTTCAGAACGACAAAGGCGACCGGGCACTCGCCCTTGACATCGTCCGGCACGCCGATACAGGCCGCTTCGCGCACGGCGGGGTGCTCCATGGCGGCGGCCTCCACCTCCGCGGGTCCGAGCTTGCGCCCGGCGACATTCATGGATTCGTCCGATCGGCCATGCAGGAACCAGCAGCCGTCTTCGTCGATGCTGGCCCAGTCGCCGTGGAACCACACGCCCGGGAAGCGCGACCAGTAGGTGTCCAGATAGCGCTGCCGGTCGCCCCAGAATCCGCGCGTCATGGAGGGCGCGGGCTTGGTGCAGACCAGATGGCCGGTGCGCCCGCGCACCGATTGTCCGTTGTCGTCGACGACATCGATCGCCATACCGGGCGCCGGGCCGCCCAGCGTGCAAGGCTTGAGCGGCTGAATGGGCATGGGCATGAGAAAGCCTCCGATGATTTCGGTGCCACCGGAGATGTTCATGATCGGGCAGCGGCGCTTGCCCACGTTATTGAAGAACCAGAGATAGGATGCTTCGTCCCACGGCTCACCAGTTGATCCGAGCAGGCGCAGCGATGGCATTGCGAAGCTCTTCGCCGAATCGCTGCGCATCAGCACACGAATAGCCGTGGGCGAGATCCCGAAGGTGGTGATGCCGTGGCGCTCGATCATGCGCCACAGGCGGTCGGGGCCCGGATGATCCGGCGCGCCATCGTACATGAAGATGGTCCCGCCGAAATTATGATTGCCGATGATGGACCACGGACCCATCATCCAGCCGATGTCGGAGAGCCACCAGAACCGGTCCTGCGGTTGATGGTCGAAGCCGAGCCAGATCTCTTTCGATACCTGGGCCAGCGCGCCGGCGTGCGTGTGCACCGTGCCCTTGGGCTTGCCCGTTGTGCCGGAAGTGTACAGGATGAGCGCCGGCGTCTCGGAATCGAAAGCGGGCGTGTCGAAATCGGCCGAATGGCCGCGCAGCAGATCGCCCCACGACTGGTCGTCGTAGTTGAAGAGGATCAGGTCCGGACGACCAATCTTTTCAGGTAACACGTGCGCCACGCCGCGCCGCACCAGCTTGTCCGCTGTGAACACGATCTTCGCCCCGGAGTCCTCCAGCCGCGAGGCAATCGCGCCTGGGCCGAAGCCGGCAAAGATCGGGACCGCGATGGCGCCCAGCTTGAAGCAGGCATAGAGGATGGTCACCACTTCCGGGACCATGGGCATGCAGAGCGCGACGCGATCGCCCGGTCCGATGCCGCGGGCGCGCAGCGCATTGGCGAGTCGGTTGGAATCCTCCAGCAGACGGGCGAACGAGATCTCGCGCGTCACTCCGCTTTCGCCTTCCCAGATGATGGCCGGGTTCGTTGCCGTGGCGTGCCGGTCGAGGCAGTTGGACGCGATGTTCAGCCGGCCGCCGATGAACCACTTCGTCCACTCGATGCCCGCGGAATCGTCGAGCACCTTGTCGAAAGGGCGTTCCCAGACGATGTTCATCTCGCGGACCATCTCCGCCCAAAAGCGTGCGAGGTCTTCAGTCGACCAGGCCAGGAACTCGGGAAGCGTGCGAATCCCGAGGCGGTCCATGAACCGCCGGACGTTGGTGCGCGCGATCCAGTCTTCAGTGGGTTCCCAGATCCACCGGCTCACGGCTGTTTGACGGGTTCGGGCTTCTTCTCCATCCAGCTCATCCAATAGTCCTTCCACTCCACCTGCTCGCCCGCCGGCAGCACGTTGATGGGGTTCAGGCCATCGAGCATGACCGCCTGCTCGTCCGTGTGGGTGCGCTTTTTCTGGTTGGCGAGCGCCTTCGGATGAGGTCCATGATGGATGCCGCGCGGATGCAGTGTGGCCCAGCCGGCGCGGATGTTGTCGCGGCTGAAGAAGTCGCCGTCGTGATAAAAGATGAACTCGTCGTAGTCGGTGTTGCGGTGGAAGAAGGGAACGCGCAGAGCCGCTTCGTCCTGCTCCAGCGGCCGCGGCAGGAAGCTGCAGATCACGGCGCCATTGGTGACGAAGGTCGTGTGCGCGCTGGGCGGCAGGTGGGCGCGATGGCTGTGGATGGGCCGGATGTCACGCATGTTCACCTTCCAAACCGTGAGGTCGCCCTTCCAGCCGACAACGTCGAGGGGATTCCAGGGATAAACCACTTTCGAGATCTCGTCGCCGGCTTTGATGCGCACTTCCCATTCCTGGTTGTCGTCGAGCATGGGCTGCGGCTCGGGCGTGGTGATGACCGCGGGGTCATAGAGGGCGTGTTGTCCGAGCAGTCCCTTTTCGGGCTGCTCGAACTCGCTTTTGGACTGCACGATGAGGAAGAAGTTATCGCGGGTCTTCGGGATGATGCGGTAGGTGACCGCGCGCGGCAGGTTGATGTAATCGCCCTTTTCGAAGTCCAGCGGTCCGAAGTCGGTTTCGATGCGGCCCTCGCCGCGGTGGACGAAGAACAGCTCGTCGGCGTCGGCATTGCGGAAGTAGAACGGCATGGGCTCGGCGCGCCGGGATACGTGGAGGCGGACGTCGTCGTTGCCGAGGAACGCGATGGGCGCGCCTTCGGCGTCGTTGGCGTCGGTGGGCCGGAGTGAGTTCAGATCGAAGCAGTGTGGCCGGAGCTTGCCTTCGAAGCGGATCCAGCCGGTGGGCGGGTGCGCGTGATAGAGATGCGCGCTCTTGCCGTAGAACCCTTTGCGGCCGTGTTCTTCCTCGAACGTGCCTTCGGGCAGGCCGACGTGGGCCTGGGAGGCGGTTTTACCCTTCCTGAGCGGATACATCGCGGTTCTCCTGTGTCCAGCATAGCCCCGGGGAGCGCGCGCCGCTAACGCTGCTCCGTGTCGGCGAGGCGGGCTGAGAGAGCCCGCCGCAGGCCGAGGGCCTGCCCCCAAACGGCTACTGGAGCGTGAAGAGGGCCTGCTCCTGTCTCTGGGATGCGCCCTGCTTTGCCGTGATTTGGACCACGTAGTCGCCGGCGGGGAGATTCTCCACCGGGATGGAGGCCACGTACGGAATGCGCCCTTCTTTATCCGCCGCCGGGAGTTGCATGGGCACCTGCGCGAGCGGCGCGCCGTCCTTGAGGAAGGCAATCGTGAGCTCGGGCTTCTGCTGGACGCTCGGGTCGGGATAGATCACGAAGTAGAGCGAGAGCACAGCTCCTTTCCCGAGCTTGATGGTGTTGGACAGGTTGGGCGTGATCTGGCCGTTCTGATAACGGAACGGGTCGGTTGTGGTGTCGGTGCTGGGAACCTGGGGCGTGTATCTCTCAACCAGCACCAGGCTGCTCACACCGAGGCCCTTTTCGGGCGTGGCGATGAACACGGACTTGCGCGTGCTGGCCTTATTGCCATCGTAGTCAGCCACGGCTTGTTCGATGGTGTAGCGGCCGGGAGGAACATCGAAAACGCGCCGGAAAGTGAAGTTGCCGGCGAGCACGTCGTTCTTACGATCCGCCGCATAGCGCAGCGGCACATCCTGGCTGAATTTCTGGACCACCTCGCCCTGCGCATTCTTCACCAGCGCTTCGACGCCCAGGTGCAGGCGGACGCTGTTGTTCTCCTCGCGAATGGTCATGTCTTTCAGCGGAGCTTCGAGAACGAGCGCGCAGCGCACTTTGTCGGCCCCGGAACGGAAGTGGATGGTTCCGGAGTGGAAGTCGAAGGCGTGGGGCGGCGTGGGTGAATCGAGCGCGGCGAGCAGCGGCATTTCATACGGCAACACATTCGGGCCAGCGCTGGGAGGCAGGGCGAAGTATCCGCTGCGCGACTGCAGTTTCAGATTGGGCTCGTCCACTTTGACGGCGATTTTGCGGAAGCTGCCGTCGTACTGCTGGATGTTCGGCGCGTAAGTGATCTCGTAATAGGTATCGAGATCCTCGGCGACCTTGCGCAGACCGGCGCGGAAATCGTTGGTATTGGCGATGAGGAAACCGCCGGTGTCGTTGGCCAGCTGGGCGAGCAGGTTTTGGGAGTTTTGCTGCAGGCTGTCGGCGGCACGGTCGAACAACTGGGCTTCATCCGAAGTGACCGGCCCCGTGCGGTTCGTCAGCTGGGTCCGGCTGGCGGAGGCGGCGCCGGCCAGCATGCTGGTGCCGTCCTCGTTGAGATTGCCGGTTCCGAGGCCGTGGGCGTCAATGGCGTAGAAACTGACGTTGGAGCGGTTGGCTGCGCCGATGACGGTTGTAAACGTATCCATGAAGTCCCGCGGCACCTTGAACTCCTCGGTGAAATACATGAGCGCCTTGCGGCCGGGCAGCTCACTCTGATCGCGGACGAGGGCCAGCAGCGAATACAGCGAGGCGCGCCCGGCCTGCTGACCCGTGAGGGACTGCTCGAACTGCATCATGTTGAGCATCAGTTTCGCCATCAGGTAGTTCGCCGAGCCCGCGCCCGGTGAGCCGCCGCCGGGACCGCCGGTCCCGGTATTGTTCATGCTGTTCACCTGGTCGGAAAGGCTCTGGCCGTTCTGCATATCCATGCCGCCGACCATGCGCTCCAGCTCGTGCTGGATTCGATCGCTCTCGGCAGCGAACTGGGTGAACGAGCCGCCGGTCGCTTTCTCGATGGCTTTGCGCAACAGCTCCCGATCGTTGGTGAACGCCTGAAGCGCGGAGAGGCGCTGGTCGATGGTGAAGACGGAGTAAAAGACGTTGGGCTCCGGGTTGCCCTTGATCAGATCGAGCGCCGCCTGGCGGGAGAGCTTGCGCCCATTGTCGTCCAGTCCCTGAAACACGAGCGTGACGAGGCGGAGCTGCCGCGCGGTGTCGATGTGCGGGGTGGCCTGCTGAGCGACCCCGGTAGTCGGCTGGACGCCGCTGGCGCGATCCACCAGCCGGAAGCTCTTGATCTGCACCGGATCGCCGTTGTCGGTGATATGGAAATCGCTCGCCTTCAGGTCACGAACATCGTGGCCTTTCTTATCGCGGGCCACCACATCGAGGATGACTTCATTGGTGCTGGTGCTGATGGTGGTGGAGGGCGATGCGGGCGCGGCCGCCTGCTGCGCGAGAACGGGGAATCCCACCATGGCGGCGAAGGGCAACAGGGCCATGCGGCAGAGATTAGTTCGGGTACGGTTCATTGTTCCTCACAACGCGGATCTGATGATCGGTGAATTTCGCATGCCCGCCGGGAAGATCGAGCTTCGGCATGTGGCACGTAACGCACCTGGCCTGGCTTACGGGGCAGGCCGGCGCGGTCCGTTTCGCGGCCTCATCGGCGGCCGCGGCGGATTTCGACTGGTGACAGGCGAGGCACTTCGAATCGTATGCGGCGGCGTCGCGCACGACATCCTGATGCGGGTCGTGACAGGCGATGCAGCTGATGCGCGGATCGGTTCCATCGAAGCATTTGCTGTTGGCCAGGCGGTAGGGTTGAAAGCGGACGTTGGCCACGCCGCGCGGGCCCTGCATGGCCACGCGCTCCCAGGTGCGATGGCACTGGCCGCAGAAATTGGACATCTGCTCCGCGGAGAGCTTGCCCAGCCGCGGAGGAATGATGGAAGTGTTACCGGCGCGCATGCCTTCGAGATGCTGTTCCGCCTGGTCGTGGCAGCGCCGGCATTGCACGCCGGGGGTCAGAGCGGCGGTTTGCAGATGTCCGTCAACCACGGCGCCGGTGGAATGGCACTGGAAACACTCCTGAGCGTCGGGTACGGGCAGCAGGCGGCCCGCGGCTTCATCGATATTGCGCGGAGTAATGCGCGTCGCGCCGATGGTGATATCGAGGCCGTCGATGGCGTCGAACCAGCTGACCCGGCTCTCATAATAGCGGCCGTCCTTTTCGTAGATGTATGTTTGGCCCGCGGCGCCGAGGCCGAGCGCCCAGCCGATGGGCAGGGTGACGGTTTTCGCGCCGTCGGTGACGGTATAGGTGGTGTGTCCGCCTTCGGTCGTAAGGTCGTAGCGGTATGCGCCCTCGCGGAAGGTCATGTGCGGATGTTTCTGCAGAATCGAGCACTGGCCGGGAAGCTCGAGGGCGTGCCCCATGGGAGTTCGCGGCTGCGATTCGGCCTGCTGCTTATGGCAGGAAGCGCAGGTGAAATTCTGCGCCGCCTGCAGCGGCATGAGAAGGACAGGCAGCAGCGCGACATAGCAGAGATTACCGCTTTTCGGCCGCATCCAGCTCCCTGCGGAGTGTGAGGAAGATCTGCCGTTCGCGTTTGGCGTCGTCCTGACGGCCGGCTTTGCCGTAGGCGGTGGCCAGCGCGATGTGGTTCTGCGGGCTGCCGGGGTCGAGTTTGGTGGCGATCTCGAGCTGTTCGATGCCGCCCTTCAGGTCGCCGGTTTCCACCAGCAGGCGGCCGAGCGCGTTGTGGCCGGGGAAGGACCCCGGCGCAAACTGGACGGCTTTCTGCGCCCAGGGAATGCCGGAGGCAGGGTCGCCGCGACGGAGATACTCGAGGGCGAGGTTCACCAGGCAGGGGACGTTTTGCGGGTTTACTTCCAGTTCGGCCTTGAATTGATTCAGGGCTTCATCCGGATTGGAGGAGAGCAGGTAGGTGCCGTAGAGGTAATGTACATTCGGCCGGTCCGAGTAGCGGACCATCAGATCGTGGAAGGCCGCTTCGGCGGTTTGGGGGCGGCGCGCCATGGCTTCGAAGGAAGCACGGCCGGCGATCAGGACGAGTTCGCGATCCTGCGGCGGGTATTCCTGCGGAAGCATGGGCATGCGCAACGCGGCCAGGCCGACGGCTTCGATCAGCGATGGGGTGGGGTTCTCCTTGCGGGAGAAAACGATGTAGATCTGGAGCGCCTGTTCGAACTGGCCGGAGCGAGTGAGGAGCAACGCCTGGTGAAAACGAACGGATTCCTCGATTTCGGCCGCGTTGCGCAGGCCGAGGGCGGCGGCTTTCGCGAGATGCGCCAGAGCGAGATCGTACTCCCGAAGCTCGTAGTCGCAGAGCCCCATGAGACCCCATGCAGGGCCGCCGTCTGGATCGAGGGCGACGAATTTCCGCATGGCCTGGCGGCTGTCGTCATATTGCTCGTTGTCGTATTGAAGGGCGCCGAGATACCACCAGCCTTCTTTCCACGAGGGCTTGAGACGGAGCGCCTCGCGGTAGAGGCTGACCGCCTCGGCGTTGTGGTTTGCGGTGCGAGCCGCATCGGCCTGCTTCGCGATTTCGTCGAACTTCGAGGGCGCGGTGGTGGCGGCAAACGCGGCGCCGCACGCCAGCACGGACAGAAGCACGACGTTCATACGAGGAACCTCATGGCACCGAGGGATGAAAGCCCTGGCAGGTCCACCGGCGGAGCGGTGCGGAGGCGTGCCCGAGCGTACGTTTTGTACCAACCATTACAGCATAAGCACTGAGGGCGAGTGGCCGGAGTTGTCCCTGAAGTGGTGGGTGGAGATTCGGAATGGCGGGCTGAGAGCCCGCCGCAGGGCGAGGCCCTGCCCCCCAAGTTCAGGTGCAAGCCAAAGGCTTGCACCACAATCAACAGACAATAGACACTGAGACTTAGAGTTTTGGGTTGGCAGGCCCGGGCCCGCGCCGTTTGCGGCGCGGGCCGGACCCGGCTGCTCTATCGTCGTCACTGATTGACCGGACGCTTTGTTTTCACGCCCGGTGGACCACAATTCAACGCACTCGCCGCAACCCGGAACCTGATGTCCGGACTACAACTCACTGCCTGTACGCTGTCCTCGTCGTTTAATTGGATGCGCATCGTTATCCCTTGCGGTACCGATCCGGAGAGGAGCCCCGTTTAGCGCCGATTAAGACGCCCAGCGGTTGCAAACTACGCAACGAACAACGAATCGAA
>DASRCB010000437.1:0-8211 GCA_035653295.1 Bryobacteraceae bacterium
AGTGCCGATCCGTCAGGCTTGAGCGTAGAGGCGAACGCGTCGCTCCCGCCGGCATAACACTGAGTCGGGTTGACGAGCGGAAAATCAACGGATGACGTATTCCCCGTCACGTAACCATTGCCGGCCGAGTCGGACGCAATAGCGTTTCCCGACGTGTCGCTGCTGCCCCCCAGATACGTGGAATAGATCAGCTTCGATCCATCGCTCGCGAACTTACTGACGAACGCGTCCTGGAAGCCGGTCAAAAAAGGCTGGAGCGGATGCGCTACGGGGAAATCCGCAGCCAGCGTGAAGCCGGTGATCAGCGCGTCTCCGGCGCCATCGACGGCGATGCCACGCGAAAAGGACGAGCCAACACGCCCGTTCGGCCCCTGCGTGCCGCCGAAGTACGTGGACCACAGCAACTGCGTCGCGCCGGTGCTCAGCTTCGTTACAAAGACATTGCCGGTCGCCCCGCTGCCGTTCCTCGTGGGGTAAAGCGCATGCGCCACGGGGAAGTTGTCCGATATGGTGAAGCCGGTCACGTACGCCTCGCCGCCTGCATCGACTGCAATGGCCGTCGCCAGATCCGTGTCGCTGCCGCCGAGATACGTCGAATACACCAGTTTGGAGCCAGTCGCGTTCAACTCGGCAACAAAAGCATCGGGTTGGATGCCCACAGCCGCGTAGAGAATTGACGTGTTCTGTGGGTTCACAAGGAGACCTTCCAGCGACGGTGAATTCACCTGTGCCGGCGCGAGCGGCGTGAAATTGGCGCCGCTGTCGGTGCTCTTGAACAGGCCGCCGGCAGCCGCGACATACATCGTCGATGGCGTCACCGGATCGAGCACCACCAGAGCAGCTGCCAGACTCGCAACAGGCAGCCCGTTGCCAATGGAAGTCCAGGTGGAGCCGCCGTCCGTGCTTCGGTACAGGCTGATGTCATTGACCGTGTAGATCGTGGAGGTCGCCGCCGGATCGATGGCCACGGACCAGATGGTGGCATCGAGACCCGCATCCGACTCGATCCACGTCGCCCCCGAATCGGTGCTCTTGTACAAAAAATCGCCCTGCACAGTTCCGGAGCTGTTGGTGACATGCGCCACGGCGTACATGGTGGAAGGCGTCTTCGGATCGATAGCCAGAAAGTGGATATCGCCCGCGCCGCTGTTGGGCAGATTCGTCGCGATTGCTGACCAGTGCGCGCCGCCGTCGTTGCTGACGAAAAGCCTGGGCTGAGCTTTGGCGCTGGAAACACCGGCGTAGATCGTGGCTGTGTTCTGCGGATTGAACGCCAGCGCCTTGACGTCACATTCGGTGAGCCCATTGTTCAGAAGCGTCCAGCTGTTGGCGCCATCGGTGCTCTTGTAAATGCCGCAGGGCGCACTCGCCCAATCAAGGCCCAAATAAATGTTCTGGGGATTGACCGGATCGACGGCGATAACCCCGATCGGACTTGACGTCAGCCCCTGATCCTTTTCGACCCAGCTGTGTCCTCCGTCAGTCGATTTCCAGAACCCTCCCGCCAGCGGTGCGGCATACAGCGTGGACGGAGTCTTCGGGTCGATTGCGATCGACAACAAATCGCTTTTTGGCAGGTTGTTCTCCGCCTGCTGCCAGCTCGATCCGCCGTTCGTGCTCTCGAACAGGCTGTAGCCGGAATGCGCCGGTTGCAGCGCATTCGCGACTGGCATGTTGGTGGTGGCGGCCTGACCGGTTATGTACGCGTTTCCGCTGCCATCGACAGCAATGCCCGCAGGCGTGTCCCCGGAGTAGACCTCACTGTTGCCGCCCTTACCGCCGAAATAAGTGGAGTAGACCAGACTGCTTCCCGAGGGCGCCAGCTTCGTCACGAACCCGAACGTGTTGCAGAACGTGCTGTTCACCGCCGGGCACGAGGGCTGAATCACGCCCGACGTAGTCGGGAAGTTCGCCGAGTCGGTCACGCCCGTGACATAGGCATAACCGTTCGTGTCCGCCGCCACGCCCAGCGCATAGTCGTTGCCCGATCCGCTCAGATAGGTCGAGTACACCAGCGCGCCCGTGGGATCGAACTTGCTGACGAATGCCGCCTGAAAACCGTGTGAAGAGCTCTGGTATGCACTGCGCGTCGGGAAATCGGCGGAGTACGTGTCCCCGGCGACGTACGTGTTGCCGTGAGAATCAGTGGCGACCGACGTCAGATCGTCGTCCCTGCTCCCGCCCAGATACGTCGCGTACACGAAAACCGGATCGATCACCAGCGGCCGGCGCTGGTCATAAGCTCCCAGTTCAATGCCGACCTCATTCCTGCCGCGCCGAACATATCGCGCCTCGATCGTCCGCCGGCCTGAATCGTTCTCCTGCCAGGCGGCCGGCCGCTGCTGTCGAAAATCGCCCAGCTTCAGATCGCCATTCTTGTCCAGTTCGAGTTTCCCGGCGCCCTCAATCCGCACGCGAATCGCCGCAGGGTTCGCTCCCGGCGCAAGGACGAAGTCGTATTCCAGTTTCGGCCGATCGCCGTGATAGACCACATCGATGCCCGGATACACGGCGCGATAGCGGACCGCGGCATAGAGCGGAATGCCGGTCCGCCATGCGCGGGGATCGTTGCCCGAAAAATAATTCACGATTCCCGGCAGCCTTTCTTCGGCCTCCGGCTCACTCCTGGGATTCGCTCCCAGAAACGACAGCCGCACCGGGCCGCGCTCCGCCGCTGATACGACTGCTTCGGAAGAGGTCAGAGACAACTCGCAGCGGTGCTGGCGCGCGACGAACCGGACGTGCGCGTCCAGCTGACCCCGGTTCGGTTCGAATCCGACAGGTCCTGCGTGAAATTGCCCGGCAAAAATGGTTGCCGGCAGGAGAAGGGAAATCAGGAATTTCATGGGAAAAACATTCGCTGGCGCACGCGGTGTGAGGCGATGCGCAGATCGCACAGATTGACCACACAAACTAACTTCCGATCTGTCGCGGGACACGGCTACTGGCATTTCGTTCCCGCCGGGAGATTCTGCGTCACAATTGCCAGGTCGAGGGCACTCACCACTCCATCCGCATTCATGTCGAGTGCGGGACTCCAGTTTGCGGAACCGGGCGTTGCGCCGAGAGCGCCTTTCACCAGGGTGTAGTCCGCGCAATTGACCACGCCGTCGTGATTCGCATCGCCGGGCTCAGGCATCTTGAAGATGATGTTGCCGGTATAGGAAAGCAGCGCATTTTGAAAATCCGAGGTCAGATTCACGGGAGCGGCAATCGTTAGGTCGCCGTACGCGAACACGCCGCCGTTGCCGCTGAGCCCGCGCAGCAGGCTCAGGTTGCTCTCCGCGTACAGAGCGGCATTGTCGAGCTTCATCGAGCCATCCACAAACAGCGGCAGAATAGCCGTCACATAGCCGGTAAGATCCTCATCGGCCACGTCCGGCACGGCGATGGTCTGACTGCGCGTCTCGACCGAGAGCGGAAAATAGCCGGGCATCGGCTGGGACGCGTGCGAGGGCAAAGTCACCGATCGGCCGCCGCCAAGCGGCAAAGTCAGCGCCTTCCCCGGGCCGATGTCGACATTTCCCAGGACGACGATGTTCTCCTCCAGGTCCGCGACCGAGAAAACACCCCCGCCGACGTCCGGGGCCTCCGTGGTGTTTCCGAACGGCGCGCCATAGGAGTTGCTCTCGAAGACGGCTGCCGCCCCGGGCACGACGGTTTCGATGTACCCGAACGGTGTGTCGCCCGCAGTGTCGGCGCAGATCGCGTCGCCAACAGAAATCGCCGGCGCGCTACCCTGCAACCCCCTGGCTCGGAAAACCGCGCCGCCGCTCGGATTGTCCGCTAACATCAGTTTTCCGAGGAAACTGCCGGAGAGGGTGACCGTGCGGCTCAGAGTCCCCTGCACGGCCTTGATTTGAATGGTGCAGGGTGGGCTGCCCTTTGGATCGAAACTGATCTTCGCCGGCAGCGCAGACTCGAAGCTCGGCGGCGAAAACGTGGCGCTCGGATTCGGATTCGCGCCAACGTAGATGGACACCTTCCCTCCCATCGACGGCCATCCTGTTCCGTTCACGCCAATGCTGCTTCCGTTCAGCACCCCGGTCTGATTACCCGCGGCATCTGAGGCGGTAAAGGTGATCGTGCCGTTCTGATCGACGACGTAGGATTGTGCTCCGATGCTGAGCGTCGCCTGACGTTCGAGGCCTGAATTCGGCGCGACGGTGAAGCGTACGGTTCCATTCCCCGTTCCGCCGCCTCCGGAGTTGATGGTCAGCCACGCCGGCGCGCCGGAAACGCTCCAGGAGCAGCCGGCATTTTCCGTCACGGAGATCGAGCCCGTTCCACCGGCGGTGGGGAAGATTTGTGGGGAAGGAGGCGACAGCGAGGGCGACAGACAGATGCCGGTAAATGAGATATCGTCGATCGACATCGATAAGGGCATGGCGGGATCGGCACAGGTGTCGTACCCATTCACGCCGCAGTAGCTGATCAGCACCCTGTTCGTGGCGGCCGTCCCGTTGTAGCCGGACGCGATGAATGTGAACGTGCCCGGTTGCACGACGGCGGATCCGGAATAGGAATTGCCGTCGTTGAGGTGCTGGTAGTAGCCCACCGTGGCAGCGCCGCAGGATTTCACCGATGCGCTCCAGCAGCCCGTCGGAGCCGTGTACACCCAAAACCCGCTAAAGGTCACCCCCGCGCCATTCGTGAACGCCAGTTGAAGTCCGCCGTTGCCGGGACTCGTGAGCAGCGCATTCGGCGCGGAGTGCGGCAGGGCGCCATACCAGGATCCGCTGAAATACACCTTCTGGTCAGAGTTGCCGTACGTGTCCAGCACATTGAACCCGCAGTAATTCGCCGGCAACGTTCCGGCCTGCTGCGACGGCTCCGTGGGCAGGTCGTCGAAACTGCAGACGGCCGCATGGGCGGGTACCAGCAGCGCGGCGACGGCGAGGAACAACTTAAGCGGCATGGCGTGTACAAAGCGTCTCTGACGGCTGACGCATCGAAGTCCACTGTGGCGGATTCGATGCGGGAATGGAAGGTAGCAGCGGTAGCCGGGATGTAGCAAGGCGCTGCTACACGGCTGCGGATGAAGATGTTAGGACAATCCTCCGGCCTGGCGGCAGTTACCGCCGCCGGTAACACGTGGCGCCACCGGCGTTGCGCGGGTTAGAAGTCTGTGATCGGGCGGCCGCCGGGATACGGACTCACCCTGGGTTGCTCAGTACTATGCTGAGTCACCGTCCGTACAGGACGAGTAGCGCAGGTGTAGCAATGCTCCGCTACACCACTGTGGGGTAAGATGTTAAAACACCTCTCAGGCCGTGCCGCAGTCGTCGTTGTCCGTAACACCTGCCGCCGTTCGTGACGAGCTGGTCAGGATCCTGTCATCGCGGATCTTCGCCGGATCGGAGCGCAGGCGGCGGCTGCTCGAGTATCTGGTCGAGCGCACTCTGGCCGACGGCGGAGCGTCCCTGAAGGAGTTCAGTATCGGGGTCGAGGTGTATGGCCGCGATCCAAACAAGTACGAGCCGCGCGAGGACGCGATCGTCCGCGTCGACATCGCCCGCCTGCGCACAAGACTTCAGGAATATTACAACAACGAGGGCCGAGGTGACCCGCTGCGGCTGGACCTGCCGCGTGGCAGCTATGCCGTTATCTTTGCTCCTGGCGCGGCGCAGGAAGCCACGAAGGAAGGTCCCCACTCGGGGCGACGATGGCGGACGCGGGTGCTGTGGGGCAGTATTGCAGCGCTGATTCTGGCCGCTCTATGGGGAGGTGTACGCGTATATCGTGCCCGGACCGCATTTCACTCCGTGGTAGTGCTGCCTTTTCTCGATCTGAGCCCGGATCGCGCGGATGAGTACTTCAGCGACGGGCTAACGGATGAGTTGACCGGACAGCTGGCGCATATCCCCGGACTCCGCGTAGTCGCGCGAACCTCGGCGTACGCATTCAAGGGTAAGCCCCAGGACGTGCGCGCCATCGGCGAGGTGCTACACGCCGACGCCGTCGTGGAGGGCAGCATCCAGCGCGCCGGCCAGCGGCTGCGGATCAATGTTCAGTTGAACCGAGCCTCGGACGGTTATCACCTCTGGAGCGAGAGCTACGATCGCAGCGCGGCGGACCTGTTCCGCGTGGAGGATGACGTTTCGCGATCGGTCGCGCGAGCACTGCGCATGAGCATTGCCGGCCTCAGGCCGCCGCGCCGCGAGCCCGCCGACGAACAGGCGCACACCTTATATTTGCAGGCGCGCTATGTATGGAATCAGCGCACAGCGGCGGGCATCCATCAGGCGCTCGATCTCCTCGATGAAGCCATCCGCCGCGACCCGTCCTACGCGCTGGCCTATGCGGCGCGGGCCGACTGCTACGCATCCATGATCGGCAACGAGCAGATCGCGCCCAGCGAAGCGGCTCCCAGGCTGATCGAAGCGGCGCGGAAAGCCCTGGAGCTGGACGACTCACTGGGGGAGGTGCATGCCGCGCTCGGCATCGCCGAATTGTATTTCAAGCACGACCCTGCGGGCGCGGAGGCAGAGTTCCGCCGCGCCATCGATCTGAGTCCGAACTATCCGACCGCGTACCAGTATTACGCTTCGGCGCTGATGATGCTGCGGCGGTTCGACGAAGCACGAGCACAGCTGCGGCGCGCCCACGAACTCGATCCGCTCGCACCGATTATCGTGTCGGCGTCAGCGCTGGTCGACTATCTGTCGCGCCGCCCGGAGCAGTGCCGCGCAGACGCGCGGGAGGTGCTGAAGCTCGAGCCGGGTTTCTGGGCCGCGCACTACGCGCTCGGGGTGTGCGCCAGCCTCGAGCGGCGCTACGCCGATGCGCTGAACGAGTTGCGCAATGCGTACGAATCGTCGGGCCATGATCCGACAGTCTTGTCTGACCTCGGCGCCGTGGAGGCGGAGGCGGGCAATCGCGCCGAGGCGATGCGCATCCTGAGCGAGTTGCAGCGCCCGCCAGCCGCCCAGTACACGTCTCCGATGGAGCTGGCATCCTTGTATTCGGCGCTGGGCGACCGGCAACACATGTTCGCCATGCTGGACGAAGCGGAGCGCCAGCATGCCTCCGGTCTCATGGAACTCGCCGTGCGCCCGCAGTACGATCAATTCCGCGGAGATCCGCAATTCCGGGCGCTTCTTGCGCGTTTGAATCTGCCCCGGTAGACAGCGCATCACGACCGGTTATCCTCTAATTAGATGCAGCCCAGCTCCGAAGCTGCGGCGGGCGATACGATAAGTGTTCCCGCTCCACCCCCGGCAGCCTCGACTGTCGAAGCCGTCCCTGAAGGCTCGTCGCCCTCCCTTGAAAACCGTTACAACGAATTGCGCGAAAAACTGCGCCAGCAGCGGCCGGGCGAGGACCTCGCGCCCCTGGACAAAGCGTGGCGGATGGCGGTCGAAGCGCACAAACGCCAGAACCGCGCTTCGGGTGAGCCCTACATAGGCCACCCCCTGGAGGTCGCGCACATCCTCGCCGACATGCAGACCGACCTTGTCTGCGTCATCACCGGCCTGCTGCATGACACGGTGGAAGACACCGGCGTCACGCTCGATGTCATCAAAAAGGAATTCGGCGATGATATCGGCCGCTGCGTTGACGGCGTCACCAAACTCAGTAAGCTCAAGCTGTACTCACGTGAGGAGCGCCAGGCGGAAAGCGTCCGAAAAATGCTTCTCGCGATGGTCACCGATATTCGCGTGGTGCTGGTGAAGCTGGCCGACCGGCTGCACAATATGCGCACCCTCGGTCCGCTTGCCCGCGAGCGGCAGGAGCGCATCGCCCAGGAGACGCTGGAGATCTATGCGCCCATCGCGCACCGCCTCGGAATGGGCAAGATCCGCGGCGAGCTGGAGGATCTCTCGTTCCAGTATCTGGAGCCGGAGTCGTGGGCCGAGCTGGTGCGGGAAATCGAATCCAAGCGTCTGCAGCACGAACAGGCGCTGCAGAAAATCAAGCACGACGTCGAACTGAATCTGGCGCGGGAAGGCATCCCCGCGCGCGTCGAAGGCCGCGTGAAGCGCGCCTGGTCGGTGTACCAGAAGCTCAAGCGCCAGAAGATTACCATCGATCAGGTTTACGACCTGCTGGCGCTGCGCATCATCACTGATTCGGTGAAGAACTGCTATGCGGCGCTCGGTGTAATCCATAACGAGTGGCATCCCATCCCCGGCCGCATTAAGGACTTCATCGCGATTCCCCGGCCCAACCTGTACCAGTCACTGCACACGTCCGTGCTGGGGCCCGATG
>DASRCB010000438.1:0-11634 GCA_035653295.1 Bryobacteraceae bacterium
CGTGTAGGCCTCCTCATTGCGGCCCATGCGCGGATCGCGATCGAGCTCCATGACCAGCGTGGACAGCACGTGAATACCGACGGACCGCGCCTCGTCCGCCGCCGCGGCGTAAATCGACCTGACCAGATCCATGTCGAACGAGCTGCCGATGGCGAGGCCCTCCGGGAACACCGTGGCGCCGCTGAACATGCCGCCATGGGTGCCTTCCTCGTCTTCGAGCACGGGGATCTTCAGGCGGGTTTGAGTCAGCGCGATTCGCTGGAGCTCGTTGAAGTACTCGGCTTGCTCGCGCGCATTGGTGCGCAGGATTTCATTGGCGAGGGTGAAGAAGCCGCAGCCGGGGCCGATTTCGGTGGTGTACGTACCGGCGGCGAATCGCTTGCACGCTTCGCGTTTGGAGGGGATGTCCCGGCCCAGCTCGTCGACGTAGACGCAGGGGAGATTCAGCTGGCCGACCTTCTCCTTGAGGGTCATGCGAGCCATGAGGTCGTCGACGCGTTCGTTGATGGGGCGTTTGGCATCGAGGTAGACGGGGGTGCTCTGCGCGAACAATGGCGCGGCAAGGCACACGGCGGCGGTCAGTGAAAGGAGTGGCGATCGTCGTTCCAACGGTTTCTCCCCTGCAGGCCCAGGGCCTGCTCCACAATGAGCTTATGCCAGGCGGAATAGACTCTGTAGTGATGAAGCCGTTGCTCGCATTTCTGCTTGCCTCGTCCGCGCTGCTGGCCGCATCGCCGGATGCCGCCATTCGCGCCGTGCTTGACGACCAGGTGACCGCCTGGAATCGCGGCGACGTGGCCGTATTCATGCGAGGCTATGCCGATTCCGCCGATACCATCTTCATCGGGGAGCAGATCACGAAAGGGTGGCAGCCGGTTCTGGAGCGGTATCGCAAAGCATATCCGACGCCGGAAAAAATGGGCCGCCTCGCGTTTTCAGACATCGAGATTCGTCCGCTGGGCGACAGCCATGCTCTCGTGATCGGCCGGTATCACCTGACCCGTGCGCCAGCCGACGGGGGAAATGCGGACGGAATTTTCAGCCTCGTCTTTCAGAGGACCAGCGGCGGCGAGTGGCAGATCATCGCTGATCACACCTCGTCCACCAAAAATCCCTGAACCTTGGCCGCCCGCGCTCTCGTAATGAGTGAGTATGCCGGCCATACTGAAGCGCGCCCTGCGCAGCCTCCGCAACACACCCAGCTTCACGGTGGTGGCGATCGCCGTCCTGGCCCTGGGGATCGGCGCAACGACGGCGATGTTCAGCATCACCCGCACCATTCTGCTGCAGCCGCTGGCCTATCACGACCCGGAACAACTTGACTCGATTCTGATTCAGGTGCCCGCGCTGGCGCAGCGCTACCCAGCCATTCCCGTGAATGCGCTGCATTACCGCCTCTGGCGCGATCACGCGCGGACGCTGCGAAGCGCCGCCGCCGTGGGCCCGGCCACACATATCCTCTCGGGCGCGGGGGCGCCGGAACGGACCACCGGCGTACGCGTCAGCGCCAACCTGTTCGAGGTTCTGGGCGTCCAGCCGAGGCTGGGGCGGGCGTTCCTGCCCAATGAGGACCAGGAAGGGCATAACCGCGTGGTGGTGATCAGCGATGGCTTGTGGCGCACGCGGCTGGGGGCGCGAACTGACGCTCTCGGGCGAAAGATTCTGCTCGACGGGACGCCATACGAAGTGATCGGCGTCATGCCCGCGTCGTTCCAGTTTCCGCGCTCACGGCAGGTCTCGGACGTGATGCCGTTGCCCGAGCGAACGGACTTCTTCACCCCGCTGGTGTTCAACAAGGATGACCTGTCCGGACCGGCGAGCAATTTCAATTACCTGGTGATCGCCCGCACCCGGCCTGGCGTTTCGACGGCGCAGGTGATTGCCGACCTGAGGGGCCTCGAATCGGTGTACACCGCGCAGATGCCGCCCGGAATTCAGATCGTGGCCGTGGTGAAACCGCTGCAGGAGGCCATGACCGGGCAGGTGCGCCGGCCGCTGCTGGTGCTGCTGGCCGCGGTCGGGCTGGTGCTGCTCATCGTGTGCATCAATCTGATGAACCTGATGCTGGTTCGCGGCTCGCAGCGGCGGCGCGAACGGGCGGTGCGGCTGGCGATGGGCGCCGGCGCGCGCGATCTGATTCGTGAAGCGATGGCGGAAAGCGTCTTGCTTTCCGTCGCCGGCGCGGCGCTCGGCTCATTGGCAGCAGTGTGGCTGCTGCAGGTGGTGCGCACTCGTGCGCCCATGGACCTGCCGCGCATCGAAGAGCTGGGGCTCGATCCCTTTGGGCTCGCCTTCGCGCTGGGCATCTCCGTGATGTGTGCGATTCTGTTCGGGCTCTGGCCCGCTTTACGGACGGCCCGCGTGGATCCTCAGGAGATTTTGCAGGCGTCCGGGCGGTCGTCCACTGAAGACCGCAAAGGGCTGCACGGCCGCAGCGCACTGATTTGCGCTGAGGTGGCGCTGAGCACGGTGCTGCTGCTCGGCGCGGGCCTGCTGCTGCGCAGTTTCACGCGCGTGGTGCAGGTCAACCCGGGCTTCGAAGTGCAGCATCTGCTCACGGCGAGAATTCAGCTGCCGCCTGACAAGTTCACGAAAAATGAGCAGTCGATCGCGTTTTACGAGGAGCTGGCGCGGCGCGCTCAGGCGATGCCTGGCGTCCGCGCGGCTGCGATGGTCTCGACGCTGCCGGTGACCCAGGATGAAGATGTCAATCCCGTGGCCGATGCGGATCGCCCGCTGCCGCCGATGGCCGAGCAGCCGATCACCAACCTGCGCAGCGCGACGGGCAGCTATTTTCAGACCGCCGGGATCCCGTTGCTGGCGGGCCGTACGTTCAATGATGGCGACCGGGCCGGCGCAAGCGTCATACTGACCGACAACCTCGCGGCGCGGCTGTGGCCCGGCCAGAGCGCGCTGGGGCGGTGGGTGGTCCGATTCGGGAACAAGCGACGCTTCCAGGTGGTGGGAGTAGTCGGCTCCGTGCATACGTCTTCGCTCACGGAACGGCCGGGGATGATGGCTTACTTCCCACTGGGCGATGAAATGAGCAACTCGATGGCGCTGGTCCTGCGCACCGCCGCTGATCCGCGCACCGCCGCCGGCTCCGTTCGCCGCCTGGTCAGCGGGCTGGATTCGCAGGTAGCGGTATCCGACGTCCGGTCCATGGGCGAGGTTGTCGCGCAATCCTACGCACAGCGCCGCTTCCAGTTAATCCTGCTCGCCGGTTTTGCGGGATCGGCGCTCATCCTCGCCTGCCTCGGAATCTACGGCGTGCTGTCGTTCTCGGTCACTCGGCGGATTCCGGAGATCGGCATCCGCATGGCGCTGGGCGCGCGTCCGGCGCAGGTGCTGGGCAGGATGCTGCAATCGGGCATGGCCCCGGTCGCGGCGGGTCTGGTTCTCGGGCTGGTTCTGTCGGCGCTCCTTGGAGGCGTCGTTCGCAGCTTATTATTCGGCGTAACGCCGCTCGATCCGCTGACCTGGTGCGGCGCCGCCGGATCGCTGCTCACCGCCGCTGCGCTCGCCTGCTGGTGGCCGGCTCGCCGGGCCGCCCGCCTGAATCCCGTTGAGGCGCTGCGGCGCCAGTAAGGAGCATCGGGTATCTTCTATTGAGGAGGAGATACCTGGAATGACGCACATCCGTACCCTGCTTGCCGGCCTGCTGCTTGCCGCGCTGGCAATGACTTCGGCGCTGGCCGCTCCGAATAAACCGAAGTCAGTGATCCACGTGATTACCATTCAGTGGAAGGCAGACGCGACTCCGGAGCAGATCCACAAGGCGATTCAGGCCGCTGAGAACATCAACTATCCCGGCCTGAAGAACGTCTGGACGCGGCCGATTAAGATGCAGCTTCCCGAAGGTTACAAGCACATCATCGTCATGGAGTTCGAAAGCGAAGACGCGCTGAAGAAGTACGCGGGCAGCGACGCCCAGAAGCAATGGTACGAGTCTTACATGCCGATTCGGGAGGAGAGCCGGACAGACGACATCACGAACTGAGGCTCCGGGCAGTGCAAGTTAGAGGCTTGCAGGGGGCGGGCTGAGAGCCCGCCGCAGGGCGAGGCCCTGCCCCCCATCGAGCGGGTACTTTCCGGAAATCACCTTCAAATCGGTTCGTATCGAGCCGGGGTGCAAGCCTAAGGCTTGCACCACAATCGCAGGCGAAACCGCCCGCGCCACCCGCATTCAACGTGGCGCTGTCCTGCCCGGCGGTAGCTCGCGGCGGTGGTGAAAGAACCGCTGCAGGATTTCCAGGCATTCGACCGCCAGCACGCCCTCAACGACCTCGACGCGATGGTTGAGCAGCTCCGAATCGGCGATGCGGAACTTACTCCGGACGCCGCCGAAACGCAGGTCGCGCGCTCCGAAAACGAGGCGGCCCACGCGTGTGTTCACCAGCGCGCCGGCGCACATGGCGCAGGGCTCGAGCGTGACATACAGCGTGGCATCCTCGAGCCGGTAGTTCCTGGCGGCCGCGGCGGCCTCGCGCAGGACCATCATCTCCGCGTGCGCCGTGGGGTCGGCGAGCGCAATCGGGGCGTTTCGTCCGCGCCCCAGAATCTCGCCACCGGCCACGAGCACGGCGCCTATGGGAACCTCGCCCGCGGCTTCCGCTTCGCGCGCAAGTTGCAGCGCGTCACGCATGTACTGCTCATCGGCGCTTACCGGCGCAACTCCGTCACTCGCCGGTTGAGAATGGCGCATCCTGATAGACAAAGTACACTAAAATCAATCGAGCAAACAGGCGCCGAGGAGGCCTGAGTACCGGTTGCTGCTATGTTGCGATACTTCTCTTTTATCTTCCGAAGCAGCCTGCGGAACCGCCGCAGAAGCCTGCTGACCATTGCCAGTATCGCCGTTTCCCTGTGCCTTCTGGGCGTGCTGATGGCCATGTACACGGTGCTCTTTCTGTCCACGGACGCGACGCCGGCGCAGGCGCTTCGTCTGGTGGTGCATCACCGCGTGTCCATCACCCAGCCGCTGCCGGTCTCGTTCGAACAGCGCATCCGCCAGGTTCCCGGCGTTCGCGACGCGATGATCTGGCAGTGGTTCGGCGGCGTTTACAAGGACGCGCGCGACCCCAAGAACTTTTTCGCGCGACTGGTCGTCGAGCCCGATCATTTCTTCAACATCCGCTCCGAGCTGACCATGCCGGAGGATGAGAAACAGCAGTTCATCCACATGCGGTCGGGCTGCATTGTCGGACGGAAGCTCGCGAACCGCCTGAACTTCAAAATCGGCGACAAGGTGAACATTCAGGGCGATATCTTTCCGGTAAATCCCGAGCTGACAATCGTGGGCATTTACGATGATCCGACGGATACGGAAGAAGAGTCGCTGTACTTCAATTACCAGTACCTGCGCGAGGCGCTCGGCGGGAACAGCCAGCAGGACCTGATCGGCGCGTTGTCGGTGGAAGCGGATAATCCGAACGATGTGCCGAAGGTGGCGCAGACCATCGACGACATGTTCGCCAACTCGCCGTATCCCACGAAAACCGAGTCGGAGAAAGCGTTCCAGCTCAGCTTCATTGCGTTTCTCGGTAATTTGAAGCTGTTTCTCGCGGCCATCTGCGGCGCGGTCACTTTCACCATTCTGCTGGTTTCGGCCAACACCATTTCGATGTCCGTGCGCGAGCGAGTGCGTGAGGTTGGGGTGCTGAAGACGCTGGGCTTCACGCGCGGGTCGATCCTGGGCATCATCATCGGCGAAGCGGTGGTGATCGCCGGTATTGGAGGCGTCCTGGGTTCCCTGCTTGCCGGCGGGCTGTGCACCATGGTCCGCAACTTCCCATTCACGGCGGCGTTCTTCCGCAACCTGTTCTTTACGCCCGGGGTGGCGGCCACGGCGCTGGCCGCGGCGATCGTGATCGGTATCATCAGCTCATTCGTGCCCGCATACAGCGCGTCGCGGACTTCGATAATCGATTCGCTGCGCTACGCCGGATAAGAGGACGTCATGGCCATCCCCATCGCATATAACCTGCGCAACCTGGTGGTGAGGCGAACCACGACGGTAATGACGGCCCTGGGCATCGCGCTTACCGTTGCGGTGCTGCTGGCCGTGCTCGCTCTGGTGAGCGGCCTGCGAACGGCGTTCGCGTCAACGGGAAACCCGCTGCAGATTCTCGTGCTGCGCAAGGGCGGCACCTCGGAGCTGACCAGCGCCATCACCCGCGAAGTATTTCAGGACCTCAAATTCGAGCCCGGCATCGCAAAGAACGCGTCCGGCGAACAGATGGCCTCTCTGGAAATGGTCACCGTTATCAACCTGCAGAGCGCCGAGAATCCGCGCGGCATGAACGTGACGCTGCGCGGCCTGAATCCCATTGGGATCGAGATGCGCGACCTGAAACTGGCGCAGGGCCGCTGGTTCAATCCGGGCCATCGCGAGATCGTGGTGGGGAAGTCGGTGGCCAACCGCTATCCCGCCGCGCGGCTTGGCGGGCAACTCCGCTTCGGCAAAGGCCTGTGGGACATCGTCGGCATTATGGATGGCGGCCGTTCCGCACTGAACAGCGAGATTTTCGGCGACCTCGGGCAGATCAGTTCCGACTTCAATCGCCAGGACGGGCTGAGTTCGGTGCTGGTGCGCGCGCAGGATCGCGCGTCGGTAACCGCGCTGGTAAACAGACTGAACGATGACCGGCGCCTCAACGTGAAGGCGCAAACGGAACAGGCTTATTACGACGCCCAGACCGTTTCCGGCGCGCCGCTGCAGGCGCTGGGCATTTTCGTTTCGATCATCATGGCGGTGGGGAGCAGCTTTGCCGCCATGAATACGATGTACGCCGCGGTTGCGCGGCGGGCCAAGGAGATCGGCACGCTGCGGGTGCTTGGCTTCTCGCGGGGCAGCATTCTGTTCAGCTTTTTCACGGAGTCGCTGGTGCTGGCCATTCTCGGCGGCCTGCTGGGCTGTGTGCTGGTACTGCCGTTGAACAATGTCGAAACGGGAATCGGCGATTTCATCACCTTCAGCGAGATCGCCTTCAATTTCCGTGTGACCTTGCCAATCATGGCAGGCGGGGTAATCTTCGCGCTGTTTATGGGCGCGCTCGGCGGCCTGCTGCCCGCCCGCATGGCCGCAAAGAAGGAGATTCTCACCGCGCTTCGCGAGATTTGAATCAGTCATGGATTCCGAACTGAAGAGCCTTCGTATCGATCGGTCGCAGAAGCGGCCGCACACCGAGCCTTCCCGATGGGCGACGCGCTGGATCATCATCGGTATCGCCGTTTTCGTGCTGCTGGGGGCCGGCCGGTTTGCGTGGACGAAGCTCAATGCCGCTACCGAGGTTGAGACGGTG
This sequence comes from Bryobacteraceae bacterium, assembly GCA_035653295.1. GTDB lineage: Bacteria > Acidobacteriota > Terriglobia > Bryobacterales > Bryobacteraceae > DASRCB01. Next base: position 7,305 of record DASRCB010000438.1, read on the forward strand.
CGGGTGCGGCCGGCGTCGGTGGGCGGTCCGGGCTCGTCGGATCCCGTGATTCTCAACGCGACCGGCTACATCATCGCCGCGCACAAGATCGAGGTCGCTTCCAAGGTGGTGGGCAAGGTCGCCTGGATTGGCGTGGACAAGGGCGATCACGTGAAAGAAGGTCAGGTGCTGGTGCGCCTCGAGGACGACGAGTATCGGGCGCAGCTGCTGCAGGCTCAGGGCCAGCTGGCAAACCTGAAGGCCCGTCTTGCGGAGCTGGAGAACGGCTCCCGGCCGGAGGAGATCGCGCGCGCGAACGCAGACATGGAGCAGGCGCGCGCCGACATGGCCAACGCTCAGGTGACGCTCAATCGCACCATTGAACTGGTCAAATCGGGGGTGATGTCGAAACAGACCCTCGACGACGCGCAATCGCGGTTCGACCAGGCCCAGGCGAAGTTCCATTCCCTGGAGCGCACCTACGATCTGGAGAAGCTCGGGCCGCGCAAGGAAGAGATCGAGGCCGCTCGCGCTCAGGTGGAGCAGGCGCAGGGCAATCTCGATTACGCCAAAACGCAGCTCGACAATACGATCATCCGGGCGCCTGTTACCGGCACCATCCTCGAGCGCAATGTCGAAAAGGGCGAATTCGTGACGACCGGCTTCGTCGGCGACAAAGGCGCCAAGGGCTATGTTGTCTCGCTGGCGAACCTGAACGATCTGCAGGTGGAGCTGGACATCAATCAGAACGATTTCGCGAAGCTGGGGCCGAAGCAGCGCGGCGTGGTCACCACCGATGCCTACCCGGATCGGAAGTATCAGGGCTACATCGAGGAGATTTCGCCCGAAGCGAATCGCCAGAAAGCCACGGTGCAGGTGAAGGTGCAGATCGAGCATCCGGACGACTATCTGCGTCCGGAAATGAACGCCAGCGTGGCGTTTCTTGCGAACGAGACCTCCGGGAAAACGGCGGCCCCGTCGCAGGCGCTGGTGGTGGTGCCTTCCTCGGCAATACGCGATAACACCGTGTTCGTTATCGTCGATGAGCACGCAGTACGGAAGCAGGTAAAGGTAGCCGGCACGACGGCAGATGGAGTACAGGTGGAAAGCGGCCTGATCGGCGGCGAGGACCTGATCGTCAATCCGCCGGCGGATTTGAAGGACGGCCAGAAAGTGCGCCCAAAACAGGTGTGAACATGAGCGAAACTGTCATCCAAACACGCGATCTTACGAAGGAATATGTGCGCGACGAGTTCCGCGTCGTTGCCTTGAAGAACTGCGACATCGACATCCATAAGGGCGAGTTCGTGGCGCTCATGGGGCCCTCAGGCTCGGGCAAATCAACGCTGTTGCATTTGATCGCGGCCATGGACCGCCCCAGCGAGGGCCAGATTCGCGTGCTCGGCGAGGACCTGCGCGCGCTCTCTGACCGGCAGATCGCGCACTGGCGCAATGTGCATATCGGCTTCGTGTTCCAGTCGTTCAACCTCATTCCGGTGCTGACGGCGATCGAGAATGTGGAGCTGCCGCTGAAGCTGACCAACCTCAAGAAGAAGGAGCGCATGGAGCATGCGGCCACGGCGCTGAGGCTGGTGGGTCTCGGCGATCGGCTCACGCATTTGCCGAAGCAGCTGTCCGGCGGTCAGGAGCAGCGCGTGGCCATCGCCCGCGCCATCGTTACGGATCCGGACCTCATCCTTGCCGACGAGCCTACTGGAAATCTCGATGCAGGGTCGGCGCAGGACGTGCTCACGCTGCTGTCGCGGCTGAACAAGGAGTTCGGGAAGACCATCGTGATGGTGACGCACGACCCGCACGCGGCGCGCTTCGCGACTATCGTGCGGCATCTGGAGAAGGGCGAGCTGCTACCCGAAGGCCAGGTCCCGGAGGACTGGGCGGCAACGGCGAAAGGCGCGTAGTACGAGAGCCACGCGCTTCGAGTATGGCGATCAGCGCTGGCCCAATGTTGCAACCGTCGATCGAAAGAGCCCTCACCCGAACCATCGCTGTCGTCTGCGTCCTGCTGGGATTGTCCGCTCTGGTCGTCTCCGTTCGTGTCTTCCCGGCGAGCATTCCCGTCGGCCTGATTTTCGTCGCATTTGGAATCGCCGCTCTCGCCATGAGCCGTTACGCCTGGAAGCAGACGTCCGAATCCCTCCATACAGACGATGAGCGACCCTGGTTCGGCGGCGCCCTGATAACGCGCCGCGACAGGCTGGCAAAGACCGCGCAGCTCGGGTGTGCCCTCACCATTGGCTGCACGGCGCTTTTCTGCTTCGGCCACGAGCGGCCGCTGCGCCTCGCCGCGTGGCCTCTCATGATCGGCGCCATCGCCCTTCTTCAGATTGGCCGAAATTCGGCCAGCCGCGATTCGGCCGGCCAGGACTGGTCCCGCGTGCCAGCGGTGATTCGCACGTCATGCAACGAGCCTGGTCATTGCTGACCATCCTTCTTGCGGTACCGGCGCTGCTGGCGATTCTCAACCGCAGACTTAACGACCAAACCGGCGTCTACGCCCGCATTGGTTGGATCGGCTTTGCGTCGACATTGCGTTCCTGTTTGGCCTGGAGGCATTGTTCTTCCGTTATGCAGAAATGCAGCCGCCCTCTGCAGGTTGAGGGAATGGCCGGAACATCGATCCGCCGTTAGTCGTAATCCCAGTCAGCTGCGGACGTGATCCGACGAATTCTTGTATCCGCCAGCGCGCTGGCCGCCGTAACAGCTCTGCTGCTCCTTGTCATCGGCGCGGTCTTCTGCAGGATGACGCTGCGACCGTACCGCCGTATCGGCCCGTGTCCCCGCAACGCCGCCACCATCACCATACGCGCCCGCGACGGCGTGAAGCTCAGCGCGTGGTGGCTCCAGTCACAGAAACCGAACGGAAACTGTGTCGCCGTGCTTCACGGCATCGCTGACTACCGTGTCAGCGCTCAGGGATTTGCTCCCATGTTCCTCGATGCGGGTTACTCGGTGCTGCTGAACCGACAGCCGAGCGCACGGCGCGAGCGGGGGCGATTTCGTCACCTATGGCCTGCTGGAGAAATATGACGTGCCTGGCGGGGCCGCATGGATGAGGAGCGCCGGTTGCGCGAAAGTCTACGGTCTCGGCGAATCGCTTGGCGCTTCCATTCTGATCCAGGCGGCGGGACTGCAGCCCGCCTTCGCAGCAATCGTCGCCGAATGCGCCTACGCCGATCTGCGCGAAATCGCCGAGTACCGGGTCCGCCAAATGGTCCACGTGCCGCCGGTTTTGGCCGCCGTTGTCGTTGAAAGCTCCCTGGCTTACGCGAATTGGATCTACGGCCTCGATCTGCGCCGCGTCTCGCCGGTGGAAAGCATCGCGCACGCATCCACGCCGATTCTGCTCATCCACGGCCTGGCGGATTTCCGCACGCCGCCCTGGAACTCGCAGCGGCTCGAGGCGGCGAATCCCCGCGATGTGCTCTGGCTGGTTCCGAACGCGCTCCACACCGGCGCTTCGACCGCTCAGCCGGAGGAGTTCCGGCGGCGCGTTCTGGCGTGGTTCGCGGACCATTGATATGCGCGGCATACTGGATTGAATGCCCCAGTGTCCGGGCTGCGCCTCCGATATCGGAGTCGACAGCCGTTTCTGTCCCGAATGCGGCGTGCCCCTTGGCGCCCGGCGGTCCACCGCGGGCACGACCATCGCCACCATGGCCATGCCGTCGTCGTCCTCGCGCGTCTCCGCCGCGATCGCCGACCTGGATGAAGGCCGCTTCCTTCCGGGCACGCTGCTGGCCGACCGCTATCGCATCGTCGGCCAGCTCGGCAAGGGCGGCATGGGTGAGGTGTATCGCGCCACGGACCTGCGGCTGGCGCAGACCGTCGCCCTGAAATTCCTTCCCGAAACCGCGGCCCACGATCCCGCCCTGCTGGCGCGCTTCTACAACGAGGTCCGCATCGCGCGGCAGATCACGCATCCCAACGTCTGCCGCGTGTACGATCTGGGCGAATTCGAAGGCGTGCCCTTCATCTCCATGCAGTTCGTCGATGGCGAGAACCTGGGCTCGCTGCTCACCCGCATCGGCCGGCTGCCGGTGGACAAGGGCGTCGAAATCGTGCGCCGCCTCTGCGCGGGTCTGGCCGCCGCGCACGCGCAGCGAGTCCTGCATCGCGACCTCAAGCCGGCAAACATCATGATCGACGGGCGCGGCCAGGTGCTGATCATGGACTTCGGCCTGGCGGGCGTGGCCGAAGAAATCCGCGGCGCCGACATCCGGAGCGGCACGCCGGCCTACATGTCGCCGGAGCAGCTCGCGGGCGCCGAAGTCACTGTCCAAAGCGACATCTACGCGCTTGGCCTGGTCATGTACGAGATCTTCGCCGGGCG